>CAQRXS010000030.1:0-5033 GCA_948874605.1 uncultured Bacilli bacterium | reverse complement strand
ATAAGATATGCTCTGCGCTGATATTATATCTTTTCTTTTTCGTTTTAGGCTTTTGCACTTCTATTGTTTTAGAGGGTAATATTTCTTTTTCTTCTACTTCAATTTGTGATTTCAATACATCATAAGATAAATTATAATCTTTCACTAAACGATTTAAGGTTACATCTACTGTTATTTCGTCTTTTCCTTTTAAAGTGTTTAAAACTTGTTTTACATATTCCGCTAACGCTTTGGTATCATCTAAATTGATATTTTGTTTTAAAGTCTTTAGTTTGAATTCTAAATAAGATAACGGATTTTTTAAGTTTTCCTCCATTGCATGTATACCATTTTTGATTATATATTCGTCTGGATCTTTTTCACCACTCAAACGGACAACATCAACTTTTATACCTGCGTTTTCGAGTAGACCTCCGTTTTGCAAGGTCGCATTTTCTCCAGGTTCATCATTATCAAACATCAAAATAACAGAACAATGAAGTTTCATTATTAATTCAATCTGTTCTTTTGTTAAGCTTGTTCCTTGAAGCGCTACTGTGTGTTTAAAACCGCAAGAATACATGCGAATGGCATCCATATTTCCTTCTACAAGAATTAAAGTTTTGGTATGACGAACGGCATCTTTAGCGCGATGATAGTTGAATAAGATATTTCCTTTACGAAAAATATGCGTTTCTTTACTGTTTAGATATTTCGGCCCAAAAGTTGATTCGTATATACGCCCAATAAAACCAACGACATGACCTAATGCATCATGAATCGGAAAAATAATACGATTTTTAAATACATCTTGATATTCTAAACCATTTTGATTCACTAGCCCTAAAGTAACCATATCTGCATCACTAACTTTTTTCTTTTTTAAAAATTCATATAAACTCTTATTTTGTAAACTTAATCCTACATCGAATTCCTGTTGCACTGATTCATCAAGGTTTCTCTCTTTTAAATACTTTTTCGCTAAATTTCCTTGAGTTGTACTAATATTATTTTTGAAATACAGCATTGCTAAATTCATTATTTCATATTCTTTTGAAAATTTTTCAACCTTTTTAAAAGATGAGTCTATACTAATTGGCATACCAATTTTTTCGGCAACTTTAGCAACGGCTTGAATATATGAGATGTTTTCAAACTCGCTCACAAACTTAAAAACATTTCCAGCTGTTCCACAGGAAAAGCATTTAAACATTTGTCTTTCTTCAGAAACACTCATACTTGGTGAGTGGTCTTGATGAAAAGGACATACTCCGACATAATTCTTTCCTCTTTTTGTTAGAGGAATATATTCGCTTACAATTTCTACAATATTTGCACCTTGTCTTATCTCGTCTATTTTTTCCTGAGATAATGTAGGCATATAAATTCCTCCTTAATAATATATATTACGGATGAATCGCCAAATTCCTTTTTTTTTCGCAAAAAAAATGCAAAAAATGTAATTTTTTGCATTTTTTACACATTATTTACAGATTTTTGCATATAATATCCCCATAAAAATACCTAAAAGCAGGCAAAAAATAGAATAATCTTTTTTGTCTTTTTGATTTATTGGTACTGTACATGTCTCGCTTGGTTGGGTGGCAGACGTTGAAGGAATTAAAGTTTGGTTTTCTTTTTGTGCTTCTGATGAATTATTTCTATCAGACGTTTTTTTAGTATTTTTTTCTTGTAAGATTTTTTTAGAATTCCAAACATTTGAAATAGATTTTTCATCATTCATTATCAATTTTTGTTCTGTAAAAATAATATTTTTCTCTATATTTGTGAGTTGCTTTTTTTCGTTAGGTATATGAATGGTAATATAGTTATTTTTCGCAATATCTATTTTATTTGAATTTGGTATTTTCTTTTTCGTAGAAAATAATAGTACTACATCATTATCTGGCATTATAAAAGTGTTATTTTGAGGCTTTATTTCGTCACCATTTTTAGTATATATACCCATAGATTCTAACTCATACTCTGGATTTAAAAAATACGAAAACTCTACTTGTTCCCCTACATTTTTTTGTGACGCAACGATTACGCTAATACCATCTGCTGGAACCGAAAATATTTGGTGAGATTGAATCTTTTTCTTTTTTAGTTTTACATTAATAAAAATATCACTATCTGGCATTATAAATGAATCAATATTAAAATTCAATGTTTCGTTTTTTTCATTCTTTACTTCTATTTTTTCTATTTCATAGCTTTCTTCTATTGGAAGATTAATCGAAACTTTTTCTCCTGTATCATGTTTCTCATGAAGAGCAAGCATTACTTCTCCTGTAAGATTTATAAAGACATTATGCGTGTTTTTCTTTTCTTCCTCTTTTAACGAGACTTTAGTGTATACAAAAACAGAACTATTTGGCATCAAAAATTGATTATTATCGATGGCGATTTTCTCACCATTACTGGAAAAAATACTTAATTCTTCTAAAATATAGTTTGGCTCTAGTTCATATTTAAATGCCACAGGTTCATTTTTTAAACTTTCGTTAGGAATAGAAATTCTAATACCTTCAATAATGGGAGTAATAATTTTATGAGATGGATTTTTTGTTATTTCCTTTTTTTTCACATATGCTTTTACGAAAACATTTTCTTCAGGCATAATAAATTGGAGGTCATCTAAATCTATTTTTGAATTATTTTTCGTATAAACTCCAAAATACAGGAATTCATAATCCTCTAATAATTGATACTTTAATTCGACTGTTTCCCCAGCTTTAGCTTCTTGATTTACTAAAATTTTAATACCAGGAGTTTCCATGTTGTATATATCATAAATTGGTGTTTTTATTTTTTCTGTATAAATTTCTAAAATTACATTTTCTTCGGGCATAACAAATTGATTTTCTGATACATCTAGTTTAATCCCACTTTCAGTTATTACTTGAAGAAATAATAGTTTTTCGTTATCAGGCAGTTTATAATCTAAGTCTATTTTATTTCCGGGAATTAATTCATTTGGTAAACTCACAATAACGCCTTCTGATACAATTGCATTTATTTTATAAATAGGAATAGGGTTTGTATTTGTTATGACTATCACGTCATTATCTGGCATGATAAATTCGTCGTTTTCTACTGTTAGTGGAATGCCATTCGAGTAAACCTCGATAGAATCTAAAAGATAACCTTCTTTTAGTGTATATACTAATTTTACTTTTTCGCCTTGCGCAAAACTTTCTTTTTCTGTTGAAATCTCTATTGAACTATTTTCAGCGACAGATATATGATGATTTTCTTTTAAGGGTTCATTAACTGTTAAATGAATCTCACTGTTAGGTATTTTACTTTTAATCAAGCTTATCATTTCTGAATCTTCAAATGCATAATATTTTACTATTTCGTCAAAATAACTTGATTCTATTTTAAATTGAAATGAACCTACCTTATCAGGAATAATTTCGAATTTATTACCGTTTTGATTGATAGTAAAATTATTGTCCATAGGCTTAATTATATACGGAGCTTGAAATATGGGTAAAAAGTTTATGGAAAGAGGCTCATCAATCCGAGTTTCAAACGTGTATATTTCTGGTTTTGTTATTTGTTCTAAAACAGTCTCATAATTTTTAACAAAGCCTACATCAAAAGTATAACTTAAGGGAACTCCTGTTTTTTCTTGCCACATTTGCCAAATTAGAATTTGAGGTGTAAATTTTTGGTGATAACTAAGCTCGCTGTAAGCTTTTCCTTCTGTAATTATCGAAATGTATTTTTTTATCTTTTCCAGTTCTTCTTCTGTTAAGGAAATCTTACTCGTTTCGCGATAATTAGAATCATTGTAAGTTTCATTATCGTATGCAAGACGGTAAACAGGCTTATGAGATTCTTCTTCCTCATACAATAGGATTTCTTCCATAGTGCCATTTACATACATATAAAATCCAGTTCGATGAGAAATTACTTTGGCATTTACAGTCAAACAACCACAAGTTATCACGAAAAAAAATAGTATTAAATATTTTTTCATAAATTCTCCTTTTTAAGGAGTATGTCTTTTAAGCAAAATTACTATAACGAAAAATAAAATAATTGTAAAGAAAAGAATTTGTTAGATTATGTCGAATTACCCCTTTAAATTTTATCATACTAATTTAGAGGAGTTAGTATGACACGAAAACTACCATATGGGTCTCCTGAAGCAGTAAGGTTACTAAACGCAAATATTCCAGCCTCTGAACCATCATTATAAGCATGTCCTCGAACAAACCAAGAAGTGGTATGAAATATAAAATATGCGCGATCTGCATACCAAGAGCTTATTTGTCTTCCTGTTTGACTTCCATAAGTGACGCTCTCGAAAGGACCTGTCTCTCCTGTAGCATCTCCTAGTATTCTCCTTGTATACTCTGAATGTTTTGATCCGTCAAGATATTCATCATAATACTTTTCCTCCATTTTTTCACTTTCATCTATCACAACGCCAGCCACGTATTCTACACTACCACCACTCATATCATAAATTCCAGTTATATTACCAGTTGTACTAGCAAGTACTCCTGTTTCTGTATTATAAGGCTTTGTTATATCTTCTGTTGTTCCGTATTTTTTACAATCTCGATTATCCCCAGTGCCTCCGCATGTTGGCTCATTTATACTCGCATAACCTGTTAAAAACACAGAATTATTATTGAACCTTACACTTGATTGTGATCCATAGGCACTATGCTGTAAATAGGCTACGGCTCCCCACTCGGTATTCTTCATCATATGACTATCCAAGTTTCTTTTATATTCATGACTTGTATTAAACATATTTCCTACGTTTATATTTCTCCAACTTACTTTGTTAGGTTTGATTTGAATACCCTTTGGATTTATAGAATTATCTGGATTACTATTTGATTTACTTGTCTCAAACTTTCCTACCCAGAAGCCATTACTCGGAATACTTAAGAAAGCAGGATGTGTCATATAGTCTCCTACTTCACAATTACCAATATTCCCAGAGGTCATAGGTGTTGTACATTCCCCACTGACAGAATCAGTTGTATTGTAATCACCAAATATCACTGGTATTTCATGTATTTTAC
>CAQRXS010000029.1 GCA_948874605.1 uncultured Bacilli bacterium | reverse complement strand
ACGCCCCTTCCGGATTACAAGTGGATTTCCACACTCAGGACAATCTTCTCCTGTTTGTTCTGCTTCTTTTTTCTCCATATTTTTAAATGCATTTTGCACCATGGGTTCAAAAGTATCAAAAAATTCTCGAAGAACTTTAATATTATCCAATTCTTCTTCTGCGATTTTATCCAAATCTAATTCCATATTTGCAGTATACTCTACATTAACAATATTGGAAAAAAATTCTTGTAATTTGTCGGTAATTTCAAATCCAACTTCTGTCGGATAAAATCGTTTTTCTTCAACTCGTACATAATCGCGATCTTTTAACGTCTGAATTGTTGGAGCATAAGTACTAGGCCTTCCTATTCCAAGGCTTTCCATCTCTTTAATCAAAGTGCCTTCAGTATAACGTGGTTCAGGTTTCGTAAAATGTTGTTCTTTTGTTATTTCGTTAGTTTCTATCTCCCCATTTTTATAATTTTCTAAATCAGGAAGAATTGTATCTTTTTGATCTTCAAATTTACCATATACTTTTAAATAACCATCAAATTTTAATACGGAACCAGTAGCTTTAAATTGATAATCGTTATTTTCTAAATTTACAGAAGTATTAATCAAAACTGCAGAAGACATAATCGATGCAAGAGCACGATAGTAAATCATTTCATATAATTTATATTCTTCTAAAGATAAATATTCTTTTATAGATTCTGGTGTACGCAAAATAGAAGTTGGACGAACACCTTCATGAGCATCTTGAATATTTTCTTTTTTCTTTGGCACCTTTACACTTCCAACGTATTCTTTACCATAATTTTTTTCAATATAAGATTTTGTCTCATGAACAAACTCTGGCGACACTCTTTCAGAATCAGTTCTCATGTAAGTTATTAAACCAACTGATTCGTGACCAATATCAACTCCTTCGTATAATTTTTGGGCAATACGCATTGTTTTAGAAGAGGCATATCCAAGCTTACTAGAAGCCATTTGTTGCATTGTTGTTGTTTTAAAAATAGGTTTACTATTCCTTTTGGTTTCTTTTTTTTCTATCGATTCAATCTTAAAAGATTTAGATAAAGCATTCAAAATAGTATTCGCTTCTTCTTCATTTTTAATTTCAATTTTTTTATTTTTATACTTCTCTAAATCAGCATTAAATTCTTTAAATACCGCTGTAATAGTCCAATATTCCTTTGGTACAAAAGCAGCAATTGCTCTTTCTCTATCAACAATAAGTTTTAACGCAACACTTTGTACACGTCCAGCACTTTTCCCGCCAGTTTTACTTTGCATTAATTTGCTTAGACGAAAGCCTATAATTCGATCTAAAATCCTTCTAGTTTCTTGACTTTTTACCAAATTATCATCGATTTTACGAGGATTTTCCAAAGCGTTTAACACAACATCTTTTGTAATTTCGTTGAATGTTACTCGTTCATAATCCTTATCTTTGATACCCAATGCATTTTTTAAATGCCATGAAATTGCTTCCCCCTCACGGTCAGGGTCAGTTGCCAAAATGATTTCATCCGCATTTTTAACATCTTTCTTCATTTCTGTTATAAGTTTTTTCTTTCCTTTTATAGGAACATAATTTGCTTCAAAGTTATTTTCAACATCGACCCCTAAACCAAATTTTCCAGTCGTAGCAAGGTCCATTACATGTCCCATACTTGCAATTACTTTATAATCGGAACCTAAGAACGCTCCAATCGTTTTGCTTTTATGAGGGGACTCAACTATCATTAATTTACTCATTTTAGTTCTCCTTTCATTTTGTTTTCTTATTTAACTCTTTTTCTAAATAATCAAAATAATTAACATCAATAGCCAGCTTACTCATCGTTTTTTTATTATAAATATCCCGATTTATCTTCTGTATTTCACTTGCTGAATAGGTTTTTCCTTCTTGAAAATAAGTAACTTCAGAATTTACAGCGTTATATCTTGCAATTTCATCTTCCCAAGAGCCATCAGCAAAGACAACACGCCCAGAAAAACTTTCACTAAATAAATCTTCTCCTAAGTAAAATCTTGGATCATACTCAAGGTTAAAAAGATTAGCAACAGTCGGTAATAAATTCATATAAAATGTTTTTTCTGAAAAAACTTCCGCTGTCAATTGATTATTATAAATTAAAAATGGAGTTCTTTCAATTTCATAAAATTCATCTATATCATAATCTACCATACTACTTACATCTTTATTACTTAAGCCATAAGGATAATGATCGCCATATAAAATGATAACAGTATCATCTAATTTCCCCGCATCATTCAGCAAATCCATTAAACGTCCTAATGCATCATCTGTTACTTTTGTTTTAGATAAGTACCGTTTTACAGAATCTGAATAATCTGTATCATCAAATAAATCATAATACAAATCTCCATATGTACTAGATTCTTCATAAGGTTGATGCGCAGTTACTGTTGTCATCCAAACCATAAAGGGCTCATCACTCAAAAAATGTTCAGAAGCCTTTTCCATCATTTCGACATCACTAGGCCATTCTAAGTAGTTAGAAGCATCAACATCCATATCAAGATCGTTTCCATCATAGTAGGCCCCACTCCCCATATTTTTATGAAAAATTGCCCTTTCATAATATGTGGAATCTAAATCATGATAACTACTTGTAGTATATCCCCTATTATTAAACTGATTAAATATAGCCGTAAAATATGTATTTTTTGGAGTAACGTTAACAGTACATGAAGTATTAATTGGATAAAGAGAGGTCATCCCTGAAAATTCATTATCTCCTGTCGCACAAGCATTTCTTGGGCTATAATTATTTTCCCAATACCAGCCACTTTCTAGCATACGTGCAAAATTTGGAAAATATTCCTTATTTTCAATCACATTATTTATAGACTCCATCATAATTACAATCAAGTTTTTTCCTTCAAAATAACCTGTGTAATCATTTGGTTGTGAAATAGTTCTTCCTTGAAAATATCGATTCAATCGATTATTTAAAGTATTTTTTTCTGTAGCAATTAAATCTAACCACGCTGTATCATCAAAAGTTCTTGTTGTATCAATTGCAATTTCAGGTTCTTCGTTCTCAACTTCATTTAATACAGTAATTGGTAGTATTAAATGCCTTATGTCGGATAAACCATAAATTGTTGTACCAAACTGATTTACCGCAATAGAAGAATTTGTAGGAACTAAAAATAAAGTTTTATTATCAATTAACTGCATTGAATTTTGCATAAAAGGTATCATAAGAGTCGCAATATAAACTACAACCAAAACAGAACTCATACACAAGTTTAAAACTCTAGAATACCATGAAAACTTAGCAATATCACTTCCTTTTTTCTTTAAAAAAGTAAAAACCAAAAAAAGTAGAAATGGAATAAATAGAGTGTAATATTCTGGTTTGTAACTTTTTATAAAATTCACAATATAACTTTGCACCGCACTCATTTGCCCACTGGTTCCAACTGATATAAAAATCCCTAAAAAATTACGAAATCCAGCTTGAACAAAAGTATAAATTGTCACAACAAAAAGAAATATTCCGTGTAAAATATCCCTTTTTTTTCGCGTTTTTATAAAAGATAAAAAAAATTCTAAAATAAAACTAAGTGTCATACAAGAAAGAAAAATACGTAAAGTTGCATAGTCAAATAAATTGAAACCTTCAATTACACGAAAGATAACTTCAATGGAAAAAAAGAACAGTGTTGCAATAAATCCCTCTAGAAATATTGTACTATTTTTATACTTCTTCATAGATACCACCTACTTCTATTAAATCACGAACAGGTCGATAAGTAAATCGATAATGTTCATTCGGACCGTAAAGTTGCAGTAATTCTAGATGTCTTTTTGTTGGATAGCCCTTATGTTTCTTTAATTCATATTGTGGGTATTTCTTGTCTAATTTATACATAATTTCATCTCGTGTAACCTTAGCTAAAACACTAGCAGCTGCAATAGTTAAAGATTTTGCATCGCCCTTAATGATAGATTGTACTGGATATTTATAATTTGGCATAGGCATCGCATCAGTTAAAACATAATCCGGATTTATCTTCATTTCATCAATGGCTTTTTTCATTGCCAAGCGACTCGCTTCATAAATATTTATTTCATCGATTTCTTTCGGACCAACGATTCCAATGCCAAAACTAATCGCGTCTCTTTTAATGATTTCAAAATATTCTTGTCTTTTTTTCTCACTAAGTTTTTTAGAATCAGTTAAACCTTCTAATTGATAATTTTCTGGTAATATTACAGCTCCAGCTACCACAGGTCCGCACAAAGGACCTCTTCCTGCTTCATCACATCCAGCAATAAAATGATAGCCCTCTTGGTATAATTCTTTTTCATACTTTAGCAAATCAATATCCATAAATCCTACTTCCTATCAAATGTTATCCCCTTTATAGTTTCTGATTTTATATCATTTACAATTTTTATGGAAACTCGATCATAATCAGCTTCGCCATTTTTATAAGCGCCGATTTTCTTCCCAATAGTTTCATATGCATCTAATATTGTATCATCAGTAACTTTGTCGATACCATAACGTTCTTTTAAAATTTGAGGATAATACTCTGATAATTGTTTTAACACATAAACCGCCACTTCGTCAACAGGTAAAATTTCTTGTTTAATTGCCGTAAAAGCAGCTAAGTTTAAAGCCACATTGCCTTGATCTAATTTAGGCCAAAGAATACCCGGAGTATCTAAAAGTAAAATATCACTTGTTGTTTTGAGCCAGCTAAGTGACTGTGTTACACCTGGATTATTACCAACGTTTGCAACACGACGCTTACATAAACGATTAATAAGTGTACTCTTACCAACATTCGGAATACCAACCACTAATGCCCGAATTTCTTTTGTTTTTAATCCTTTTCGAATCCTTTTTTCTTGCATGCTTTCCATAATCTCATGAGTTAGATTTATTATTCCTGCCACAGCGTCCTCTTTATTTAAATCTACAAGCACTACATGATTTCCTAAATTTTTATAATATTCTATCCAGTAATTTGTTATACGAATATCACATAAATCTTTCTTTGTCATGATTAAAATTTTAGGTTTGTTGCCAATGATCTCATAGACATCTTTGATTTTAGATGAGAAAGGTATTCTTGCATCTACCACTTCATACACAATATCTATCATATCATATTTTTCTTTAATAAGTCTTCTGGCCTTAGCCATATGTCCTGGATACCAATTTATACTATTTGTCGAATTTTGTCGATTTTCCATCTTTAATCACTTCCTCTATTTTAAATCTATTTTGTAATATCTTGTTCCTTCAACTTCTTCTAATAATACACCACCATTATTTTCTATCACCTTTGTCGAAGCAATATTTCCTGCTGAAGATTGACCGTATATTTCTTTAAAATTGAATTTTTTAAATTCATTTAAAGATAATTCTAATATTTTGGTACCATATCCTTTTTTTCTTTCTGATAATCTGATAGCATAATAGAAATTACCTGACCATTTTTTCCATTGATCATTTATTTTTGTTCTAAGGCCAATATACCCAACTGGTAATTCATTAACATACATAATATAAATAATAGTTGGTGTATCAAAATCACTAATATTTTGATATTTTCTCGCAATTTGGCTTTCTAAATAATTTTTAAATACTTCATATGGTAAGCCATTACATAAATTTGTTGAGCCTGATTCTTTTAATGGAATGTCTTGATACATTTCATATTCAGGAATTCCCATATCCATATTTAATTCTTTTAATTCATAACTCATAATCTACTCCCTATCTATATAAATTTTCCATTTACTTTAAAGATGTATGGATTTTTGACTTTAGTTAGAAAATTTAATATTCTTTCATTACTTGATTTTCTTCTATCTATTTTTATAGAACTTATTTCATCAACATCATCTAAAGTTACTTCTTCTAACTTCATATTTTTACATCTCTCTAGTGTTTCTTTAATTTCTTCGATATTATATTTATTCATCTATATCACCACTTTTTATTTTATCGGTTTCTAATAGTAATTTGTCGAAATCAGATACATAATTTCTATCTTGTATGACTTTATATTTTTCATATTCATTTTCCGCTTTTTCTACTGCTTCTTTATGACTTATACTACCTTTATTAGTTAAATTATCATAAAAATTTATTTTAAATATGTCTTCTACCGATTTAATCCAATCCTCCATTTTCATCGGTATATGTCTTTTTGCCCTATTTTCGGCTGTATCTAAATACATATTAACTAAATCTTTTAATTCATCTAGTTCCTCTTTATCTAAATAATTTTTAGCAATACCCACATCGCTTTTTAATATTTTACCATTTGGTGAATTTTTCCAATTTGTAAGTCCCATATATTCTTTATTTGAATTCGCTCTATTATAAATAATTTCCGCTGCAGTTTGATGCGTTATAGCATAGTGAAATTTGTTTTGTATCGTTTTGTAAAAAGTATTCGCTATTTCGCTATCTTTAACATAATCAATACTACACTCTGCAAATATATCTGTAATTTTTTGATAAAACATTCTTTCACTTGTTCTGATTAATTTTATTTTTTCTAGTAATTCGTTAAAATATTCTAAATCACTTCTATTTGCTTTCAAAAATCTATCTTCGTTTAAATTATATCCTTTAATAATATAATCTTTTAACAATTTGTTAGCCCATGTTCTGAATTTTATAGCAGTTTTAGAATTTACCCTAAAGCCTAAAGAAATGATTATATCAAGATTATAGTAATCAATATTACGAGTAACTTTTCTATTCCCTTCTTTTTGAACTTGTGCAATTTTTGCATAAGTTGAGTTTCTATTTAATTCTTCGTCATTATATATATCAGATATATGCTTAATAACTCCAGATCTATCAATTTTAAATAATTGAGATAACATCTTTGTATTTAGCCAAACATCTTCATCTTTTATTAATACTTCAACATTAAAATTTCCTTCTTCATCACTATAAAAAACAATGTCTTGGTTATCATTTATTAAATTATTCAATTTTTCATCTCCTATTCTTCTATCTTTTTATTGTTAGGGGTTACAATGTCGTAATCACCTTTCTAATTCCTATAATAAATTATAACAAAATTACTGCATTTTTATCATTTTTTAGTATTTTTAACCTTATTTCAATAAAAATATGCAAGACCAAAAATCGTGTAATTCTTTTATTTATAAGGTTTTGCTTAAAGGTTTAAATAAATCGTAATCAACCAGTTTATCTGGGCAGATGGAAACATTTTTTTATCATCATTTTTAACATTATTATTCTCTTTTTTTGACATAACTTTTTTACTTCCCTTCATATAATTATTTCACATCAATATGTTTTTCAACTATCTTTATATTTTTCTCTTGTAACTCTACTTCTAAATATACTCCATCTGGTCTACCTAGCATATTTACATTTTCCGTTAATGATCCCACAATAAAATACATTTTCCCATCTTCTTGCAACTGTTTTGTCCAATGCTGATGTCCACTAAATATTGCTAATATATTATCATCATTTTTAATTATTTCTTTTATAACTTTTCTGTTACTCATCAATCCATCTTCGGGATTGTTTTCAAACCAATAATTTCCTATTTGTTCATCTTCTGCTATACCAAAATGTGTAAAAACTACACAAGGCAATTCATTTTTTTGCAAATCTTTCTTTAACCAACATATGTCATCCTCTGACATACATTGTGCCTTATATATTCCGCCATCTTCACCACCTAGATCTTCTCTAATATCGGTTGTTAATATAATAAAATGATAATTATTAAAATCAAAAGAATATGTTGCATTTTTAATTTGCATAATGTTTTCTAATTCTTTTCTTGAATTCATTGTTCTTAAATCATGATTACCAATTACTGAATAAAAAGGAATTTTAATTTTTTTTAGTTTGTTCCAAATATAAATATAATTTGCAATATCTTTGTCATGATTTAATGTATCTTCAATTAAATCTCCTAGACAGATACTTATATCTGGTTTAGATTTATTTATTTTATCTATTAATTTATCAATCATTGGTATAGAAAATTGTGTCAATTTTCTACTTAAATTAGAATCCAATAGTTTGGGTCTTTTGTCCAAATAATGTATATCTGAAAAAACAATAAGGTTACATTGCTTCATTATATTTCCTCCTATGCTATTAAAATGTAAAATTTTATTCTGATAAAATTCCCATTTTAAAAGGCTTTTATAAAGTGTTTCCATAAATCGGGATATCCTAGTTGATTACATTTTTATTAAGAACATTCTCTTTATCAGATTTATTTATAAAAATCACTTCTTTCTACATTCTTTTTTTTTCTAAAAATAATTTAAAGTTATTAACTTTCTTTCTTATTTTCAACAAAGCTCTCTATTAATTAATAGCTTTGTTTAATGATTTGCCATTTTCCGCCCATTCAAACATTTCTTTAAAAATTTGCAATCCTTGAGACTTACCAATAAAACTTTCACCATCTTTATTAATAATTGAAGCATATGTTACAATAAAGTAACTATCTAAAACCTGTTCGTATCTACCTTCAATACTTACTAATAAATCAAACGCTATATTATTATTTTGACAATATTCTAATAAATTTCTATTTAATGCACCAATTAATTTTCTTCATTGCTAGGTCTTGAACTAACATTTGAATCTATGCTCATATACATAATATCATAATCTATTATGCCGACTTCATTTAATGCTAATATTATAGAATTCTTTTTTGAAATATTATTTGATCCTAAAATTATTTTCATTTTTACCTTACCTATATAAATTTTTCAATACTCTAGCTAAGCAATTATCTGCCATTAAATCACTTTAGCACACAGAGAAACAACTTGTCTTTTCTTCTTTATTTTTATTCGTTTTTTCCACATTATCACGTACTTACTAATCTTTTAACATTTAACTCGTTTTCTAATTTTACAACAATATCTTTTATTGTATCCCTATTGAACGGATTAGGCATATTATACTTTTCTATTAAATCATTGCTAACGGTTGCATTTAACCCCCGATACCCCAACTATAATGTTTTATTTTTTTCTTCATCATATATTATTTCAAAATCATCCACAAAATCTTTAAATCTTATTTCTACTATATCTACTGGAACTAGTTCATGATAACATCTATATTGATAAGAGTCATTATCTTTAATCATAGTCTCATCTCGTAAAAAGACATATACATAACCTTTTTCATCTGAATTTATAATTCTATTTCTTATAGTGGCAAAGGGATAAGTTTTGTCTCTCAAAGTTGTAGAAAAATATGAATCTTCTTTTGCTACCCCATCTATGCTTTGATAAAAAGCTTTTCTTAGAGCATATGGAGTAACTTTTCTAAACATTGGAAACAAAAAAATTGCTAAATCTTCATTGGATTTATTTTCATTATCATCGTGAGATTGCTTTGGCAACAATTTATCTAATAAATATGGACTACCATGAAATAAATACTTTGGTTGATCTATATTTTGATTTAAATATTCCTCTAATTTTACCATATAATTTTCCTCCTTCAAATCATCTATACAATTTTTTTATACTCTAATTAAACAATCATCTACTATTAAATTAGTATTTTCTATAAATCTTATTCTCACTAACTTTCCATTTGCTTTAATGGCATATATTCAAAATATTTATCTATTATATTCTTTAAATTTTCTTTGTTAGCTTCAAATTGCTTTACCCTATGCCCATTTGCACCAGACGGATGAGGAAATCCAAACAAACATTGATTAGATCTTATAATGCCTTCTGAAATCATCCTTCGTAATACCTCTTCAACAGTTTTACCTAGAGGCACTATTAAAGCATTTGGCAATAATTCTATTTCTTTATAAAAATATTTTTTTACATAAGAATACAATACATCATTTTCTAAAATTT
Source organism: uncultured Bacilli bacterium (assembly GCA_948874605.1). Next base: position 2,970 of record CAQRXS010000029.1, on the reverse strand, counting down.
TAGGATTACTACCTGTATAATTTTTTTCATTTATAAATACTGGGTATGGAATCAATGAGGTAGTGTGAAGCAAATCATCTTTAATGCTGAACAATTCTTCGCACGAATTAATATTTAACTTTTTATTTAATTGAATTTCATCTAACATTTTAATTACATTATTTCTCATACTTCCAGCAAATCGAGAATTTCTTTTACATTTGATTTTAATTTCTTCAAGAGAAAGATTACTAAGAATGCCTTCATGAGCCGTTTTATAAGCAATTTGTGTTTGAGTCCATCCAGGAGTTATTCCTACGATAAACACTTTAGCTTTATCATTTACAATTTCATTATGCGGTGCATAATATATTTTCATGATCCTTTGCTTATATAATTCAAAATCTTTCTTTAAAATATCTTTCTTATCGAAGCTTTCTAATTCCTTTATCTTATCATAATATTGTTCAAACATTCCATACCTCTTCTCAATCTTTCTGCCGAGTTAATCGACAAATTTTGAAAATTTCTCACGTACATTATTTCTTCTAAAATCAATATTTTTTCATTTACCTCTCTTTCACATAATTATATCATAGATTTAAAAATTATATAGAATTGAATCCCCTTTCGCGTCTTTATAATTTATATATACTTCTACCTCTAAAGATTTTAACTCTATATCAAATCGATTTTTTCTATTCATAAAATGCACTTCCTTACCTAAATTTCCAAAATTCATATGGAAGAATAACAAATCTTCAGTAACTTTTTTCACAAAACATTTAGTTGGCAAAATTAAAGATGGTTCGTTTTTTTCCGCAAAGCAGTATTCGTTGAAATCTATTTCCTTCTTTTGTCCAATTTCTAAAGTATTAATATCTTTCCAATTATATCCTACACAAACCTGTAAACAATAGTTACCAGATCTATCTGTAACCAATAAATCAGCTTCGTTTAATTCAATTTTACTTATTCCAATGTCTTTACCATTAAGAATCATAACATTTTTATTTGTTTTCATTATTTACCTTCCTTTACTAAATCTTTACATTACATAACCCCAATCAAATAATGCTAATTTATCTTTTTTATTTCTATAACTCTTATTCGATTTTCGATTAAAACAGACTTTTTATTTACAAATTTCGTTATTCAAAATCATTGCCAATTCATTAATATTACTTATATTCTTAATTTTCGGTATATGTATAAATATCATTTTGACTTTCAACTTATTTTCGTGAATATATTTGAGTCCTTCATAATATAAATTATTACATAAATAAGTGCCTGCATTACTAGAAATTATTATATCAAATTTACTTAATTCCAATATTTTTTGTAATTTAGTATAATCAAATTTAGTCACAAAACTATCCTCTTTGTTAGCCATAGTTTCTATCTTCACATTGTCTTTTTCAAGTAAATCTTGCCCCAAAGAGATAATGAAATCGTAATCATTCGCATTAATTTCTTTTATAAATTGTTGAACACTTGTTTTAAAACTATTTTTTAAATATAACTTATTTTCTGTTCTTATTTTGTCTAACAATATTTTCGAAGAATTTGTTTTTCCATTAAAAGCAGTAAATAAGACTTTACTCATTTTATCACCTTACCTATCATTTCCTTAATGTTTTATTTTTGCTGTAATTTAAGGCATAATTTAATATCGTATCTATTCCTAAAATATAATCTTCTTTACGTTCTTCTATTAAAATATCAGGTTTAAATATATGCGGAATAAGAAGACTGGCTGTAACTTCTTCATTAAATTCTTTTTTCGAAGAAGCACTCCAACCTAAAAAGGGATGAAAATAACATTCTGAAACAGAAAAAGAATGCCCCTCAATGTTAATATGGTTACTATTTCCATAACAATTAGTTGGTGTCCCTATTTCTTCTCCAATCGTAGTTGCTCCTAATTGAATCAAATCTCTTAGGGCATAACGCCCACCAGAAAAAACTCTGTAATCAGTTAAGCATATCAATTTCTTATCTCTATGTTCTTGAAGGAAATCCATTAACATCTTATTTAAAGCGGAATTACCACCAGTATTTCCTCTAATATCAATAATAATTGTATCTATATTCGTCATATCTTCTTTTCTTAAGTTTGATATAACAAGTTCTATTTTTTCTTTAAATTTATTTTGAAGAGAACTATGATAAAAAATCAAGCAATTATCAATGAAATTATAAGCAGCAATTTTACCATAATAATATTCATTAATATCAAATAACTCTTCACAATATTGTTCTTTTTTTAAAAATTTTCTTGTAATTCTTGTACCATCAGCTTTTTCCAAATCAAAAATTAATTCATCAGCGCCTCTTAATGACGGAATACCAAATAGTATAAATTTATTAAACAAGGCTTTTTCTATTTCATATCTTCTTTTTCCTAGAGTTCCATAGGTTATAATTTCTTCTAACTCGCGAATAATTGTATCTATACAAATTCCATTTATTGCTATTAACTTACTATTCTTTAAATCAATTGGAAAATTAACTAATATTTCACTACGAAAAATTCTAAAATTCATAGGAATTGGAAATGTTTGTTCATATTTTGTATGTGCGTCTGACATACCACTTAGTCTTTTTATAATATAATCCATAAAATATTTAAAAGTATAATAATCATTTATATCCATTGAATTAACTAAATCCTTATATAAACTTTCTAGTTGTTCCTCACTTATCTCATGCCATGGATTAACATGTACTTTTTTATAATGCTCTATAAAGGCATCATATATATTTTGATATTTTATTTTTATCATATTGCCACCATCCCATTATTTTCTATAAACCATCAAATAGCTTTATTTTATCATTTTCTTTATTCAGTTTTACTCCACCTCAATTTACATAGTTCTTATAAAGATTATAACTTATCCATCTTATTTCTAAAAGCTTTCTAAACTAATTTTCAGGATAAAAACACGAAAAAAGGTATTGACAAGTTATGAGGATAAAAAAATA
>CAQRXS010000028.1 GCA_948874605.1 uncultured Bacilli bacterium | reverse complement strand
CTTTTGTTTACTAGCCTCATTAGTCTTTCTTTATTTTTTTCATGTTTTTGTCCTGGACCAAACAAAAAAAAATCACAAAATGTGACTTTTTAAATATATGTTAAAAGTGCAAAAATGACTAATAAACATACAAGCATTCCTAAGAAGAATTTCCAAATATATCCCATCCACTTCTTATAAGGAATATCCATATAAGAAAGACCAAATAATAAGAAAACACTAATAGGAGTAATGAATTGTACAAGCCCATAAATACTTGTGAAAATAATATAGATAATATTGCCTTCAGTTCCAGCAAAATTACTTAAATAATAAGTAAGTGAGAAACCAACATAAGCAAGATCACTATTAAAGAATCCAGCAAGAAAAGCTTGAATTGTTGCAACAAATGGATTAAATGAACTAGTTAATTTAGAAAGTTCATTAATAACGGTTGGCATAATTGGTGACCAATATAAGAAAACAAACACCATATAAGCAAATACCAAGAATGCGATTGGTTTACCAACTTTTTTAATTCCTTCCCATGCATTACTTAAGAAATCATTAAATTTCATCTTAGATGCAATTGCTACTAAAACAGTAATAACCACTATTAATGCAGAATAAGAAAATAAATACCAACTTCCAAATTCTGTTGTAACTTGAGCATTTAAATTAGGTAGTACATTGCCTAAAAGATTTTGAAATATTGCAAATTCACCTATAGAAAGTTCCATTAATTTCTCATGAAATGTTTGGAAAATTTCTAATTCAAAAACACCATACCATGAAATAAATCCTAAAATAGCGAATATTCCTAATATAGCTAAAATAAGAACAATTGGCCATACTTTTGTTTTTTTCTTTTTAGGTTCTTCTACATAGAATAAATCATCAGTTAATTCTTCTTTCTTTTTTGTACTATTATCTTTGCGAATTGCTACTACAAGAAAGAAACTATATAGAACAAATGCTAAAGCAAATACACCAATACGAACAAGAATTTCAGTTGTAACTGTTAATTCTGAACCACTATAAGCTAAATATTCTACAAGGCCAGTTAAACCATCTGTTCCAATCGTAGCACCCAATACACCAACTAAAATAGAACCAAAAGTAGCAGCAAATGCAGACATTTTAGAAAGTCCAATTCGGCGCAAAACTGTTACAAAGAATGGCATAAATGCGATTAGTACCATGGTATTATTTAAAGTAGAAGCTAAAAGTGCTGTTACAAGTGAAATACCTAAGGCTACTGGAATTTCTTTTCCTTTCCCAAATTTTGTAATACGTGAAACAAGTGCTTTATATGCTTCTGTATGACTAAGCACGCCATAGAATACACCAATAATTACTAAGAAACCAATTTGCATTCCATAATTTTGAATTGCAAAAGTACTTCCATAGAAAATATGCACAAGTCCAATACGTCCCATTTCTCCTTCTGTAAAAGTTGCTCCAGACCCAAAATTACCAGTTGGAATAATCCATGTAAGAACTATAACAAACAGTAACATCAAAGAAACAATTTTTACAAGATCATGTTCTTTAAACATTTTCTTCATTTTTAATATCCTCCTCCAACAAAATTATAGCATAAAACTTAAAAATATAAAAAAAATTCACATCGGAATATGTGAAAATAAAGTGAAAAATGAAAAAGAATGATAATAAAAAAGACTATTTAATGTGTAACCTTTTTATAATTTTTGATTCTACCGCTAACTTTATCACAAGGTTCAAGAAGTTTCGAAGTTGGAACCTCTAGTGCTTTTGCTATTTCAATTAAAGTATAAACAGTAATTCCAACATGTGCATTTTCTAATAAACTTAAAAAATTAACAGTTTTATTAATTTTTTCTGCAAACACTTCTTGAGTATAGCCTCTCATCAATCGATATTTCTTCACATTATTAGCCAAATTAATAAAATCTTCAATATGCTCCATACATTCACCTATGCTAATTGTACCGGAGATTAAATAGTTTTAACATTGAGTACAATTCAAAGTTAAAAAGAACTCGCTAATTAGAGTTCTTACATATTTACAAAATATTCTTGGTACCAAATAAGAAAACAATAGATATTATAAATTTTCCGCCCATTATTTTCTTTTTGCTGATAATGGCGTTCTAATAATTGTAAAATATAGTTTTGATCAAAAAATTCACTTACATAATTTTGTTCAAACGTCGTTTTTACTTTGGTATAAAATTTATCTTCGCGAATCCATTTTGAAAAAGGTACCGGAAATCCGCATTTACGGCGTTTAGCCCACTCATCTGGAATAATATCTTTCGAAATATCTCGAAATAAATATTTTGTTTCTTTATTTTTAAGTAAATACTTATTTGGTATAGTAGCAGCATAACGGAATACTTCTGCGTCCATAAGGGGTGTCCGTAATTCAATAGAGTGAGCCATACTCATTTTGTCTGCCTTCAGTAAAATATCTTGTGGTAGCCAAAAATGGAAATCAACAAACATTTTTTTGGTAACTTCATCAGCATCTTTTATTTTCGAATAAACAGGTTCTAAAACACTCTCTATTGACTCATCATTTTTTAAATCATCCGCCAATATCTTATTTGCATCATCTGCTTCCATAAATGTCCCATGACCAATATAACGTTTATTAAAAGGTAACCCATATAAAATAAGCGTATTTCTTCCGGGAAAATGAGGTAAGTGTTTGCAAATTGTCCGAACAAATTTACGAAAGAAAAGTGGAAATTTCAAGTAAATTTTTAAAAGAGTTGGATCATTATATTCATTATATCCACCAAACATTTCATCACTACCTTCACCAGATAAACAAACTTTAACTTGTTCAGCAGTAAGTTCACTTAAAAAATATAAGGGAACGGTAGATAAGTTAGCATGAGGTTCGTCTGTATGCCATTGTACTCTTGGTAAAGCTTCAAAGAAATCTTCCGGACTAATCTTTTTGCGATAATTCTTAATACCAAGCATTTTTGATAAATCGCTAGCATAGTCCGTCTCATCAAACCCTTCATAAGAAAAACCAACCGAAAAAGTTTTATCAGGTTTCGCAAAACTGACAACATAAGAAGAATCAACACCGCCTGATAAATAAGCCCCCACTTCAACATCACTGGTAGTTTGATGATAATAAATAGAATCTTCCAAAACTTTCTGTAATTCTAGTTTCATCTCATCATAACTTTTATTTGAGTTTTTATGATATTCTAATTCAAAATAAGGTTTAATATCTAAATTTCCATCTTTATAATGAAAATAATGACCTGGTTTTAATTTATAAACATTTTTAAAGAAAGTTTCTTCTTTTACAGAATATTGAAAAATCAAATACATTTTCAAAGCATCTTTATTAATTTCTTTTTGAAAATTCGGATGAACAAGCATTGACTTAATTTCAGAAGCAAATAGAAACTCTTGATCTTTTAAATAATAGTAAAAAGGTTTCATTCCAAAATGATCTCTTGCTCCAACTAATTCTTTGGTTTTCGTATCATAAATTACAAAAGAAAACATTCCTCGAAGACGGGCAAAAAGTTCATCACCAAAAGCTTCATAACCATGAAGAATAACTTCTGTATCTGTCTTTGTTTGAAATTGATATCCCAATTCTAAAAGTTCATCTTTTAAAGAAGCATAATTATAAATCTCACCATTAAAAATAATTACTTTTGTTTTATCCTCATTAAATATTGGCTGCCCACCACCAGAAACATCAATAATAGAAAGACGTCTATGACCTAATGCTACAACATCATCACAAAAGTATCCTTCACCATCTGGTCCACGATGAATAATTTGATCTGCCATATCTTTAACAATTTTTAATTTTTCTTTTTTCTTTTTTTGGTCAACAAATCCAACGATACCACACATCGTATCACCCTTTCTAATCTCTAGGCTTCATTGTAGGAAACAAAATAACATCACGTATAGAATCAGATTCTGTAAATAGCATACACAAACGATCAATTCCATAACCAATCCCGCCAGCTGGTGGCATTCCGTATTCCAAAGCTTCGATAAAATCCATATCAATATCGTTTGCTTCAACATTTCCAAGATTTCTTTCTTCTAATTGACTTTCAAAACGCTCTAGCTGGTCTACTGGATCATTTAACTCAGTATAAGCATTGGCAAATTCTTTTCCAGCAATAAAAAGCTCAAAACGATCAACAAAGCGTGGATCTTCAGGATTTCGTTTCGTTAAAGGCGAAATCTCAACTGGATGTCCATATAAGAAAGTAGGATCAATCAAGGTTTCCTCGACATATTTTTCAAAAAACAAATTAATAATATGGCCTACAGTATGCTCATGACTTTGAACCTCGATATGATGTTCACTGGCTAATTGTAAAGCTTCATCAACACTCATTTCCTTCTTAAAATCAATACCAGTTTTTTCTAAAATAGCATCTGTCATTGAAATTCTTTTCCAAGGACCATTTAAATTAATATCATGTCCATACCAATGATACTCCATTTTTCCAATCACATTTTTTGCAATTGATTGATATAATCGTTCTGTTAAATCCATCATTCCCTCTAAATTAGAATAAGCTAAATACGCTTCCATCAAAGTGAATTCAGGATTATGTTTTGGATCCATTCCTTCATTTCGAAATACTCTTCCAATCTCATAAACTGCTTCCATTCCTCCAACTAAAAGTCTTTTTAAAGGAAGTTCTAAAGCAATTCTTAAATACATATCTAAATCCTGAGTATTATGATGTGTAACAAAAGGTCTAGCCGAAGCACCTGTAAGTAAAGTAGATAACACTGGTGTCTCCACCTCTACAAATCCTTCTTGATCCATAAAGTTTTGAATAGCGCGAATAACCTTAGGTCTTAAAAAAGCAACTCTTCTAGATTCCTCGTTCATAATTAGATCAACATAACGTCTTCTATAACGCTCTTCAATATCAGAAAGTCCATGAAATTTTTCAGGAAGTGGTCGTAACGCTTTAACCAAATGCGTATATTCTAAACACTTAATAGTTACCTCTCCCGTTTTCGTTTTCATAATTTTGCCATGAACTCCAACAATATCTCCCAAATCAGCTGTTTTAAATAAATTATAAGCTTCTTCTCCTATATCATTAATAGAAATATAAATCTGAATAGAACCAGTTTTATCTTGAATTGTAAAAAATGATGCTTTCCCCATTTTTCGAATAAACAAAATACGTCCTGCAACAGTTGCTGTATCACTCATAGATTCAAATGCATCGTGTTCAACACTTTCATATTTTTCTTTAATTTCACTCGCAAATGCTGTTCTTTGAAATGCTGAACCAAAAGGATCCATTCCCATTTCCTTTAATTTATTCATCTTTTCTCTTCGAACTAATTCTTGTTCTGTAAATTCTCTCATAAAATCACCCTTCTAATAATTATCATTTTATTTTCTCTTGTTCTATCTTCTACTAAATTTTTACTAAATTCAATCTTATCTAACATGGTAAGTTCCTCTGGGCTTTTATGCAGTTGATTTCGGTAGTAGATGTTAAAGCAGCGAAAATATTCATTCGCAGCATCAATATATTTACAATCTAAAGAAGGAAAACAAGCTGCATAATAAATCAAATACTCTGTATCTTTATAAGTAATCGGTAAATTTTTATTTGGTTTTTTTGTAATATCCAAAATTAATTTTCGAAGTGCCATCAATGCATATCGATCTTTCTTTAAATTTTTTTGTTCATAAATACCATGGTGATTCGCATAATCCCAAAGTGCTTTCCAACTTTTTGAAAAATACTTATCAAGCACAGTACCTTCAAATAAAGCATAAAACCATGCAAACATATCAGATTCATAATCATATACTGGATTTATTTTTTCTTCTATTTTTAAAAATCAAAATATCCTCAATAGAAGTATACCTCTGACCAAAATAGTTTTTCAAATCTTGAATTAATTTTTTCTTAGATACTCGAAACTGTAAAGAGTTTGGAGTTTCTTTTAAACCAAATAAGCATTAATCTCACAAAGCAATTTTTGCTCTATGGATTCTTTTCCTACCATTTTCACCACTCCCTCAAAACAAAAAGCAGGAAACACATCCAATTAAGGACGAACTTCCTGCTAGCCCGCGGTACCACCTTACTTCATGTTTCCATGCGCTTAAAAGTTTTAAGGGACTGCTCCCATTCACTCCAGTGCTTTTTTGGGAAGTATCTTCTAATAAGTTCCACCAACCCTTATCTCTCTAAAAAAAGATATACTTCTTACTCCACTTTCTCCGTGTTTCTAAAAAGAATATACTAAGTTTTTGAAAAAAAGTCAATTCATTTTATATACATTATATGGAAATAGAATGATTAATTTTTAAACTTCACCCATATCATTTAAAACAGAATACAGCTTCTCTTCATTCCATATTTCAATTCCAAGTTCACGTGCCTTCGTTTCTTTGCTTCCTGCCTTTTCACCAACAATCACAACATCTGTTTTAGAAGAAACGGAACCACTTGCTTGACCTCCATAATTCGTAATGATAGATTCTATCTCGTCTCGACTCATAAACGAAATCGTTCCAGTAACAACAAACCGTTTTCCACTTATTAATTCATTCGTTTTTAACTCTTCACCAAGAAAATCCATATTAAGTCCTAATTCTTTTAAATTGTGGATAAGTGCCTGGTTATCCACATCATTAAAATACGATTCAATATTCTGGGCAAGAATCGGGCCTATGTCTTTAATTTGCTGTAATTCTTCTTTTGTTTTTAAAGAAAGATTATCTAAGCTTTTATAAGTTCTTGCTAAAAGCAAAGCAGTTTTATCACCAATACCACCAATACCTAAACCAAATAACAAACGTTCTAAACTATTTTTCTTACTTTCTTCAATAGCCCATAATAAGTTATCCACAGATTTATGTCCATAACCTTCTAACTCTACTAAATCTTCCTTGTGAATATCTAAATGATAAATATCCGAAATAGAACGAATAAATCCCAAATTAAAGAAATCTTCCATAATCTTTTCGCCAAAACCATCTATATTCATTGCATGTCTTGAAACAAAATGAACAAGCCCTTCGATATGACGGGCAGGACAATTAGAGTTCATACAATAATGATCAACTTGTCCAGGTTTCTTTTCAAGGGGCGAATCACAAATAGGACAAGTAGAAATCATAGTAAAATCTTTTTCATTTCCTGTTCTACGTTCAACTTTTGCTTCTACTACCTCAGGTATTACATCTCCAGCTTTGCGAATCGAAACAACGTCACCGATTTTTAAACCTTTTTCTAAAATATAATCTTCATTATGAAGCGTCGCTCTTTTCACAGTAGACCCCATAACTAATGCGGGTTCTAAAACAGCATTTGGAGTAATTCTTCCAGTGCGTCCAACCGTAAAAATAATATCCGTTAATTTTGTTAAAACCTCTGTTGCTGGAAATTTATAAGCAATCGCCCACCTAGGATATTTTGAAGTATACCCTAAAACTTTTTGGGAATTCAAATCATTTACTTTTACAACAACTCCATCTATGTCATAAGGTAGTGTAGCACGCTTCTCTGTATACTCTTTAATAAAATCTAATATACCTTGAACCCCATGAACAAGACGACTGCAAGGATTCGTTTTTAAACCTAATTCTTTCATATATTCTAAAGCTTCATAATGAGTTTTAATGCCATAATCTTCCGGATTTGGTAAATGATAAATCCAAGTATCTAAATTTCTTTTAGCCGCAACACTAGAATCTAATTGACGTATTGAGCCTGCCGCTGCATTTCGGCAATTCTGTAACAATGGTTGATTAAGCTCCGCTCTTTCTTGATTCAGTTTAGCCAAAGTTTCACGAGCCATATAAATTTCACCACGAACTTCGATCGTTTCACTCCCTCGAAGACGCATTGGAACCGTACGAATCGTGCGTACATTATGACTGATATCTTCTCCAATAACTCCATTCCCTCTCGTTGCGCCCGTTGTAAATTCGCCATTGTCATAATGCAAACTAACAGAAAGACCATCAATTTTTAGCTCACAAACATACTCTGGATTAACTCCAGATTTCCGAATTCGCTCATCAAAAGCTATAATTTCCTCTTCGGAAAAAACATCAGGTAACGATAGCATCGGAATAGAATGACTCACTTTCTTAAACTTATCAATTACTGTTCCACCTACTCGCTTCGTAGGAGAATTCTCAGAAGCAAGTTCTGGATATTTTTCTTCTAAAACTTCCAATTCCCTTAAAAGCTGATCAAATTCTTGATCCGTAATCGTAGGATTTACTAAAACATAATAATTATAATTCGCTTCATCAATAATTTTAACAAGTTCATCGATTCTCTTCTTTGCCTCGTCCATATTATTCCTCCCAAAGATTATCTGGATATTCTCCTTTTTCTTTTAAACTTTGAAGTTTTTCTTTTACCTCATCTAAATCTTCTTTATAAGTCATACCAAGCCATAATCCATTAGATGTACAATATTTAAGAGTTATCTTTTTCTCATTTAAATAAACTTCCAAAAACTCTGAAATCAAACTTTCACATTTATCTAAATTATCAAGATTATCTCTCATAAAATCTTCAAAATATTTTTCTAACTCATCTAGAATACTTTTTTGAAATCCAAACATATTCATAGATACTGGATGAGTAGCTTCTATTTCAAATGGTGTATCTCCATCAAGCGGTTTTGCAAGTACTTTTCCGTCTTCATAACCTACATTACACTCAACGATTCTTTCCACTAAATCATCCTTCAAATATAAAACACCACGTTTCACAAAACCAAATTTACTATCTACGTTACAAAATGGATATGGTATAGCTACCGAAGAATCTTCGGCTTGTAAAAAATCTGCTACAATACGATAAGAATCAAACCCATAAAAATCATCCGCGTTAATAACCGCAAAAGGACCATTTACATAAGGCTTTGCAGCTAAAATTGCTTGAACAGTTCCCCAAGGCTTCACACGATCCTCTGGAACAGAAACAAAATCTGGAACATCACTTAATTTCTGAAATGCGTATTCTACCTCAATTTTATCTTCTATTCTCTTACCAACAGTTTCTTTAAATGTATCAAACATCTCTTCTTTAATAATAAATACTACTTTTGAAAATCCGGCTTTCTTGGCATCATAAACAGAATAATCAATTAAGAAATTTCCGTTCTCATCTACTGGTGTGATTTGCTTTAAACCTCCAAATCTCGACCCCATTCCTGCCGCCATTACAACTAACGTTAAATCTTTCACTTCAATACCTCTTTCTATATTTCTATTATTACATTATCTCTTGTTTTTTATTCCTTTGCAAGTACATATGCTTATCATTAATGCGTCTTTCTAACATAACAAATGCTTCAAAAAGACTTGATGCCACCACATTATTTTCTTCTTGATGTATTTCAAATACAGGAATAACAGAATCAGAAAGATAATGGATTGTAATAGACTTGCCTTCAGCGATATTTCGTTTAATACTAGGAAAAAAATGTAAAAAATTATCATCTAAATCATATTTACCATTCCATAAATTATTATGATTTAATAAAAAGCTTGCATGAGCCCACTCGCCCGCCTGATAAATTTCTAAATAAGCGTTTGAATGTCCTTTTAATTGTAGCTCTAGATTCCGATAATTTGCCAAAATATGAATTTCTAATTGTTCTAGTAACTCACTAAGTCTCGAAGCTTTTTTCACAGTCATCAAATGCTTTTGTATAGCCCCTTTAGAATCAGCCACTGGATAATATAATTCACCAAAATAGGCAAAACCAACTCTAGAGATTTCCAAAGTCAAATAAGAAAGAATATATTGAAACAAAGGAAAATCTTCAAAATAATTACGATTCTTTCGATAACAATCTAAATATATTGGATGATGATTAGCAGTCATAGAATAACAGCTAGTCTCATTGTTGTTTCTCTGAAAAACTATCGAACAGTGATTTTTAGAATAATCATCTACCAACTTCTTTAAATAAACAATAGAATTATATGCCATTTTTAACTCCTCCTAAATTTTTACACAACTTATATTTTGTAGAAACCTCATCTTCTACTTGAAATAAGGCTACCATTAAATTTACAGATTCTCCTATAAACTCAGGACAATAACATAAATTTTGATATTCACAAATTCCAACTTGATAATTTTTATTTTCCTTGGAATAATAAAGCAAACATACTTTATCTTGTTCAATTTCTTCATGAATAACAGGAAACATTTTTAATAAAATACCATCAAGAAACCCTACTTCTTCTCCATCATTAAAATGTCCTAACTTATCACGATACATTACTCGACAATGTTTATTTCGAAAAATAAGAACACCCAAATTTTCTCTTGCAAGCAATCGCAATTCCAACCCCATTAAATTAATCAGAAGCTCTGACATAATTAACTCACTTTCTTAATGCTTTTATGATTTTTCATCAATTTTCGAATTCCATATTGTTTAGAAAAAGCAATACTAATAATAGACTTATCTACACCTACAACCACACCTCTTCCATAAATGGTGTGCATAACTACATCTCCAACTTCATAAGAAACATCTTCATCGGAATACATATTCTCACGTGCAACAACTCGATTAGAGAATACACTTTCCTTTTTCTCAATGTCTAATAAATTCTCATCTATTTCTTTCAAGAATCTGCTTTCTGGATTTTGATTTGTTCTACCATACATCATCCGAGACTTCGCATTTGACAAAAATAATTTTTCTTTCGCTCGTGTAATTCCAACATAACATAGTCGTCGTTCCTCTTCAATTCCCCCTTCTTCTAAGAAACTATTTTGATGAGGAAAGATTCCATCTTCCATACCCACTAAAAATACAATAGGAAATTCAAGTCCCTTTGCACTATGAATCGTCATTAATGTTACAACATCATCTTGATTTTTATGTTCAGAAATATCAGCAACCAAACTGATTTCTTCTAAAAAATCTCCTAAGTCAACACTTCCAGTATTCTCTTCAAAAGTTGCTGTAATACTTTTAAATTCCATTAAGTTATCAAGTCGAAGTTCTGCTTCCAAAGAAGAATCTATTTCAAGTTCATGACGCATACCAGATTTTTCTAATACATCATCAACTAATTCAGTCAAGCTCATAGTCTCAGCATCTTTTTGCAATTCCAATATTAAATTTTTAAATGCAAGTTCTTTTGCTGACGTAATGGCATCAAACATACTGATACCTTCAATTCCAGCCATAACCTCTAACTTTTCTATCGACGTATTACCAATCCCCCGCTTCGGCGTGTTAATAACTCTTCGTAAGGAAATATCATCATCTTTATTTAAAATTAAGCGTAAATAGCATAACAAATCTTTAATTTCTTTACGAGAATAAAAGTAATAACTACCAACAACTTTGTATGGAATATTAGCTTTTAAAAATTGTTCTTCCACCGCTCGAGCCTGCGCATTCGTTCGATAAAAAACAGCAATATCACTATTCTTATAGCCTTCATCAAATAATTTTCTAATCTCAGAGATTACCATATTCGTTTCATGTTTTTCATCATTAGCCCGAAAATATTTAATCTTTTTTCCATCTCCATGATGACTACGAAGGTCTTTCGGCTTACGATCTTGATTATTCTTAATAACAGAATTCGCTGCATCCAAAATCATTTTTGTACTACGATAATTATCAATCAAAGATACTACGTGAGCATCCTTATAATCTTTTTCAAAATTCAAAATGTTTTTATAATTTGCCCCACGAAATTGGTAAATAGATTGATCTGGATCACCAACTACAAACAAATTACGATGCTTACTCGCTAAAATCTTAACTAATTTATATTGCACTTCATTGGTATCTTGGTATTCATCAATTAAAATATATTGAAATTTATTTTGATAATGTTCTAAGACATCAGGATTTTGCTGAAAAAGTAAAACGGGAAGTCTTAATAAATCATCGAAATCAACAGAATTATTCTTCTTTAGCTTTAAATTATATTCAAGATAAACTTCATAAGCAATTTTTTCTAAATCACTTTGAAAAAATTTTTCTACTTCAGCATCGGTCATCATTTCATTTTTAATAAAACTAATTCGATTTCGTATATAAGAAGGACTAACTTCTTTCGTATCATAACCTTTTTCTTTTAAAATCTTTTTTATTAAACTTGTTACATCATCACTATCTAAAATTGTAAAATTACGTGTCATACCAAGTTTTAAAACATTTTCACGAAGAATTCGTAATCCAAATGAATGAAAAGTTCCAACAAAAGCATCACTTTCTGGAACCATTTTCGCAATTCTTTCCTTCATTTCTTTCGCTGCTTTATTGGTAAAAGTAATAGCCAAAATTTGATAACTTGGAATACCTTTTAAAATAAGATTTGCAATTCGAGTCGTTAAAACTTTTGTTTTTCCTGAACCCGCTCCTGCAATCACTAAACAAGGACCGTTTTGATGCTCAACAGCCTCTCTTTGTAACTCATTTAAACTTGTCATATCAATCATGAAAATCACCTAAACTAAGTATAACAAAATCCACCAAAAAAAACTATTAAATTAAATAGTTTTAAATTGCAAGTTCATAAGGATTTGCTCTCGACCCTTGACCTGAAACAATTTTAACCTCACTTTTCAAGTAAATAACCGGATATATTGCATAAGGAAATGATGCACTCCCATTGGCATACAAACCGCCATTTAATAAACTGAATACATAGCTTGCAACATTCTGACCAGCTCGAGGCATCATCGTCCAAAGTTCTCCTTTGTTTAGCCAACTATTATTTTTACAAGCATCATTATTTCCTAAGTTTAGAAATACGGTATTTAAACATACAGTTCGAAATGCACCACCTATCGCATAACCATAATCAGAAGGATAAATAAGTCCAACCTTTCCAATCCAAGAAGTTGTTCTTGTAATGGGATCCGTACATAAATTTCCAGATAAGCAGTTTACCTTTCCAATGTTATTGCTTCTTTCATAAGAATAAAAATGTGAAATTAGACCATTTGTATTAAGAGAAAAATCACTATACC
>CAQRXS010000027.1 GCA_948874605.1 uncultured Bacilli bacterium | reverse complement strand
ACTTGCCTGTTGAAACAATTTCCAAATATCAAACCGGATATTTCGAGTCGCTAATTGAAAAGATTATTGACTTAGTAAAACAGATTTTACAAGCAGAATATGTAAGTATTTTAATTACGTTTGTTTTCTTGTTTTATACCCTTTATAAACAATCTTTATTATTGTTTTTCGTGTCTTTAATAACAAGCGCATTATGTTTATTTTTAAGTATAAAGATATTAAAAAAGGCAAACACACAAGTAGAAAAATTATATGATGAGGAATATGAGTATTCTTCTATGTATAATGATTTTATTAGCAATATTAGGACTGTAAAACTATTAAACAATAACACCTATTTTAATAACAAGATAAAAAAAGAAGGGAAGAAATGCATAAATGAAAATAAAAAGTATGTAAAATTTTATGCCAAAGAAGCATATTTTCGAAACACATTAATTATCATACCTTTTCTTTTAGGGCTTTTAAAAGCAGTGATAGATTTATCAAATGGTATTGATACAATAGGAATTATAACATTTTATATTTCTTTACAAGTTGAGATGGGATTTGTTTTTGAAGAATTATCGGGAACAATTATAAATTGCTATGAATTAAAAGCAATAAATAAGAAACTAAAAACGATTTTTAAACATAGTGAAAATAAAAAAGAACTAAAAACGTGGCATAAAATTCATCTAACCAATGTTTCCATTCAATACCCTAAAACTAAGTTAGAAATAAAAGTTAACAATTTTGAAATTCAAAACAAAGACAAAATATCTATAACAGGCCAATCTGGTCAAGGAAAAACCTCTCTAATTAATTTAATACTAGGGAACATTAGTACTTATAAAGGGCAAATTTTCATAGACGAAAAGAACTTTAAAGACGTAAAATTAGATATTGGTGTCGTAAGTCAAGAAATCGAATTATTCAATATGTCAATTAGAGAGAATTTAACATTTAATAACAAAATTTCAGAAGACGAATTGAAAAATTACTTAGAAGAATTAGAATTAGATGAATTATTACTATTTGAAAATGGTTTAAATACAGTTGTAGGGGAAAAAGGTTTGAAACTATCAACAGGTCAAAAAAGAAGAATAAATATTTTAAGAAGTTATTTAATGGGAAAAGACATTTATATTTTAGATGAGCCTACTTCAAATCTAGACAAACATACAGAAGAAATAGTCGTGAATTTTCTTATCAAACATTTCCAGGATAAAACATTAATCATTACTACTCACAATGAGAAAATAAATGAGATTTGTAATAAGTTTTATACATTTGAGAATCACCAATTAATAAAGAAAAAATGAAACTTGCTTAAGCCTAAGAAAAAAAGTATAATATACGAAAAGATTTGGAGGTAAAAGTATAATGGAAACAATAAAATTGTTGGGAACAGGAAATGGTGGGCCTGTAAAATTATATAATACTTGTTTCTATATTCAAAATGAGAAAGGAATATTTCTAGTAGATTCAGGGGGAAGCATAGAAATTATTGAAAGATTAAAACAGTCAAATATAAAACTTACCGAGGTCAAAAATATTTTTATTTCACATAGTCATACAGATCATATATTAGGTCTTATATGGATGTTTAAAAAAATGAATGCAATAAAAGAGGATGACGTCAAAGAAAAAATTAATATCTATTGTAATGATGTTGTATACGAAGCTATTTTAGGTGTTGCAGGTTATGTTTTGCCAGCTCCTTTACTAGAAAAAATATACAGAATTACAAATTTTATTGTTTTGAATGACTGTGATAAATATCAAATAAACGGTATTGAGTATGAATTTTTTGATATTCATGCTAGAGGTACAAAGCAATATGGCTTTGAATGTATATTAAATGAAAATCGCTTACTATTTTTAGGAGATGAAACACTTAATAAAGACTTATATAATCGAGTACGAGGTGCAGATTACGTTATGCATGAAGCATTTTGTTTAGATGCTGAAGAAACAATATTTCATGCATATGCGAAAAATCATTCAACAGTTCTAAGTGCTGCAAATGTTTTAAACTCGCTAAATGTAAAAAATATAATCCTTTATCATACGGAAGAAACACATGGAAAAGACCGAAAAAAATTATACACAGAGGAAGCAAAACGGGTCTTTGAAGGAACTGTATTTGTACCTGATGATTTAGAAGAAATACAATTAATAAAGAAAAGAGGATAAAAATATGAAAACAATTGGAATTATTGGTGGTATGAGTTATGAATCAACTATTCATTACTACGAAAGAATTAACAAACAAGTAAACGAAAGTGCGGGAGGCCTTACTTGTGCGAAGTTATTAATTTACAATGTAAATTTTGAAGAAATAAGAAAGTTAATGTTAGAAAATAAATGGGAAGAGATTGGGTACGAATTATCAAAAATTGCCCAAACTTTGGAAACTGCAGGAGCAGACTACATTGTTATTGCTACAAATACCATGCATAAACTTGCCAATTTCATCCAAAGCAAAATTAACATTCCACTTATTCACATTGCAGATTGTGTAGCCGAGAAATGTAAAGAAAGCAATGTTTTAAATGTTGGATTATTAGGAACAAAATACACAATGGTTGAAAACTTTCTTGTTGAGCGCTTACGTCAAAATGGCTTAGCTGTTACCACTCCACAAAAGGAAGAAAATATTAATGAAATTGATCGAATTATTTTTGATGAGTTATGCAAAGGAGAAATAAAAGATTCTTCACGCGAATATTATAAAAATGTTATTCATCAAATGATTCAAGAAAATAACATTGAAGGAATTATTCTAGGATGTACAGAAATCGAAATGTTAATAAAGCAAAATGATTTAACAATTCCAATATTCGACACAACGCAATCACATATTGATGCCATCGTAGATTACTCTTTAGAAAGAAAATTAAAATAAAGAAGATAAAATAATTATTTACAAATTACCAGCATACCTCTATAATAATACCCATTAGAAAAGAGGTCTGTATGGTAAAAAATACGAAAGATAAACTGTTTTTACAACCTAATGATAGGATGCCTGAAAGCTTCCAAGTAGTTTCAGAGGAAAAAACAAACCAATCTATCATGCATTTCATAACAAAATTTGAGAAAATAGAAGTATCTTTAGATAAGAAAGAAGATATATTTACTGTGAATCATTTAGTAATCCTATTGAAATCGGCAATAGACGCTTTACAGGAAAAAAATGAAATGTCAGAAGTCACATTACATAAAGATTTTCCAAACGATTTACCTCAAGAGCAGCTTCAAATATTTTTAAATTGGTTAAAAGACAAAATAGAGGAATATGAAGCATCTTATTATGTTAGTTACATGCAAAGAGTAATAAAGTGGAATATCTCAAGATATCAATTACAATTAATTATCATAGACTTACAAGCAATTTATGAAAGGATTCTAAATATTCAAGTACAGAGGAAAGAAGAAGATTTAAATTTTACATTAAGAAACAAATGATAGAAATTGAAAAAATCAAAATTTGCTTTTTTAAACAAAATATGGTAAATTATGGATACAAAAAGAAGTGATACGAGTAGTATTGCTTTCTTTTTTTGAAAAGAGGTTGTAAAAAATGAATTCAGATATTTATATAAAATACGAATATGCTCATCAAATGTTAGAAACAGAACTAGATATTTTGCTTCGTTCTTTCGAACAAAAACATGGTTATAGTCCAGTAGAGCACGTAAAATCTAGAATCAAGACAATTCAAAGTATTGAAAGAAAAATGAAAGATAAAAAAATCGTTTCTACAAAAGAAAATATTATAAAATATATTACAGATATTATAGGGTTTCGTATTGTTGTTTCCTTTTTATCGGACGTATATGATATAGTATCTTTAATTACGCATTCTACAAATATTATTATTAAAGAACGAAAAGATTATATTAGAACTCCCAAAGACTCAGGATATACAAGTTATCATTTAATCGTTTTAGTTCCGATTTACTTAGAAAATGTAGTAGAATACATTCCAGCTGAAATACAAGTGAGAACAGTAGCCATGGATTTCTGGGCTAGTTTAGATCATAAAATTCGTTATAAATTTCAAGAAGAAATACCAGAAGATGTTCAAAAAGAGATGAGTGAATATGCTAAAGATATTCAAGAATTAGACCGGAAAATGTACTATTTAAATCAAATTATGAGCAAGTATCAATAAAACTATAAAGGGGACTGTAAATACGTTTCTTTTTTTGTTATACTAAATAAAGTGGTGTATATGAATGAAAAAGATATAAATGCTTTATTAAAATGGTATGCAAAAGAAAAAAGAGATTTGCCTTGGAGACATACAACAGACTCTTATAAAATTTGGATATCTGAGGTAATGTTACAACAAACAAGAGTAGAAGCTGTAAAAGAATATTATAAAAGATTTTTAAATGTTATACCTAACATAGAAGCGCTTGCTGATATTGAAGAAGATACATTGTTGAAACTATGGGAAGGATTAGGTTACTATAGTCGTGCCAGAAATTTAAAAAAATGTGCAATAGAGGTAAAAAAACGTGGTTTAAAAAGTTTACCAGACAATGAGGCAGAAATAATGAGCCTACCAGGGATCGGACCTTATACCGCTGGTGCTATTTTATCGATTGCTTATCAAAAATGCGTTCCTGCTATAGATGGAAATGTCATGCGCATTTTATCTCGTCTTTTTGAAGATAACAGAGATATGCTAAATCCAAAAGTTAGGAAAGAATATACCCAACTTTTACAAAAATTTATGAAACCAGAAGAAGCTAGAGACTTTACAGAAAGTTTTATCGAGCTTGGAGCTTTAGTGTGTATACCAAATGGCAAACCAAAATGTTCTGAATGCCCACTTCATGACATTTGTAAATCTTGTAAAAAAAATACAATGCTAGAATATCCTGTAAAGAAAGAAAAAATAAAACGTAAAATAGCAGAAAAAACTGTCTATATATTAGAATATCAAAAAACATATGCGATTCAAAAAAGAGAAAAAGAGGGCTTGCTAGCAGGGCTTTATGAACTTCCAAATGTTGACGATTATTTTACGCAAGAGGAATTACAAAACTATTTAAAAGAAAAAAAATACTCCTTAAAAAGCATTCAAGAAATAGGCGAATTTAAACATATTTTTTCTCATATCGAATGGCATATGAAAGCGTATTTGGTTTCTTTACAAAAACAAAGTCTCGACTATAATTATTATAATAAAAACAAAATTGAACAAGAATTTTCTTTGCCAACTGCATTTCAAAAAATATTTAAGAAGGTAAAATCATGATTTAGAAAAATTTATAAAAATCTGTGAATAAATGCGACAACATAGACATTATAAAATTTATTAAGGACAATACTACAAATTTATGATAAAATAATCATTAGTTGAAATAAGATAATGGAAAAGAGGAGAAATATTGATGAAATTTATAGTCGAAATTTTTCGAGGGTTTTGTATGGCCCTTGCAGATAGTGTTCCTGGAGTTAGTGGTGGTACAATTGCCTTTATTTTAGGGTTTTATGACAAATTTATTAATTCCTTAGATAATTTAATGTTTGGTAGTAAAAAAGAAAGAAAAGATGCGCTAGTATTTTTATTAAAATTAGGATTTGGTTGGGTTATTGGTATGGTTTTAGCCATTTTGATATTAACCAATTTATTTCAATCACATATTTATGAAGTAAGTTCGTTATTTATTGGCTTTATTTTATTTTCCATTCCATTAATAATGAAAGAAGAAAAGAAAAGTATAAAAGGAAAGTACAAAAATATTATTTTCTTACTCATTGGCATAATAATAGTATCTTTACTTACTTATTTTAATCCTGTAAGTGGTTCAGGAACAGTAGTAAACCTAAAAGAATTTAATTTAGGATTGGGGCTTTACGTCCTTATAGCTGGTATGATTGCTATTTCGGCGATGGTTTTACCCGGCGTTTCTGGCTCAACCTTACTACTTATTTTTGGTCTATATATTCCTATCATCAATGCTATAAAAGAGTTTTTACATGGTTCACTGAATCAATTTCCAATTTTGTGCTTCTTTGGAGTAGGTGTAATTCTTGGTATTGTAGGTGTAATTCGTTTGATAAAAATGGCTTTAAAAAAATTTCGAAGTCAAACAATTTATACCATTTTAGGTTTAATGCTTGGCTCATTCTATGCAATTGTTATGGGACCCACAACCCTAGAAGTTTATCATAACCCTTTAACCGTTGAAACATTTTCGATTCTTTGGTTTTTAATTGGCTGTGGAGTAATTATTCTATTAGAAAAATTAAAAAAGATACTAGAAAAAAAGAATATCTAAGAAAAGAAAGTAACTGTCTTTTCTTTTTTTTATTTGTAGTATTATTTTACTTGCAAAATAAACCAAACTGTGGCATTATGGAAGTATAAAAATTGGAGGTTAATTATGAGCTTAATATCTACAAAAGATGAAGTATTTGAAAATGTAAAAGAACAAAAAAGTGGTGTTTTGCATTTGATGTTTGATGAAGAACAACAATATTGGTTTATTACGATAATAAATACCAATCAAGAGAAATACACACGAATTTTAAATAAAAAGGAAGGAATACAGTTTCTGCTACAATATTTTTTATGGCAAGAAAATATTACTTTAGAATCGAATTTAGATACAATTCAAATATCAAAAAAAGAAAGACTTCTAGGTTATATAAGATATTTGAAACATTGTCATGTTGTAGATATACCACCGAATATTACGGAAAATTTTCTTGTAAACATATTAGAAGCTTTTCAGGAAGAATCACATTCTGTAAGAGTAGCATATAATCCACACTCTATTCATGGAAGTGCAATAAGTTTTTTTGGGGCCCAAAAAGATCAAAGCTTTACAATTGACTCTAAAACATCTCAGCAAGACCGCATAAATTATTTATTAGAAAATTATCTAAAAAAGCCAAACTCTGTAGTTAGGGAAGATGCAAGATACTATTATTTTGATGGTATTTCGTTCCAAAAAGAAGGAGTTACAAATTCGCATAATGATTACTTTCGTCATACTAGAGGGATGGACGGTTATGTAGAAGGTGTAAATAATCAAATGATGAACGATCTCCGTACTACAACAATGGCATTGTCAAGAAGACAACGAAGAAGTTAACTCTTAGACACAAAATGATTATTGGGCTCAATTGTTTTTTAACCGAATCAATAATTGGAAGTTCATTTAATGTAATTAGTAAGTTTTTGAAAGTGAGTTGCAGTTATAATGAAAATAGAAGCGACTGATATGAATTCTGCTTTAGAATTTTATATGTTAGTAAACCAATTAAAATATATTCTTATTGATAAAAGGCATAATCAAAGTATTGCTGATCAAATATATGGTTCAATGATTTTAGCAACAGCAATTAATTCGGAATATAATAAAGTGGACAATTTAGGCTTAACACTTAGAACTATATTATTTAGTAAACTTTATGATGTTTGTCCTAATGAACTCATATCTTGCTTTAAAAATATGAACAAAGGAAAAGAATATTCTTTAGAATTGCAGCAATATTTGGCATCAAAAAGTGTAGAATACTCATCTAGTAAATTTGCATTTGACTGTATAATCACAGAATGCGCATTTATTAATTTTTTTGAGAATTTTTTAACGGAAGAACAAATTAACTGTCTAGATTTAGATGGATTATTTAATATAGCTAAAAATTATGGTGTTATAGATCATTTAGGAAATGATGAAAAAAAGAATTATGAAATATTTCGATTTTATTATCTAAATTTGATATTAAAGAAGAAAATTAGAACTGGTTGGGATTCGAATCATTGGAATATATCTATAAGTAGAATTGAAAGAATTTCAGAACATATTGTTTGTACTATTGCTTTAGCAATCGCATTTGCATCAGTGTTTAATTTTGATATTAATTTGGACCAAGTTATTTCAACTTTGAATATTCATGAAGTTGGTGAAATAATCATTAGTGATATAACACCTCATGATGGAATAACGCCTGAAAAAAAATTAGAAATGGAACATAAAGCAATTATTACTGTTATCGGGAATTTAAGTAAAAACAAAGAAATGGTGAATTCCTTATTGGAATTTGACGAAAGAAAAACCAATAATGCTATGTTTGCTTACTATTGTGATAAATTAGAGGCCGATTTACAAGCAAAAATATATCAAGATATGGGATACCATCATCCACTTACAAACCAAAAGAATAATGTTACATTTAAAAATCCAAAAGTTCAAAAAATGCTTGCAGATGGAGCTACAAGTGCCTTTGATATTTGGTACGAATGGGATAAACCACTTTATATAAAAAGCCCAGTCTTTACTTTAGCTTTAACGTATGTAAAAAATACAAATTTAATATCTCAAAAAAAATTATAAAAGGATGTGTAGACTCATGTTAAAAGTAGTAAATGTAAAAAAGAAATTTATAAGATTAGATGAAAGAAAGCAAAAACAAGAATTTTGGGCTGATAAAGGAATATCTTTCGAAGCAAATGAAGGAGAAATCATTGGTATATTAGGCCCAAATGGTGCGGGAAAAACAACTCTTTTACGCATGATTGCTGGAATACTTACACCTACCGAAGGCGAAATTTACTTTGATGATAATACCTATTTAGAAAAAGAAATAGAAATAAAGAAAAATTTAGCATTTCTTTCAGGAAATACAAAAATATATCAAACACTTACGGCTTATGAACTACTAATAATGTGTGCTGAATTTTATGGTGTTGAAAAGAATGTTGCTCAAGAAAGAGTCAAAGAAATTACAACAAATTTAAATATGGAAAGTTTCTTATACAATAAAATAGAAAAACTATCAACTGGCCAAACGCAAAGAGTGAATATTGCTAGATGCTTGATACATGATCCAAACTATTATATTTTAGATGAGGCTACAAGTGGCTTAGATATCATATCAAGTCAGATAATCTTAGATTTTATCAAAAAAGAAAAGAAACGCGGAAAAACAATTCTATATTCTACACATTATATGGAGGAAGCTGAAAATATTTGTGATCGTGTATTATTAATTCATCATGGAAAAATTATTAAATCGGATACTCCGCAAAACATCTTGAAAGAAACGAAGTGCACAAATTTAAGAGATGCCTTTTTTACATTAATAGGAGGAGTCTAAATGAAAAGTAGTTTATGGTATATGCTAAAAAAAGAAATCCGAGAAATGTTTCGTGATAAAAAATCTTTATCTATGATGCTAATTATCCCTTTACTTATTCCGGTCTTGGTACTAGGCATGTCAGCATTATTTGAAATGCAAATAAATAAACCCATTGAAGAATATAATAAAATTGGTTTTGCATATGAACTAGATGAAGCAGAAAAAAGTATATTAAAAGAAATGAATATAAATTATACTAGTATGGATTTTGAAAAACTAGAACAAGAATACCAAAACGGTAATCTAGATTTATACGTTTCAAAAGAGAAAAATGCCTATAAAATTCATGGCGAAGACAACGAAACTACAACACTTGCCAAGCATTTAATAGAATCCTATTTTTCTACTTATAAAGAATATTTGCAAACAAAATATCTAACAGATTATGGCGTTCCTGCGAGTGACATTATAAATATTATTACAGTTGAAGAAGATATTGTGGAAAAAGAAAATTACTTTGCCAATTATATGACAAATTATGCCTTTTTATTTATAATCATGGCTATTACTGTTTCGGCAACATACCCTGCAACGGATGCAACTGCTGGTGAAAAAGAACGAGGAACACTAGAAACTTTACTGACATTTCCGCTGCAAAGTCGTGATATCATTATCGGAAAATTTTTAAGTGTTTCATTCTCTTCAATGCTAACAGGTCTTGTTAGTTTAATTTTAATGGTTATTTCGCTTTTACTGGCTGGTAACATGTATGAAATTTATGCGGGTCAGAATATGATGCCTTCTGTACCAAGCTTATTATTTTCACTTCTTATAATCGTCATGTATTCTTTCCTTATCAGTGGCCTTTGCATTGCGATAGCGAGTCGCGCAAAAACATTTAAAGAAGCGCAAAGTGCCTTAACACCACTAACATTTATATCTTTTTTTCCAGGTATGATTGCTTTTATGATAAATCTTAAAAATTCTATTATCTTATCATTTATCCCGTTTTTGAATTTTACGCTTCTATATACTGATATATTGGGCGGAAACATCAATATTTTAAACATTTTAGCTATGGTATGTTCTACAACGATAATAATAGTTATTGTACTATCTATAATCATAAAACAGTATAAATCAGAAAATGTGCTATTTTCAAAAGAATAAGTAAAAAGATGTAAACAATAATTTGGTTTCTTGTATATATTTTGTTGGAAGTGTAAAATATATACTAGGAGGAAAATAAAAATGGATTTAAAAAAATTATTTGGATATGAAAATAAAAATGTGGTGATCACAGGTGCTGCCTCTGGAATGGCAAAAAGTGCTGCTGAATTATTAATCGAACTAGGTGCAAATGTATATGCAATAGATAAAAATACGGTCGATTTACCAGTCAAAGAAGCATTTCAAGCAGATTTAAGTGTGAAAGAAGAAATCGATTCATTAATCGAAAAACTTCCAGAAAAAATTGATG
Source organism: uncultured Bacilli bacterium (assembly GCA_948874605.1). Next base: position 2,544 of record CAQRXS010000027.1, on the reverse strand, counting down.
CTCTATTCTTGTGTCATGGAATCGCAGCATTTCCAGGCAATGAGCTTTTAGTACAAAAAGTCAATTTTTACGGACAGAAATATATGACAGAATGCTTACTAAACAGAATTTCTGACAGAGGTTCCGTAACATTCATTTCTTCAGTAGGTGGTTTTGGTTGGCAATCCGTTTACAAAGATGCTGTGGAATTAATAAACCTACCAACTTGGGAAGAAGCAATGAAATGGTATGAAGAACATCCAGAAAAAATCTCAAGTTCTTATGTATTTGCAAAACAATGTTTACTTAGTTATGTAACTTATAAATGTATGGATAAATCATTTATAGATCGCAAAATAAGATTAAATTCTATCAATCCTGGTGATACTACAACCGGGCTTACAGATGACTTTAACAAATCTACAAGTCCAAGTGGAAATGCAGAAGAAGGGGCCGCTATGATTGAGAATATTTTCTTAAAAAGTTGGAATGGCTATGCTGCTGAACCAAAAGATATGGGTTACCCTTTAGTTGTTGTGGGAAGTGACATCTGTTCTTATATGTCTGGTCAATCTATTTATATTGACTATGGGCTAACATCTAGTTGGATGAGTGGGGCATTACTACAAAACGAAGAAAAAACTATCGAAGAGATTTCTTCTGATTCCCAAGAACAATAATTTATTAAAGAATATTTTAACTCGAGCGATCAAATAGTTCGAGTTTTACGATTCCAAAAAACTATGCTAAAATATGATAAAAAAATTGGAGTGTTAAATATGATTATAGAACCTAAAATAAAAATAGTAGAAGAAAAGAATTTTATGGACTGCTATGAGGAATGTTATCAAGGCCATTTTGAAAATATTTTAAGTGAAGAAAAAATAAATTTAGATACCATTTCGATAGAGGAATGTATTTTCAAAAATTGCAATTTTCAAAACTTCTCATTAAAAAAAGTTACAATAAGAGATGTCATTTTTGAAAACTGTGATTTTTCTAACCTACGATTAGTTAAAAGTGAATTAGGAAGAGTTGAGTTTAGAAATTGTAAATTAGTAGGTACCGTTTTTATTGATTCTTCCATGCGAGATGTCATGTTTAAAGATTGCATTGCGCGTTATGCAAATTTCAGTGGGGCAAGAATAACTCGAGTAATGTTAAAGAATGGAGATTTTTCTTTTTCTTCTTTTGAACAAGCTCTTTTAGACTTATTTAAGGTTGAAAAAGTGAATTTTACAGAAACTGAATTTTTAAAAACAAAATTAGAAGACGTTGATTTTTCAGATTCTAATATTACTGGGGCAATCTTTGATGAACAGTCAATGAAGGGGATGATTATCGATTTTTATCAATCCTATGATTTTTTAAGACTACTTGGAATAAAAATTAAAGGTGTCGAAGAATAGTTAAAATGTAAAAGTTTAAAAATAAATACGTAGAATAAATTGAGAGGTATATATGAAAATATTAATTTTAAGTGTTATTTTATTGTTTGTAACCAGTGTTGGTTTATATTATGCAAAGATTTTAAAAAGAATATTTCGAAACAAAAAATTAGGCTATTGGGTAATAGGAATTTACTTTTTTGCGTTTTTCTTAAGTTTTAATACCATAAATGTTTTTTCTTCCATAGGTATTTTTCTAATCCACTTTTTAGTATTCTCGCTTGTAAGCGACATTTTAAATCTTATTTTAAAAAAAACAAGTTTTCAAAAAATTTGGAATAAACTTTATCAGTTTAGTGTGATTCCTTTACTAATAACTAGTATTTTCTTCATATTTGGTTATTTTAATATTCGAAATATAGTTGAGACAAACTACACAATAAAAACAGTCAAAAATATAGAACCATTAAGAATTTTATTTTTATCAGATTCCCATTATGGAACAGTTTTAAAAAAAACAAGTTTAGAATTATTAAAAAAAGAAATAGAGCAAAAGGACATTGATCTTATTCTTCTGGGAGGTGACATTGTTGACGAAAATACTTCAAAAGAAGAAATGGAAGAAATCTTAAAAATTATAGGAAGCTTCAAGAATAAATTAGGGGTCTATTTTATTTATGGAAATCATGATAGACAAAAATATTCAACAAAAAAGCATTATAATGAATCAGAATTAAACCAAGTTTTAGAAAATGTAGGAATTAAAACATTAGAAGATGAAGTATTAGAAATAGGGGATATTCTTCTTGTAGGAAGAGAAGATTTAAGTGCCTCGAGAATATCTTCAAAAGAACTTTTAAAAAATCAAAATACGGAAAAGTATATCATTATGGTAGATCATCAACCAGTAGAATATGAAAATAATGCTCAAAGCGGCGTAGACTTGATGTTATCTGGGCATACTCATGCAGGGCAGATTTTCCCAGCGGGTTACCTTATTAAATGGTTTCATATGTCAGATTTATGGTATGGTCATACAAAAATTGGAAACATGGACGCAATTGTTTCCTCAGGACTTGCAGGTTGGGGTTATCCAATTAGGACTCAAAAAAATTCTGAATATGTCATTATAGATATTCAAAGAGAAGTGTAAAAATGAATTGACTTTAGGGGGGGG
>CAQRXS010000026.1:8008-13198 GCA_948874605.1 uncultured Bacilli bacterium | reverse complement strand
CAATCTTGGCGAATTATAGGTGTTATGAATCATGTATTAGACCAATCGGGAAATCAAAAAACATCGTTAAAATTACAAAGAACTTCTAGTAGAACATCCCCTTGGGATGGTGGAAAAGGTACAAATTGGGCTAGCGCTGGTTTAAGAAGTGCTTTAAATACTACGGATTACAATAACTTAGAGGAAGACAGCAAGAATATGATAGATGAAGTATTATGGAACGTGGGAGCTTTAGGGGGTATACCAGGAGACGGACTTGCTTGTTATGAAGCGGAGAAAGCAACAGGTAAGACATGGTCTGGAAAAGTAGGCTTATTTGCGCCTAGTGATTATGCGTATTCTGGTGGTTGGGTAAACCAATTTCGTACTTCTTCAAATATTAGATATCAATGGACAATGTTTACAGTATCTGGAATCGCAAAAGGTTGGAGTCTATATAAAACTGGAGGTTATTCACAAAAATGGACAAATTCTAACGAAAATATGCATGCATTTCCTACTATATATTTAAAACCTGAAGTAAAAATTATATCTGGTAACGGTACATCTTCAAATCCTTTCGTATTTTCTTTATAAAAATAAACAAAACTACACTCATTTTGTTAAGTGTAGTTTTTGCATAGAATTTTGTAAATTTTGATAACCATCATTCATAAAAGAAATATGATTTTGATGAAAAATTTTTAAAAGCAATTCTTTATGATTATTTTTTATCGATTCGAAGTAGTAGAAAGCGCGTTCTAAATCATTATCAAAGTCTAAGTCTAAGAAAGTCAGAAAAGAAAGAATATCAGTAGTAAGACTTCTAATATTTAGATTTTTTGGAAGGCTAACTCTTTTAAAAATTGTTTGAATATTAGTATTTTCAAAATCTCTTCTATTACGTATTTGAAATTTATAAAACATGAAATAAAACTGTAACAAATACTCAATTACATTTTTAAAATTAAGAATTTCAATATTTTTAGCAATTTCTGCAGAAACAATCTTTTTTTCTAGCAAATAAAGTAAAGATAGTTTGTCAAATACAAATCCTTCTAATTCATTTAAAAATGCGGTTTCGATAGATTTTCTTGGAGAAGAAATCATATAAATAGCATGCGATAGTTCATGATTCAGTGTAATATAGTCTTCAACAGTGTAAGATTTACTTACTAAAATATAAGGAGTATACGTTGGAAAATAAATAGGGAAGGTAATACCATAGTAGTTGCTAATAAAATTTTCTTTTATGCAAAGAAAGTGATTCTTTGGGTTGGTGTAAAAATCAATAAGTTGAGAGTAATTCTTATTTGGAATCCATTGATAGAAAGCCTGTGATAAATTGACAATTTCTTCGTTAGAAATAATTTGAGTTGGAATAGTTGGTGTAGGAAAATCAAAATTACAATTATCAAGAACTGTTTGAGAATTCCAAATCCATTTCTTAATATTATTGGGTATAAGATCATATTCTTTGTGAGTTTTATGAGCAAGTAGAGGCTGAAACATCTTTTGGCGCTGCGGTGTATGAGAAAATAAAGTTAGCATTTCAGAAATAGAATCAGCATTAAGTTGAATCCATTCTTTTTCATTTTTGGAAATAGAATCTTTTTTTAAAAGACTCTCTAAATAATTTTTTTTATTAACTAAATCTTTTTTATTCCATTTATATTGCATAAGGCTAGACTCCTTTTTTTGAGTATTATTATGATATCTTAGGACTTAAAAGTCAATAAAAAAAGTTTTGTCAATAGTTATGAAAATGGCCTGATCTAGCTTAGTATGCTTTTGTTGTTTTTTATGAAAGAAGCAATGAAATTGAATAAATGATTAAATCGATTCAAATGAATCTGTTAAGCTTTTATAATGAAAAATTAATTCACTTAACATGTCCGTCAAATATTTGACAAAGAAGGAAATTTTAGGTAGAATATAGAATCGAAATTTTCAAAGGGGGATAAAAAATGAAAAAAGCTTTAATTCTTATTATTGTTGTACTAATGAACATATTAATTCCAATTAGTACAATAAATGCCAAAACGAATATTAATGCTTCAATATCAACGAACACTTTAAGTGTGAAGGAACAAGAAAAATTAGAAATTATATTAAAATTAGATAACTTTGAAGATATTGGTAAAGGTATAAATGCCTATAAAGCGAAAATAGAATATGATAAAAATATCTTTGAAAAATTAACAGAAGAAGATTTTGGATGTTTAAATAAGTGGGAAAAACTAAAATATAATCCAAAGAGTCAGGAATTCGTAGCAATAAACAAAATGGGTGCTAAAGAGGACGTAGAAGTGGCACACATTACTTTTCGTGTCAAAAAAGGTGTAAAGGCCAGTATAACTGAGATAAAATTTACAAATATAGTTACATCTGAAGGAAAAAAAGATTTAAATGTTGTAGATGAAAGTATTAAAATAATTATTTCTAACACTAATGTACCTTCTAATAATGAAAACAATCAAGGGAATGAAAGTCAGTCAGGAACAGTAATTGATAGCGAAACAAATAATAATGACAGTATGAATGAAACAGAAGGTAATAATGAAAATAATCCAAGTGATACAGAAACGAAAGATCAAACAACGGATAATAATTCAAGCAATACTAATGAATCAAAAGATCAAACAAAAGATAACAATTCCGAAAAAGAAGAGAATGAAAGTATTACTTCTTCAATAGAAGAAGCTGAAAAAACATCAGTAAATTACATGATTTTATTCCTTATTATAATAATTGAATTAGCTTTTTTAATATTGTATTTATTCTGGAGAAAAAATAAAGACCAAGAGGGTAAATATAAAAATCATTTATTTATCCTAGTATTAGGACTAATTACGATTCAATTTATAGGAACAACTTATGCAGCACTTTATGATGTAACGCAGAAAGGTGAATTAAATGGAGATAAGGCAATCGACTATCAAGATTTAAGTTTGCTGGAGGAACATTTAATTCATTTAACAGAGTTAAAAGATAAATTCCTAGAAAATGCTGATATCAATTGTGATGACAAAATTACTGTAACGGATTTAACTCTTTTAGTTCAAAAATTAGAAAGAAAATTAGAATATAAAGTAGAGGTTTCAAATTTACAAGTAAATAACCGATATCCACAGAAAAACGAAGAAATTACTTTCAGTTTTGAAGCAACTACAAATTATGGAGCTTCCATTGAAAAAGTCATAATAAATAATGAAATGTATATACCAGAATTTATCGATAATTCTTATACTATTACTTTAAAAACAGGGAATAATTTTGGAATAAAGAATTATTCTTTAGATAAAATAATTTTAGATAATGGAAAAGAAATAAAAATTCAAAAAAAGATTCAAGTAGATGTTTTAAAAGAAAGTCCTTCTATTACAAACTATTATATAAGAGAAGATATTAATAATGCGAAAGTTACAATATTTTTTGAACTTCTAGATAAAGACGATAGTATAACAAATGCCTTCCTTGAGGTAAGAAATAGTACGAATAACGAAATTCTAGTAGAAAAAGAAATACAAAAAGGTCAAAATACAATTGAAATACCAGTAGAAGAATATAATTCATATGAGGCAAACTTTATTATTGATGCTAATCTTGATAGTGATAAATTAATAAATGATGAAGATCATCATACAACATTATATCTAACGAAAGAGTTTCAATTTAATATTGATTATGAGTTTCATATTTCAGAAACAAAACTATTAAAAAATGGCGTTGAACAAAATATATTTGAAAAAAATGAAGTTTTTGATTTAATGATTCAAAGCACAAACAATACAATTCATAACCCATCTAATGTAAAAATAAATGGCAAAAGTTATGAAATGAAAGATGGAATAGTTTCAATTCCTGGATTAGATTCTTTTGGTGAAAAAGAATTAAAAATAGAAGAAGTCATTCTAGAAAATGGTAAAGTTTTTGAAGTAAATCAAATCGTAAAACTTAAGATAAAAAAAGATATACCAAAAGTAGAAATAAAAGAATTTGAAGAATCAATTGAAAAAGGAGCACTTGATGTAAAATTATCTCTTCAGGATGCTGAAAAGGCACTTCAAACTTTGAAAATCGTATTATTAGATGAAAAGAACCAAGAAATATCACAAGTAGAATTAACAAAAGAAGAATTAGAAAATCAAACAGAAATCACAAAAACATTACAAACAACAATGAGTAGTAAATATAAAATTCAAATTGTTGGTTCTTATGTAAGAAGTGAAGGAACAGAAGCAGAAAAACTATTCTATGAAAGTGAAATAAAAGCAAAAGCCAAAGCAAAAATCATTAATAGTAGAACAGAAAAAACGTATTATGAAAAAGAAGAAATATTAAAAATAATCTATGAAATCGAAACAAATCAAGAAAACATTGAAAAAATAACAATCAATGAAGAAGATTACATAGTAAACAAAAATGACGAAGGAAACTATGAAGTAGAAATAAAACTACCAAAAGAAGCAGGAGTAAAAAAATACCTTGCAACAAAAGTTAAAGTAGAAGCAGAAGAAGTAAGTGTTTCGAATGAAGCAAAAATAGAAATATTAAAATCAAAACCAAATATCAAAAATTATAAGCAACAAGATCAAGAAGAAAAAGGTATAAGTATCATTGAATTTGAAATCGAAGACATAGATCAAAGCTTTGAAAGTGGAAAAGTAATAGTAACGAAGTTGGAAGACAATAGTATAAAAGAAGAAACAATCAAAGTTGGAAAGAATCATTTAGAATTAAATTTAGAAAATGCAAAAGAGTATCGATTAGAAGTAATGATGACTTATGATAGAGATACAAATACTTTAAGTGAAAACGAAAATAAAACAGAAGATGAAATAGTAGCAACTTATTCATTACAAATGCTTTATGATTATGATTTAATAGTAAAAGATGTAATGGCTAGCAAAGAAGTTTATGAAAAAAATGAAAAAATTGACATAAATTTTGTAAGTACTAACTTAAGTATTTTTGAACTAGAAAAAGCAGTAATTAATGGTAAAAGTTATGAAGTTGAAAAAAAAGATGGAAAATATTTCGTAAAAGTTGAAGGATTGAATACTGCCGGAAAACATCAAATTATAATAGAGAAAATCCAATTAAGTAACCAAAAAGAATTGGAAGTAACAGAAAATAATACAGTAGAAATTCAAATAAAAAAAGATATACCAAAAGTAGAAATAAAAGAATTTGAAGAATCAATTGAAA
>CAQRXS010000026.1:0-7908 GCA_948874605.1 uncultured Bacilli bacterium | reverse complement strand
GAAGATGAAATAGTAGCAACTTATTCATTACAAATGCTTTATGATTATGATTTAAGCATAGATGATATTACAACAACAAAAGAAAATCAAAATACAATTTATTTTAACAAAGGTGAAAAAATAGATGTTAGCTTTAAAAGTTCAAACTTAAGTATATTTGAACCACAAAAAATTGTAATTAATGGAAATACTTATGACTTGAAAAAAGTAAATGACCGTTACCATACTGAAATCGAAGCCTTTAATGAGGTTGGAATAAAAGAAATAAAAATAGAGAAAATCATTTTATCGAATGAAAAAGAATTTACTTTCAATGATAAGTCCACATCAATTGATATTTTAAAAGACGAATTATCTATTAAAGATTTCGCTTATGAAAGAACAAGTGAAAACAAGCTTCGTGTTAAATTTAACTTAGTAGACGAAGAAAAAAGCTTGGTAGATGGAACAATTCAAATAATCAACAATAATAATGCTGTAATTACATCCCCTCTAAAAGTTGGAGAAAATGTAATTGAAACAGAAATTCATGGAACTACGATTGAATCATATTTCGTTATTGTAAATGCAACTTACGATTTGGATTCCATAAATGATAGTAACAATCACTATGAAAATGTTCAAATATTGAACAAAGAAATTGTTTTATCACCTTATGTTATTGAATTAAAAGAAGTTACAAGCAACGAACTTTACCATAATAATGAAAAAATAGAAATATTAGATATATCAAATGGCTTACCAAGCGATATAGAAAATTACTATGTAAAAGTCTCAATGAAGAATCTTCCTACTTATTATGCAAAAGTTCGAGAATTTCAATTAAACAACGAGACAAAAAAATTAAAAGTTATTATTGATCAAACGGATTTCATCTTATATCAAGAAGAAAATAATAATTTAATTCGTCAAAATGAATATTCATTTGACATAATCTATCAAGACAAAGAAGGAATTCATGCATTCTATAAAGATGCTACTAGTATCTTTGAGGCAATTCAAAATAATCTAAATGGTAAATTTATTCTTGAAGAAGATTTAGATGCATCTAATATAACTACTGGAATTAGTGGAGTATTTAAAGGAACGTTAGATGGAAATGGGCATAAAATTATAAACTTAACGACAGTAATGTTTAATGAATTAAATCGTGCAGTAATTAATAATTTAACGATTGAGAATGCAAAAATAACAAATAATTCCAAAGCGATTCTTGCAAATTCCATCAAAAATGGAAGTGTTATAGCTAATACTCATATAGTTAATTCTTCAATCAATAACAATATCAATTCGGTTGGAGCTTTCACTGGTGAAATTGCAAATTCTACAATAAAAGAAAGCTCAGCATTAAATATATATATTTCAGCAAATAATACAATTGGAGGTATTGCTGGACAAATGTCTTCAGGAAGTATTGTTGAAAATTGCTATGTTACTGGAACACTTCGTGGAACAATTAATCATAATTTAGGTGCAAGAGTTGGTGGAATAACTGGTTGGCATAGTGGAACAAAAATAAATCAGGTTTACACGAATGTAACAATTCAAGCTAATAGTAGGACAGGAAATGGTGGTATTGTAGGTGGACCAAACGGAGCTCATCCGACCATTACAAATGCCCTTAGCTTGGGCTCTGGAAATGCTTCTAGAATTTCTGGATTTGATGTAATTAATAACATGCAAAATGTTTATGAATATGCAAAATCAACAAGTGCTTCTAATGTAAAAGAAGGAAAAAATAACGTTCAAGTTATTGAAAATATTTATGATAAGTCTTTCTATAAAGATATCTTAGGATTTAGTGAAGATATATGGAATTTAAACTTTTTAGAGAATGAAAAACTACCTATTTTAAAAAATGGACCAATGCCTCAAACGATTGAAGCGTATGAAATTCAAGAAAATAAAAATAATATTCCAAATTACAAAGAGATTCGTTTAAATGAATCCTATCAAGCAGACAAAGAAATTCTTTATTATAACTTATCTAAATTAATGCCTTTCTCCGATACTAAAAGTTGGATTGAAGCAGCAAACACTTATAACCAAACTTCATTATTAACAACTCAAAAAATAAAGTTTATTGTGTCATTAAATGAAAAGAATCAATTAGTTACTGGTCTAGAGAAAAATACACTAAATACAATAAAGAAAATACGTATTGTTTATGAGAATCAAGAAAGTGAAACCTATGATGTAGAATATCTTAGAAATGTTGAAAATTTAGTAGCAATTTATCAAATGAAAGGTATGTATTTAGAATATCAATTTGATAATTATATTGCATCTATAAATGAAGAATTATTAAATCGCGTTATTGATATAGCTAATTCTTTAGATTATGCAACTCAAATTGCCAACATTACGAGTGAGACTGAAAGTAGATTGTATGTCGATTTCTATAATGAAAGCGTGAAAGCTAACCTAGCGGATGTTATAAAACAATATATCTTGTCGAACAGAAATTTACCAACATATATAGATAATAAACCAATAAAAGAACAAATTGAAAATAGTTTAACAGAGGAAAATATAATACGTTTATTATATGCATACAATTACTATGAAAAATGGTATCATATTGATTTAGACGGAATAAAAATAAGTGATCTAATATTCTTTAATGGTCAAAAATTGAACGAAGCTTTATCAGTAGATTATTTAATACAAAGTATCATAAGTACAACTTCTAGTAACCGTGATACAAATGCTACTGTGAATTTCTACAATGCAATTTTAAATGAGAAAATAGGAATGAATTTACCAAGCTTCATAGCTTACTCATTTAAAACATTAAATGGTTATAATGATCCAAGTGATTGGATGGTAGACCATTTTGAAGGAATTCTTTATGAACAACCAGCAATAGGGGAATATGCAGATGAAATTCACTATCGTGTTTGGACGATTATGACAAAATCAAATCATTACATGATTTTGCCAATTCTATCAGCTCCACAAGAAGATATGTATATTATTTCATGTCCATCTCAGTTAGTAATCGGAAGTATGAATCGATATCCTAATTATTTAAATAAAGATGGTAATGAAAGAACAAGAATGTATAATGCAATTAAAGAATATGCCGAATATTTAGGAGTTTTCTATGGAACTTCGGCTGGTTTTATACCGAATTCTGCAGATTGTATTAATAAGATTATCAATATTCAATTTGATACTAGATTTTACTTCCCAGCTAGTTCAAAAGCTGATGCTGGAACTCAAGAAGCTGGAAAAACAAAAGATCCAGTAATGAAATGGGTTTATGAAGCAATTAAATCTTGGGCCGCCGCAAATGGTTCAGGAGCATATGCAAATGGTACAAATGTGTGGTGGGTTGTAGATAGTGCTTTAAGTGGAATTCGTGCTGTACATGTATTTACTCATGAAACTGCTCATAATCAAGATAACAGATATTTTTATGCTCAAAATGGAAGAAGACCAAATACAGGTGCTGAATCCCATGCTGATGGTGTCATCGCTCAAGATATTGGTGAAACAACAAAAATCTTTAATTTAATTAGAAACTTTGGTCTAGAAACAACTTATGCAACCAACTTAACACCAGAGCGAATCAACACAGAAGAGAAAATAGATAGTTATTATCGTGAAATGTATGAAACAAAATATGTTTTAGAATATTTAGCTGGCCAAGCATTCTTAAAATTATCTCCAGAAGAGCAGGCAAAAGTGGCAGTCCAGATGCAACATAATACTTCAGGTGCAAATTATTCAACACAATATGCAAGATTAACTGCAGATGACTTTAAGAAAATGAATTTAAAGACAATGGAAGATCTATGGGATAATCAATTAGCCATAAGAGCAACAGGATCATCTCCTCATACATGGAATGGTAGATATGGATATGATAACTTCTTCTATTTACATTTCTATATTCCTAATAATCCGAATGGAGCGCCAGATGTTGATACATTTAAAAATACTGGCTTTGAAATGTTAGGTTATGCAGGATACGATAAAGGATTTATTACTTATATGTCTGGTCGAAGTGCAAATGACTTAATCGCTCTTCAAAAAATCACAAATGATAATACGATGACATGGAAAAAATATAAATTAAGTCGTTATGAAAATGTGGAAGCAAACTTAAAGAACATTAAATACTACGATTTAGAAGAACTCCTAGCTTTGTATGAAAGAGCATTAAAGCAAGATGCGCAAAATGGCAATCTAAATACAAGTATAGCAGTTACGAAACTTTATTATGGCATTGTAAAACGAGCTACTAATGACTTTGTAACTGGAGGAGTTTATAATGTTCCAGCGCCGATTTCTATTACTTCAGCAGAACAATTTATAGAAGTATTAAATAAGAATTCTTACGGAACTTATCGTATAGATGCTGATTTAGACTTTAGTAAAATTACTCCAGAAAATGGAAAGTATTATGTAACAAATCGTTTCCTTGGAATACTAGATGGGAATGGACACAAATTAAAAGGAGTAAAATATACATTATTTAATCATATGGTTTATGCAGATGTAAAAAATATTGTAATTGAAGAACCAGATTATGTAGAAGGTGTTCAATCTTATTTATCAGTAAGTGCTGCCAATTGCCTGATTTATAATAATAACGTTACTTCTTCTAATGTAAACCTTCCAAATATTAAATCGAAATCTGGATTAATGTTTACTTTAAAAAAGAATGATATAACAATTAAAACTTTTGAAATTAATACAGTAGAGGATTTCTTAGCAATTGATAATTCGGATCTTAATAGAGGAAAAAAATATATTCTTAACAATGATTTAGATTTCTCTAATGTTACAAAGGAAAATGGAGTAAGCATTATATCAAACACTTTCTCAGGATTAATCGATGGTAATGGACATAAAATCAGCAATTCGAAATATGTATTATTTAATTCAGTAACAGGTGTTGTCAAAAATTTGAAAGTAGAAAATTCAAAAATCACAAATAACAATGCGAAAGGTATATTTGCAAATACCATAGCGAATGGAACAGTTGAGAACGTAACAATTCATAATTCTTCCATTATAAATAATACAAATCAAGTTGGTGGCTTGAGTGGTGCGATTACATCCAGTACGATAAATAAAATTGCATTAACTGATATAAGAATTCAATCAAGTAATACAATTGGAGGCCTTGCTGGTCAAATAAATAGTACTGCTGTATCTAATATATTAGTTACAGGAAATATTAAAGGAACAATGTATCATAATCTTGGCTCTAGAGTTGGAGGTATCACAGGATGGTTAAGTGATGGCGCATCGATTAACAATAGTGTTACAAAAGCAGAAGTAAATGGTACAAATAGGACAGGTAATGGTGGAATTATCGGTGGACCAAGTTCTGGAAATGCTATAATCATAAATTCGATTAGTTTAAGTACTGGAGCTAATTCCTACAGAATTGCAGGATTTAATACCTTAAATGGTGTGACTAATGTTTATGAACATGAATCGTCAAATAGTGCTACAAATATAAATGGAAATAATAACAGCAAAGTATTATTAGCTCGTAGTAGTGATATTATTAATCCAGACTTCTATCGTAATCAAGTAAAATTAGAGGATAAAGTGTGGAACTTTGACACAGTTAAAACTTTAGGATATCCGACACTAAAATAAGTTTAACAAAATCTAATAGCTTGTAAACGAGAAAAGAGAACATTTTAAATTATGACAAAATCAGAGATTGTGAAAAACTTTCTCTGATTTTTGTTTAACTAAATCTATAACGAGATTATATCTTGAAAAACTTTAAGAAAGAAATTGAGTTCTAAATTACTTTTTTTGAATAAAAAAGAGAAAAAAGTTTTGCTTTTTAGAGCTTTTTATACTATACTAGTTGTGTTAAGAAGTTTTTCTGAAGTTTTATGATACCTCGTCAATTACTTTGGTTAAACCGATTAAAATAAAAAAGGAGGAATTGTTTATGGCAATGTCAAAAACAAGAAAAGCTGAAATTATTAAAGAATTTCAAAAAAGTACTACAGATGTTGGATCTGCTGAAGTTCAAATTGCTTTATTAACAGAAGAAATCAATACTTTAACAGAACATTTTAAAGTACACATTCATGATTTCCATTCAAAACGTGGACTTCAAAAAATGGTTGGTAGAAGAAAGAAATTATTAAACTACCTAAAGAGAACCGATGTTGTAGCATATCGTGAATTAATTAAAAAATTAAATTTAAGAAAATAAGGCACTTTAATTTTTAGTGTCTTTTTTCTTTTGATAGAAGGGAGAAAAAATGAAAAAAGAATTTATTTTAGATTTTTTTGGAAGAAAAATAGTAGTAGAAACAGGATGGCTTGCGAAACAAGCAAATGCAAGCGTTTTAGTAAGATTTAATGATACAGTTGTATTAAGTGCAGTTGTAATGGGACATACAGTAGTATCTCAAGATTTCTTTCCTTTGCAAGTTTTATACCAAGAAAAATTATATTCTGTAGGTAAAATACCAGGAGGATTTATCAAAAGAGAAGGACGTCCCACAGATGAAGCCACTCTTGCTGCAAGAATTATTGATAGACCTTTAAGACCCATGTTTGATGAGAATTTAAGAAATGAAATTCAAGTCATTAACACTGTTTTATCTGTGGATCAAGACAACTCTCCAGTAATGGCTGCATTGTTTGGTTCTTCACTTGCCCTAGGAATCTCAGAAATTCCATTTGAAGGCCCAGTATGTGGAGTAGTAGTTGGTAAAATTGGAAAAGAATTTATTATTAATCCAACTGCCGAACAATTAGAAAAAAGTAAATTAAATCTAACTGTTGCTGGTACAAAATCGGCAATTTGTATGGTGGAAGCTGGAGCCTTAGAAAGTACCGAATCAGAAATGCTGGAAGCGATTTTGTTTGGACACGAAGCCATCAAAGAACTTTGTGAATTTCAAGAGAAAATTATCAAAGAAATTGGCGTTGAAAAAGTAGAACTAGATAAAGCAGAATTAGATCAAGATATCATAAATTTAGTAAACACATATGCCAAAGAAAAAATGCTAGAAGCAATTCAAATCAAAGATAAATTAGAGTCATATAATAGAGTTGAAGAATTAAAACAAGAAACAATAGGATATTTTACAAATATGTATTTAGAAGATCCTGCTTTAAATGAAAAGTTAAAACAAGTAAACAAAATCTTACATAATTTAGAAGGAGATGTAGTTAGAAGTTTAATCACGGAACAACATATTCGACCTGATGGAAGAAAAATGGATGAAATAAGACATTTAGATGCTATGATAGACTTATTACCTAGAACACATGGTTCAGCTGTATTTACTCGTGGTCAAACGCAAAGCCTTGCTACAACTACACTAGGCGCAATTGGCGAACATCAAATATTAGATGGACTTGGAATTGAAGATGCGAAAAGATTCATGCTTCATTATAATTTTCCAGCATTCTCTGTTGGCGAAATAGGTCGTTATGGTTCACCTGGAAGAAGAGAAATAGGGCATGGAGCTTTAGGAGAGCGTGCATTATCTGCAGTTATACCAAGCGAAGAAGAATTCCCATATACAATTCGAGTAGTATCAGAAATTTTAGAATCAAATGGTTCTTCTTCTCAAGCAACTATTTGTGCAGGATGTCTTTCCCTTATGGCTGCTGGTGTTCCTATAAAAGCACCTGTAGCTGGTATCGCTATGGGATTAATTACTTCAAAAGAAAGTAACAAATATACAATCTTAACGGATATTCAAGGATTAGAAGACCACATGGGAGATATGGATTTCAAAGTAGCAGGAACAAGAAAAGGAATTACGGCCCTTCAAATGGACATTAAAATAAAAGGCGTTACAAAAAATATTTTAAAAGAAGCACTAGCCCAAGCGAAAAAGGCAAGGCTTCAAATATTAGATGTAATGGAAGATTGCATTAAAACTCCTCGAAAAGAACTTAGCC
>CAQRXS010000025.1 GCA_948874605.1 uncultured Bacilli bacterium | reverse complement strand
AATCTGTATATTGCATAGCTATATCTACTTCAATATTATTTTTTGTATTATCAAAATGAATCACTTTATGTAACGCATTTTTATTCTCGTTTATATATTCCACAAAGGAAACAATTCCATTTTCATAATGATATTTTGCATTTAAATTATCTTCTTCGTCAATAACCTCAATGGTTACATTGGAAAGTAAAAACGCACTTTCTTGCATTCTTTCACATATTGTTGTAAATGAAAAATTACAATTTTTAAATATTTCTTTGTTTGGTAAAAAGTTTACAATTGTACCTGTTTTTTTCGATTCTCCAATCGTCTTTAAAGGACTTTTAACTTTGCCACCATCTTCGAATTTAATTTGGCTAATTTTTCCTTCTCGATAGATTGTGACTTCCATACGACTTGAAAGGGCATTTACAACAGAGCCACCTACACCATGGAGTCCTCCTGAAACTTTATAGCCATCGTTTTCAAATTTTCCACCAGCATGCAAAACTGTATAAATAACTTCTGGGGCGCTTTTTCCACTTGCATGCATTCCGATTGGAACTCCTCGACCGTTATCCGCAACGGTAATGGAACCATCTTTTTGAAGAATAATTTTAATATAATTTCCATAGCCATTAATAATTTCGTCGATTCCATTATCAACAATTTCCCAGACTAAATGATGCATACCTCGTTTGTCCGTTGAACCAATATACATTCCTGGACGTTTTCTAACTGCTTCTAAGCCTTCTAATATTTTTATTGAACTTTCATCATAAGTTTGTTTTGCCATAATCTATTCACCTTATAAAGTATATCATGAAAAACTATTTTACGTAAAGTTTTAAAAGTAAACAACCTGTCTAAATCTCTTTTTTTATTAGAAATAAAGGTTTCAGGCTTTTTGGCAAGAAAAAAAAATCACAGTTTTTTTCTATGATTTTAATTTTTATGGATATTCTTTTCAAATGGTTGTTTTCCTAAATATTTTGAATTTTCCCCCAACCGATCTTCGATTCTCATAAGTTCATTATATTTGCATATACGATCTGTGCGTGACATAGAACCTGTTTTAATTTGACCTGTACTAAGTCCTACTACGACATGAGCAATTGTAACATCCTCAGTTTCTCCACTTCTATGCGATACAACTGCTGTATAACCATTTTCATGAGCCATGTTAATAGCGTCAATTGTTTCTGATAATGTTCCAATTTGATTTAATTTGATTAAGATAGAATTGGCTATATTTTTTTGAATTCCTTCTTGGAATATTTTAGGATTTGTAACAAATAAGTCATCTCCTACTAGTTGAATTTTATCCCCAAGTCTTTCTGTTAAAATTTTCCAGCCATCCCAATCATTTTCACTTAAACCATCTTCAATGGTGATAATAGGATATTTTTTTATTAACTCTTCATACCAAGTAATCATTTCTTCGGTTGTTTTAGAACCACATGCCGATTTTTTTAGTTCATATAGACCTGTTTCTTTATTATAAAACTCACTTGCTGCGACATCCATGCCGATATAGAAATCTTCTCCTGGAGTATAGCCAGCGCGTGTAATTGCATCCACAATGCATTCTAAAGGTTCTTCATTATTTTTTAAGTTTGGTGCAAAACCACCTTCATCTCCGACTGCGGTCACTTCATTTTTTTCTTTTAATACTTTTTTTAAGTTATGGAAAACTTCACTTCCCATACGTACTGCTTCACGAATCGTTGGAGCGCCAACTGGTAAAATCATATATTCTTGAAAATCGACAGAACTATCTGCATGCGCTCCACCATTTAAAACGTTCATCATAGGAGTTGGCATAATGTATGTATTTTGTTCTTGCAAATATTTGTAAAGTGGCATGCCAAGTTCATTAGCAGCGGCATGAGCAACAGCTAGACTAATTCCTAAGATAGCATTTGCACCATATTTCGATTTATCTTCTGTTCCATCTGCTTCTACTAAAGATTCATCAATTTTTCTTTGGTCTGTTACTTCACTCCCAATAACCACTTTGCTTAAAATATCATTTACATTCTCAACTGCTTTTAATACCCCTTTTCCCATATAACGAGTATCATTATCTCTTAATTCTAGAGCTTCGCGACTTCCTGTAGATGCTCCACTTGGAACAATAGCACGACCAAAAGCACCAGATTCTGTTACAACTTCAACTTCAACTGTAGGATTTCCTCTAGAATCTAGTACTTCTCTTCCTAACACTGATTTTATTTTTGACATTCTTTTATCTTCTTTCTATCTTATTGTATCACGTCATTTTTTTAAATGCTAGATTTTTTTCATTTCAGATTCTATTTACAAATTATATTTTTATTCGTCACGAATTATAAAAGTGGCTTGTTAAAACATTAAAAACATGTTATCCTTTTTTTGTTATTGAATAGAAGGAAGGATTCAAATATCATGAAAAATAATAGAAATTCTACTATAGACTTATTAAAAATAATATTGACACTTATGGTTATTACCCTTCATTATTTTAGTGCTTCTATGGGTGGGTTGTTAGAAAATGTTGAATTATATAGTTTAAATTATTACTTGTGCCATATTTTAGAATCTATGTTTGTTATTGCTGTAAATGTTTTTGTTTTGATAACTGGATATCTTTCTTGTCAAAAAACTAAAATCAAAATTTCTAAACCTATTATGCTATATTCTTTAGCAATTTTTTATGGTCTTATTATTTTAGGGAGTTCATTACTATTTGGAAAATTAGATTTTAATGCACTTGGAGTTATGAAAATTTTACAAACAATATTTGATCGATGGTTTATAACAATTTTTTGCCTTCTTTACTTACTTATTCCGTTTATCAATAAATTAATAAAACACTTGAGTCAAAAAGATTTAAAAACTTTATTAATTATAAATGCTATTTTCTTTTACTTGTGGCACACCTTTTTTACAAAAACAACAATTGCTGATGGAGGTTATGGCATCATTAATTTTGTTAATTTATATATGATAGGGGCATACATAAAATTATATTCTGAAAAAAGTATAAATCGAAAGAAATGCTTAATTATTTATATTTTTAGCACTCTTATGACACTTGGATATAGTTTTCTGCCTGGAAGAGCTTGGGCATATGCGACAATATTTAACTTAATAAGTAGTGTCGCATTCTTTGAATTTTTTCTAACATTTCACATAAAAAGTAGTACTTTATTGAATAAAATGGCTAGCTATTCTTTAAGTAGCTATATCATTCATGAAAATCTTTTAATATCTGTTTTTTTATATCAAGAGATTTTTCAAACAAAAAATTATTGGAATAGTAATCTTATGATTTTTCATTTAATATTTACAGTAATAGGAATTTATTTAGTTTGCGTTTTACTAGAATTTATAAGAAGAACACTATTTGGAAAAATATTCGATGATTCCATCAATAAAATAGAATATGAAATTTGTTGCAAATAGTTTTTTATATAAACGTTTAAATTACAAGGAGCAAATCAAATTATGCTTCTTTTTTATTTTCCCTACATTTTCCGCATTCGCTACATCCATTACAGATGGGTCTCACACCACATGCTCCACATTTTTCTTTAAAGACGGGATGATAAAGTTCTTCTTTTTTAAGTTCATTTAAAAATTCATCATATAATTTGTAATGAATTGTTTTTCCTTCAAAGTTCATTTGCGATTTATAGGCCATATTGGATTGTAGGCTTTTGTTTTTTAAAATATATGTTTTGCCGTTCTTTACAAAATTCGTCCCTGTTTCCATAAAACAAAATTTGATATTGTGGTGTACACATTCTTTTTGTAAGCTTTGAACCCAAGAAAAATCACAAGGACGAGCACCATCGTAATTTTCTCCACCAACAATAACTTCTTCTATTTCGCCTGTTTCTAGGTATTTTTCTATGGAAATAGGTCCTAGTAGAGGCGCATACATAATTCCTTTATGCTTGGCTGGAACACTTAGGAGTAACGGGATTCTTTCCTCTGCTCTTTTTTGGTTTTCGCAAGTAACATTTAAAGAAACATTTTCGTAACCTTCTTCCCAGTCTTTCGGTAAACTCCCATGTATTCTTTCTGCTCGTTTGGTTAAAAGAAAGAATATAACATCTTTTCTTTTTCTCATAATGTCCCATGCTTCTTCTCGCCATTCATCTGCTTCACTTAGAAAAAAATCGCTAGACATACATAAACGGATTTTCTCACCACTTTTTATTTTATAATCACCTTGTTTTGTTCTTTGAAGGGGATAATTCATATCTTTTGTTTTATAAATCATTGATCCATCTTTGTTGCCATGAATTTTATCTAGGTAATACATATAGCAATTTTGACAGCCTTCACTTATTTTTTTACATCCATGCCACGGACTCCAGATATCATGCATTTATATCACCTTGAAAAGCATTTTATAATATTCTTCTATTCGTTCGTAAATAGCTACTGCTTCGTTATTATAGGAAAGAATTACTTTTTCTTCTTTCGTATTTAAATAAAGACGATTCCCATTCTCTACTTTTCTCTTTTCTTCTTCTGTAATTTCTATTTTAGGATAGTTAAACAAATCATCTAATTGTTTTAGAGGAGTATCTTTTGTAACCTCTGTTATTTCTAAGCAATCTTCGATGGAAACAGAGCCATTTTTTATTCTTTCTAAATTTGTCATTGTGGCAAACGCGCCCATTTTCAAAGCTATATCCTCAATTAGACTACGAATATAAGTACCTTTTGAAACACACGTTTTAAATTTTATTTTTGGAAAATTTATATCTAATATTTCTAAAAAATGAATTTGAACTTTTTTTGATGGAACTTCAACTGAAATGTTATTTCTAGCATATTCATATAATTTTTTTCCGTTCACTTTCACTGCAGAGTAGATGGGCACTTTTTGAATATATTCTTTCGGGAATTCCTGGAATGTTTTTTTTATTGTTTCTTCACTTATTATAATATCTTGTCTTTCCAACACATTTCCAGTAATATCTGCAGTGTCAGTTTTTATTCCTAATTTCATTTCAACTTTGTATTCTTTTGATGAAGCAGTAAGTAAGTCTACTAATTTTGTATAACGTCCCACACAAATAATTAGAACTCCTTTAGCCATTGGATCTAGTGTTCCTGTATGACCCACTTTTTTTGTTTCTAGTATTTTACCAATTTTATTTACGATGTCTCTACTCGTCCAATTTTCAGGCTTATTGATAAATAATACACCATTCATACACTCACTTCCTCGTATTTATTTTATCAAAGAAATAATAAAAAAAACAAGCTTAGTTTTAAACTTGTCTTACATACGAAATAAATAAGAAACTAGCACATCATAAACATTTTCTCTATCTACTAATTCATGATTTTCACGCATTTTGTTAAGTTCACTTAATCTTACAAATTTTATCGCGTTTACTTCACTTTTTTGGAACGTAATATCTTTTGGATCCATATTTTCTCTTCTTAAAATGAAGAAATCATAGAATTGTCTTTCGATAAAATTTTCTTTGTATTGTATTTCACTTCGAAAAGAAGTCATAAAGCGAAATTCTTTCACATCCACATTAGCACCTAAATTGACACTTACTTCTTCATTAATTTCACGTGCAGCTGCCGAAAGGGAATCTTGACCTGCAGATAAATGTCCTGCTACAGATATATCCCACATACCAGCATTTTTTTCTTTGTCTAAGGCTCTTTGCTGAATTAATAACTCATTATCTCTGTTCACAATGGCAACTATGATTGCGCGGTGCCATAAGCCATTTTCATGAACTTCTTTTCTTGTTGCAACTTCTCCTGTGGCTATACCATTTTTATCTAAAACATCTACTAACTCCATTTAATTTTCCTCACTCTCATGAATTTTTTTTAAGATACCTTCAATTTTATTGCCATATTCAATAGATTCATCATAGTAAAATTTTAATTTTGGCGTTTGTCTTAAATCCATTTTCTCGGCAACAAATTTCCGGAAGAAATCACTTGCTTCATTCATTTCTTTTTCTGCTTCTTTTTTCTCTACTTCATTTATTGTTGTAAAATATATTTTTGCAAAAGAGAGGTCGTTTGAAACATCAGCAGAAGTTATTGTAACGGATTTGAAAAATTCATCGTTACTTTCGAGTAATAAAATTTCACTTATGGTACGAACTAACTCACTATTAATACGATTTCTTTTTATATCATTCATCTTTTCACTTCTACCATCTCATAGTTTTCGATGATATCTCCTTCTTTAATATCGGTATAGTTTTCTAAAGTAATTCCGCATTCGAAGCCTTTTTTTACTTCTTTTGCTTGATCTTTTTCTCTTTGAATTGAAGCGATGCGACCATCATATATGATAACACCATCTCTGATAACTCGAGCATTTGCTCCATTTTTCATTAACCCTTCACTTACATATACACCAGCAATTTTTCCAACTTTTGAGAAAGTAAATATTTTTCTTATTTCTGCACTTCCCAAGATTTTTTCTTCAAACTCTGGGTCTAATAAACCTTTCATAGCTAGTTCCATTTCTTCAATGGCTTTATAAATGATTGTATAAAGACGAATATCTACACTATATTCTTTTGCTACTTCACGAGTAATAGAAGACGGCATAACATTGAACCCGATAATGATTGCATTTGAAGCATTGGCTAAAACTACATCACTTTCTGTAATTGTTCCGATGCCACTTCGAATAACATTTACGCGTACACCTTCGACATCAATTTTTTCAAGAGAGCTTTTTACGGCTTCTTCAGACCCTCTTACATCCGCTTTTAAAACAACATTTATTTCTTTTTGCCCAGATTTAATTTTGGCAAATAAATCATCTAGCGTAACTACTTCTTTTTTATTTTTTTGCATTTTTTTCGCATCGGCCCTTTTGCTTGCGACAGATTTAGCTTCACTTTCTGTTTCAAAGGCCATAAATTTATCTCCGGCGCTTGGATTGTCTGATATACCTGTTACTTCTACTGGAGTTGAAGGTCCTGCTTCGACAATCGATTCTCCCATATCATTTTTCATAGTACGAATCCGTCCAAAAAAGGTTCCAACTACAACTGGATCTCCTAAACGAAGGGTTCCGTTTTGAATCAATAGAGATGCTACACCACCGATATTTTTATCTACTTTCGACTCGATTACAGTTCCTATGGCATAACGATTTGGATTTGCTTTATAATCATTTACTTCACTTATAATTTGAATTGTTTCTAATAATAAGTCTATACCTTCTCCTGTTACAGCGGAAATATTGACGAATGGTATGTCTCCTCCCCATGCTTCTGGAGTTATTCCGTTTTCACTCATTTCTTGCATTACTCTATCGATGTTTTTGTTTGGTTTATCGATTTTATTTACCGCAACGATAATTGGAACTCCAGCACTTTTAGCATGATCTATTGCTTCTTTAGTTTGAGGCATTACACCATCATCTGCAGCAACAATGATAATAACTATATCCGTGACACTTGCTCCACGAGCTCTCATTTCTGTAAATGCAGCATGTCCTGGAGTATCTATGAATGTTATTTTTTGATTGTTATGTTCTATTTGGTAAGCTCCAATATGTTGCGTGATGCCCCCAAATTCTTTATCGACTACCTTACTGTTACGGATGTAATCTAAAAGCGTTGTTTTTCCATGATCTACATGTCCCATAATTGTAACTACAGCAGGTCGTAAAACTAAGTCACCTTCCGCATCGTTTACTTCAAATTCTTCAAAGTTTGATATATCTTGCGTTTCTTCTTTTTTTAGTGTTTTTCCATAATCTACAACGATTATTTCAGCAGACTCAAAATCTACTGCTTGATTTAATGTTACCATGACACCAAGACCCATTAGTTTTTTGATGATATCTGTACCACTAATATTTAGAGCTTCTGCTAAATCGGAAACAGTCATTCCATTTTTATAAAGGATAACGTCTTCAGCAGTTTGATTTGTCATTAATTTATTTTTGTGCTTATACATTTCTTTTCTTTTGCTGAAGTATTCGGATTTGCTAGATTCTATTTCACTTTTCTTTTTTAATTTTTGCTTTTTAGTCTCTGGATTCATTGTATGAACATTTGTGCTTGCCACTAAATCCTCTACAACTTCATCGATGGAATCCTCATCTTCATAGGTTGATTCGCTATCAGAACTAATTAGATTTGTCGCAAAATCTAGATTAATTACATCATCGTCTGTTAGCTCATCATCTTTTGTTTTTACATCTATCCCTAATGTTTCACATTTTTTTAGTATTTCTGCAACACTCATGGAAACGCTTTCTGCATATTCTTTTACTGTCATAAATACACATCCTTTCTTTTTTATTTTTGTAATAATTTCTCTAATTCTTCATAAATTGATTCAGGAATTTCAACTTCTAAAGCACGGTTTAAAGCTTTATTTTTGCGAGCTTTATCAATAACTTCTTGGGACAATTTTAAATACGCACCTTTCCCATTTTTCTTTCCTGTTAAATCGACTTCTACGATTCCTTCTTTGGTTCTTACGATACGAATTAATTCTCTTTTTTCAAAAGATTCTCTTGTTACTACACAAGTTCTCATTGGTATTTTTCTTGCTTTCATGAATTTTCTCCCATCATAAAACGTTTTATAAGCTTTAATTCTGTTTCTCGTGTTAATGCACAGGATGCTGCTCCAGGGTGTCCGCTACCACCATATGCACGAGCAAGAGGCTCTACTGGTTTTTCTTTTAGTGAACGGAAGGAAACCGTTCCATTATCATAAGCTAGTAAAATGCAAATATCTAACTCTGGATGACTTGTCTTTAAATGTTCCGCAAAAGAATTTCGAAATTCGTACTTACCAATTACGGTGCCATATAAAATGTTTTCTTCTTTTAAAATTCTAAGACGTGCTTCAAGTGCTTCTAAAGAGTTATGAATTTGTTTTTGACGAATTTGAATCCACTCTTTTTCTACTTCATCTAAGCGAAACACATTTGTTTTTTGATTGCAGTTATTTAAGAAATGATAATAATATCCATAACAACCTAGATATTGGAATAATATGTCTAGTTGATAGGCTTCCATATTTCCTACGGCTTTCCATTCCCATGTATCATGAAGTCTTGTGTGTTCCACAAACCCTTGAATGTAAGGAGTGTCTATTTGTGGGAATGAATCTTTTAGAAATTCATAAAACAAAGAAGTTCCACAAACTTTTTTTCCGTCTTTTTCCTCTTCTACAGTTACAAAAAAATATTTTTTTGTTAATGCCTCTTTAGATGTTTTATGGTGATCAAAAACAAAGGTTTTATTTTCTAGTTCAGGAATGCCTTCCATTCTTTTTAAAATTTTATCGGATGGACATAAGTCCGTAATATATATTTGATCAAATTTTAAATAATCTTTTGAATTTATAAATGTTTCTAATGTAGTATTTAATTCGTCGTTATTTTTACACAAGGTAAATTTTAAATCTTTAAATATTAAACTAGCAAGGACTACACTACCAAGTCCATCTGGATCTGATGCATGAGAAAATAATTTTACTCCCATGTTTATTTATTTCCTTCTTCGTTAATTTGTTTTAATGTTTTAATTTCAATTTTGAATTTTGTAAGTTTACTAGCTAATTTAATATTTGAGCCTTTTTTACCAATTGCTAAAGACAAATTATCATCTGTAACAATAGCAAGAGCTTCTTTTTTCATAGGGTCAATAATATTTACTGTAACGTTTTTAGCAGGTGAAAGAGCATTGGCAATAAATTCTTCTTTATTTTCTGTATATTTAATTAAGTCAATTTTTTCACCATTTAATTCTTTAAAAATATTACTGATTCTAGAACCATTTGCACCAATACAAGCTCCTATTGGATCTACATTTTCTTCATGCGAGAAAACCGCGACTTTACTTCTAATCCCTGGTTCACGAACTACAGAATATAATTCGATTGTTCCATCTGCTAATTCTGGTATTTCTGTCTCAAAAAGACGTTTTACAAAACCATAATGTTTTCTTGAACATAAAATTAGTGGACCTTTTGTTGTTTCTTCGATTTTGGTAATGTAAACACGTATGCTTGTCCCCATTTTTACTGTTTCTCCTGGAATCATTTCAGTTTTTGGTAAAATTCCTCTTGATTTTCCAAGGTCAACGTAGTAATTTCTTTGATCTTCCATAGCCAAGAAGCCCATCATCATTTCGCCTTGTTTATCACTAAATTCTTCCATAATTGCAGCACGTTCTGCTTCACGAATTTTTTGTGTTAAAACTTGTTTGGCAGTTCCAGCTGCAACACGTCCGAAATCTTGTGGAGTTACTTCTTTTTCAAAAGTATCACCAATTTCAAGAGTTGGATCTATTTCTTTTGCTTCTTCCAATAAAATTTGGGCATCTACATTAATTTCAGGTGGAATATGAACGATATTTCCTTCTTCATCTGTTGATTCAGTTCCGTCATCAAAATCGTCAACTACTACATAATAGGAGAATACACGAATATCTCCAGTTTCACGATTAATTTTTACTTTTACGTTTGTCTTTGAACCAAAGTTTTTTTTGTATGCAGTTGCAAGTGCAAGCTCCATAGCTTCTAATACATAGTCAACACTAATGTTTTTTTCTTCTGTAATATGATTTAGTGCCTTAATAAATTCTTTACTATTCATGACTAACCTCTTTCTTTACTTGATACGTCTAATACGTAGGATTCTTCAAATAAATCCAATTCATCTAATATAGGGTTTATAATATTGGTTGCTTCGACAATGGTATCTAAATCAATTCCCATAACTTTGTCCAAAATAATATTTAATGAATAAGAGTTTCCACTACCAACAAACTCTATGTTATTTACTATAATATCCATTTTACTTAATGGTTCTGTTATAGCATTTTTTATTTTTTCTAACCTTTCCATAACCAATCCTTTCCAATAATAAAAGTGGGAATTGCTGCCCACTTAAATCTGATACTTGTAGTATACCATAGAACGCTTTTATTTGTAAAATAAATTTTTTTTACTTTTTGCACAAAGCTCTAAATTTGTTTTAAGAACATTATTACTGTCATTAATAAAAATGCAATTATTGGTATTACTATTAGTCTAATCATTTTTCTTTGTTCACTAATTATTAAGTATTGACTAACTTAGATGAGACTAAACTTGTTAAATTATTCGACCAATATCTTGATTCATTTTTAATGGTTTTCTTACTCGATATAATTTTAAATTGCCATTTTTATCTAATTTGCCTAACTCTTCCTTGTAAGTCACCAACTTTTCGATTTCTGCTAAATATGATGCTTTAGTGCCACACAACTTGGTATATAATCTGTTTATACTATTGGATGCGTCTACATTGTTGTAATGTATTGCACTTATAATTGTTGGTATATTCAAATCAATTATTGGTTTACAATATTTTTTATTTTCACTTGTTTGTTGAACAGAAGCAATATAGTATTTACGAATTGTTTGTAAAAGTGTTTTATATGCCACATTATACTGCTTCTCTATTTTTTCACTTGCTTTGTATTTTGTAGGTATTGTTAATTTGCTATCTAAGTTTAGGGCATCAATAACTTGTTCTATTGTTATACCATGTTCATTTAATATTTGACATACAACATTCTTATAATCATAATCATCATGTCGATATTCTATTAATTCATTTCTCATATTAGGTCTAATACAGTTTGGATATGGGTACCCTGCTCCAGGACTGGTTCTTATTGGTTCCGCAACACTTATAGTAGGTGTTATTCCAAGCCTTAAAACTCCAGCATATAAAGATAATGCTTCCATACCCTCTTTGCAGTATGCCCTATTTTTATTTTGTAAGGCATAATAAATGCCTAATGCATTTGCAATTAATTCTTTTGTTTCAATTTCTAATGATTTTAATTTCATAATAAATTTCTCCTCTTACTCAATCTTTTTGATTGATTCTTTCTTTTTTATTTTTTTAATTTTAATAAATTTGCAACATTATATTTGCTTATTTTACCAAGCTATTTATGCAAAACCTTAGTTTTTAAATCGTTTCATAGCTTCAATCCCCGCTTTCCAAATTATTTAGAAAAAAAATCCTCTAATATTTTTAAAATATTAGAGGACGAATGATCGTGTTACCACCTCAGTTTGTTAACATTTCACAAAGTTAACCTCATCAAGTACACCAAAATATATTTTGGTCTTACTCTATCACTATAATGGATGAAACCATAAGCATCTACTTCTATTTCAATGTTCTGCTCCAAGAGGAATTCAATATTTTATTTTGTATCTTTTCGCACCAACCAAAGATTCTCTTTGACAAAATTTTAAATATTTACTATTTCTTTTCATAGCATTTCTAAATAATTTAGCTTCGGATAACATTACATTTCATTATTGTCAATTCTTTTAGTATAAAATGTTAGCGTTTTTAATTAAGTGTTATTTGATATGGATTTTGTTCTGTACCATTTCCTGAGATAATACTATTGCTTGATTTTAAATAAATAGTAGGAAGAATCTCCCAATTTCCCCATGCATTTGTTCCACTTACCTGCCCTGAAGACGTTACTATTACTACATTGCAAGAATGACCTTCATAAGCATTTGGCGCTATCGTCCAACGATGTTTATTTGAACTATAAAGCCAATCATTATTTTTACAATCATCAAAGGCCATATCGCCCCATTTATCCATTGTTTCCATTAAGCAATTTGCTCTATTCATAGAGGGGCCGCCACTCGTTGCATATCCATAATCTGAAGGGTAAATAAGTCCAACATTTCCTATCCAAGAAGTTGTTCTTTGTACCGTATCATTGCATGAATAACCAGTTTTGCAAATATTTCCTTTGTTTGTTCCTCTTTCCAATTGATAATATCTTTTTGTCATGAATTTTAATGGTGATGCAAAACTTACAAGATCTGTAGCACCAGTGTTCCAAAGCGCTTTATCAATAAACTTTTTAGAAATGTCATCAATACCAATCGTTGAAAAATCACAATCACTAATAACATTATTTCCAGCAGTGTAACAGCTACCATTTTTTTGATTCCAATATATAGAACCTCCAATGTTTTCTTTTTCGTATCCTGGATTCATTAATTTCATAATATCTGCTTGACTCCACTCATTGATTCCTTGACCACCATTCACACTTGTTTCAGAGCTATCCCAAGGATAATTTCCTATTGGTTCATCTCGTATTAATTTAATTCGCGCTTCCTTATTTCCAGTTCCATCATCAATATTTTCCATGACTCCAATCATTCGCCATAACTCGTTATTGAATAATACATAATTATTAGGATCAGATCCAATATACCTTAAATTGTTATCTACTGTTTCATCATAAGCTAAATTGATTGTATCTTTATCACTGTATTTTTTCATACAAT
>CAQRXS010000024.1 GCA_948874605.1 uncultured Bacilli bacterium | reverse complement strand
TAAAATTAGAGCCGAAAGAACAAACAGAACCGTTTAGTGTAAAAAACACATTCCATTATTTTAAACAAAAGAAAATTTTTCTTCATTTCTTACTTGTAAGCATGCTTGGTAACATTGCCTTTGATGCAGTTTTAGGCATGCGTATGCTAAGACTAGTAATGAATTTTGGATTTACCTCAAGTGCTGCAAGTTTCTTAGTTTTAACAATGGGGATTTTAACCAACATATTTGCAATGCTTTTAGTAAAGAAATGGAAATCGAAAAGTGATTTTGTAAATTTGTTTGTAAAATTTGGTATGAGATTAGTATTTTATGTCTTAATACTAATTACTGCCAACAAATGGATATTTCTAGCGGGTATTCTTTATATGTTTTTAACAGAAAGCACACACAGCTTCCTATTTGACTCATTTTTTATTAATCAGATAGATGAAAAATATAGTTTATTTTTAACAACATTAAAATATTGCGTTTCTCTAATTGGTAGTTCTATTGGTGTCTTCTTATGCGGATTTGTATTTGAATACTCTCTACGTATATTAATATTACCAAGTCTAACCATTGGAATGATTCATTATATTTTGGCTATCAAGTTGATTCAAAAGAAGCAAGAATTTAAAATGGAAACAGAAAATAATGTAAACTAGAACAAGAAAACACTTTGTACTTCATAAATTTTTACATTATAATTTATATAGGAAGTGCTCGTATGAAAAAAGATAATATAATTTTAATTGCTTTACTAATTGGCATCTTTCTTCTTGCCTCTTGCTGTGGCTATTTTGCATTTGAAGAGAGTAGTCAAGAAGAAATAATAACAGACGCAATAAAAATTCAAAGAGAATATGCTTCATTAAATGATAAAGTAAATGAGACGAATCAAAAAAAATATCTATCTGTAAATTTAAGTGAGGATAATCCTTTTTGCTATGCCAAAGAAGAAGAAATCATAAATTTATTGGAAAACGGTACAGGTATCATCTATTTTGGATTTAAAACTTGTCCATGGTGTCGGAGTATGATTGAAGAATTAGAAAAAACTGCAAAAGAAAAAAATTTAGATAAAATCTATTATTTAGATATATCTAACATTCGTGATACTTTAGCCTTAGATGAAAATGACAAAATAGTTACAGAGAAACAAGGAAGCTCTACTTATTATAAAATCGTAAAATTTCTAGAGGAATATTTAAAAGAGTATACCTTGACATCAAAAGAAGGAAAAATAATAAAAACAGGAGAAAAAAGGTTATTTGCTCCAACAGTTTTAGCTGTCTCAAATGGTGAGATTCGTTTCTTTCATGAAGGAACTATAGACTCTCAGAAAAATGGCTATGAAAAACTAACGGAAGAACAAAAAGGGAGTTTAAGAAAAATATTTTCGGATTTAATAGATTCGCTATCAACGAATACCTGTAAAGAATCATGCTAGAATGGTTCTTTTTCTGTAATCTAATATAAAATTTTGCTATAATAAAAAAGAAGGTGGTAAAGTGCAAAGGAAAACATACGCAGTTATAGATGGAGACATATTGCAAGACAATATAAAAGAAATAAAGAAAAAATATCCAGACTATAAATATTATTTTGGTGTTGTAAAAAATAATGCCTATCATCATGGCATAAAATGTGTCATAGATATGGCAGCAGCTGGCATTAATTATTTTGCTGTATCATCTCTTGAAGAAGCATTAGAAGTTAGAAAATACTTAATAGACAAACCAATTTTATGTTTAGAGCCAATCGATTTAGACTATATAGATGACGCTATAAACTCTAATATTACCATTACCATAGAGTCTCTGGAATATTTAGAAAAGTTGAGAAAAAAAGATTTATATTCCAAATTAAAAATTCATTTAAAAATAGATTCTGGCATGCGTCGTTTGGGATTTACAAACAAAGAAGATTTGAAAGAAGCAGTAGAGAAGATAAATACGACCAAAAAATTATATTTGGAAGGTATTTATAGTCATTTTGCAACCAGTGGAATAACAGATTCCGTTTGGGATAAACAAGTAGAAGAATTTCTAAGTATTACAAGTACCATCAATATAAAAGAAATTCCAATTGTTCATTTTGGCAGAAGCTTGACTTTAGTAAATCATCCAAAATTAGATTTTTGTAATGGGATTCGTTTAGGGATTATACTCTATGGCTTTTCACAAAGTAAAACATTTGCTCCAACACTCAAAAATAAAATTAGAAATATTCGTATGCAATGGTTACAGAAGAAAAATAAATGTAGTAAAACGTATCTTACAAATGATTTAAATCTGAAGCCTATATTCTCTTTATATACTACTGTAATGAGTAAGCGAAGCGTAAAAAAAGGAGAAGTTATTGGCTATAATAGTTATCAGGTAAAAGAAGATGGATATATACTAACCTTGCCAATTGGTTATGCAGATGGCGTTACAAAAGAGTTTGGACAAGTATATATAAAAAATGAATATTATCCTATAGTCTCAGATTGTATGGATATGATCTTAGTATTCTCAAATAAAAACATCGAATGGAACGAAAAAGTTGAAATAATAGGAAGTCACCAAACGATAAAAAAAGTTTCACTAAATACCCACAAAAATGCTTATCATATTTACAATGATATATCAAATCGTGTAGTTAGAGTTCATAAAAATAAAAAGGGAGTAGAAGAAATTTATTATTAGGAGGGATTATATGCTAGATTTTGAAGTACTAATTTTAGGAAGCGATGCCAATGCTTATTACATGGCTAGATGTGCCTATGAAGCCTATCACAAAAAAGCTCATTTGCTTGGAAAAAGCCGTCTTGCGTTTACAAAATATTCTAATATTTTAACGATAGAGTATCATAATGACTTGTGGATTGAAGAAAAATGCATCGAAATTATAAATGATTATGCACAAAAAAGAAAAGACAAAAATATATTATTAGTAAGTACCAATGAAACATATTCAGAGTTTATAGCAAGAAATAAAGAAAAATTAGAGAAAAATTTATACTTTTTTCACCAAGATGAGAAGATTTTAGAAACTCTTACAAATAAAGAAAAATTTTATAAGACCTATAAAAAGTCGTGTTTACTATTCCCAGAAACTTATTATTTTGATGTAAAGAAAAATTCACTCATTCCAACTATGAATTATCCTGTAGTAGTAAAACCAGCTAATGTAGTAGAGTATAATCATTTATCTTTTGAAGGAAAAAATAAAATTTACAAAGTCAAAACGGAAGAAGAATTGAATGATATCATAAAAAAAATTCAGGATGCTGGATATCAAGATCGCCTAATCCTTCAGGAATTCATTCCAGGAGATGATAGCTATCTTTATGATAGTGTCGTATATGTTGATCGTAAAGGAAAAGTAAAAGTATTAAGTTTTGCTCAAATTGGGATACAAGAAAGAAGTAAAAGTATGGTTGGGAATGCTGCTGCTTTAATAAATGGATGTAATACCCATGGTGGAAACATCGAAGATATGAAAAAGAACATCACAGAATTCATGGAAAAATTAGGAATGAATGGTTTTTTTGAATTCGATATGAAATATGACAACCGAAACAATACTTTTAAAGTTTTAGAAATTAATGCTCGTCAAGGAAGATGTAGCTATTACATAACTCCATTAGGTGCAAATTTGATTCAAATTATGGTAGATGATTTAATTGAAAAAAAAGAACTACCAAAAAAAGTTTTAAAAGAAGAGCAACTTCTATCTTTTGTTCCCAAAAACATTATCAAAAAATATGTAACAAATGAAGAATTTAAAAAGAAAGCTCTTGCATTATGGAAAAAAAGAGTAAGTCCTATGGAATGTAAAAAAGATAGAAATTTTAAACGTTTTTTAATGATGAAAAAACGTCTTTGGCATTACAAAAAAGAGTTTGAAAACAGTTATTGGACAGAATAATAAAAAAAATAAAATAAATTTAAGAAATTTGGTTGACAAGAGGTATCGTTTTTGGTAATATTTTAAGTGTCAATCAAAGACGCGGGCGTTTAGCTCAGTTGGTTAGAGCATCTGCCTTACAAGCAGAGGGTCTGCGGTTCGAGTCCGTAAACGCCCACCATTTTTTATTTTTGCCGAAATGGCGTAATTGGTAGCGCAACTGACTTGTAATCAGTGGGTTGGGGGTTCGAGTCCCTCTTTCGGCACCATTTCTTATGGAGGGATAGCGAAGTGGTCAAACGCGGCAGACTGTAAATCTGTTCCTTCGGGTTCCATGGTTCAAATCCATGTCCCTCCACCATTTCTTATTTTGAAAATATTGCCTCGTAGCCAAGTGGTAAGGCATCAGACTTTGACTCTGACATTCCGGTGGTTCGAACCCACCCGAGGCAGCCATTTTAAGTTTTCGGTTCGCTAGCTCAGTAGGTAGAGCATTTGACTTTTAATCAAAGGGTCTCGGGTTCGAATCCCGAGCGAGCCACCATTTTTAAGTATTTAAACTCCAAATTTACGGAGTTTTTTTAAGACTATAAGGAGCTAATAAACTCTTTTTTTTTTCACTCAAATTTGTAAAGATTCAAATTACTAGAAGAATAAACTTTTCATTCTTTTCATAAGATAAATTAGAAATGAAGGAGAGATTATGAAAAAAATAAAAAGTGGTATTATATTATGTTTATTAGGAATTTTATTTAGTGCAAATATAGTTAATGCTAGTGATGATGGTTATTACAAAGTTGTAGATGAAGCATCTTTAGAAGAGTGTTTTAAAAATGAAATTACATGTAGATTACAAGAAGATTTAACAATTACGAGTGCAAAAGATATAAAAAATGAGCTTGTACTTGATTTAAATGGTCATAGTTTAATAGCGAGTAAAGAATTGAACTTAAAATCAGGATTAATTACAGTTCATCGTGGTGGTAAATTAATTATTAATGATTCGAAAGGAACAGGCAAAATTTCTACAGGAAAAGATGGCAATGTTTGGGCAGGTATTCAATTAATAAAAGATAATGATAGTAATGAAGTCGCAGAGTTAATCGTAAACGGTGGAACAATCGAAGGCTATTATTATGCTATTACTGGAAATGGAAATTATCCAAATAGTAAAATTACAATAAATAGCGGGAAAATTGAAGCTTTAAATAAAGAAGACAGTTTAGGAATATATCATCCTCAAAAAGGTGAAATTATTGTAAACGGAGGAGAAATACGTGGTGGCACAGGAATCGAAATGCGTTCTGGAACACTTTTAGTAAATAATGGTACTATTGAAGGTATTGCTCCGAAATTTGTAAAAATGGTCAATAAAAATGGTTCAACAACCAATGGAGTAGGTATTGCTGTTGCGCAACACACCACAAAAAATGCAATTAATGTTAGTATTTTAAATGGTAATATTAGTGGACAATACGCTTTTTATGAATGGAATCCACATGAAAATAGTAAAGAAGATTTAAACAAAATCAAATTAAATATTTCTGGCGGAGAATTTACTGGAACTGCAGAAGGAGTTTTAGCGGTGTATAGTGAAAATTTTACAGAATTTATTTCTGGTGGAAAATTTAATACGAAAGTAACAGAATACCTAACAGAAAATGCTCAAGTAACATCGAATAATAAAGATAACGACTCTAGCGTTTTTAAAGAAACGAATACAAATAAAACACAAAATGTTTGGTTACTTTTGATTTCCGTTATATTTTTGGGGGCGGGTGCATTTATCTTCTACAAAAAGAAAGAAATATTTATAAACATAAAAAGATAGATTTCATGAACCAAACGAGTCACTGTCATTTTTCGACAGTATGTTTTGGTAAAAATTGGTAAAATTCATTATAAAAGAAAGGATTCTACAAAAAAAATTAACATTTTTGAGCATTTTAACTACCTGTGGTTAATAGTTTTTAAAATTTCATTGTTATACTTTTTGTAGGGTGGTAAATGTGAAACTATCGAAAGCAATTTCAAGGAAAATATTAAACATTTGTGCCGAGAAAGACATTACACCAAATAAATTAGCAAGTATTTGTTGTCTGACACAAAGTACCGTTCAAAATTTAATCGCAGGTAAATCTAATAATCCAAAATTATTAACAATCATAAGAATTTGTGAGGGATTGAATATTCCGTTAAGTGATTTTTTTGATGACGAATTATTTGCCAAAATAGAAAGAGAGGATTAAAAATTGAAAATATTAAATTCTGAAAATGGAAAAACAGCAATTTTAAATGATGGAGATATCTTAGAAGTAAAGACTTTAAAAGGCAATCCTTTAACAATTCAAATCAAGTGTGAAGATGGAGTTCTTTTTGTAGATGAAATAACAGAACATAGAATTAAAGAGTTAAAAATTGAGCAAGAGCAGAAAGAAATTATGGAAGATTTGCAGAAGAAAAATGCATAAATGTTTTAATTCATAATTTTTGTAAAAGTTTCTGAGAATGAAGCTTTTTTAATGCTTTAAAATATGTTACAATTTTAATTGAAAATAGGGTGAGACCATGAAAGAGAGTAATCTAAGCTTTAAAAATATTTTTAAAAGAGAAATGAAACTAGCGAGCTATATCATCGTATGTGTAACAATCGTGGTAATAAGTTTATCATATGCAATGTTTTTCCAAGTAGACAACAACAGTAAAAATCAAGAAGTAGTAGCCGGAGATTTAACTTTTACATATCAAAACGGAGAGGAAATAACCAGTGCGAAAAATGTGTGTTTTGTGCCAATGACATATGATGAATCAACTCTTTACGTAAGTGAATGTAGCTACAAATTTAGTGTAAGAAATACAGGTTCGCTAAAAGCAAATTATACAATTAAATTAATTGAAAATGAAGAGAACGAAGTAGAATTAGAAAAATTAAAAGTTGTTTTAAAAAAACAAAAAGGAGATACTTTAGAAGAAGTATATACCAAAACCATAAGTGAAATAGAAAATGGGCTTCTTGCAACAGAAGAAATGGATGCTCATAGCAGTGTCGTTTATAGTGTTCAAATATATGTGGATGAAGAGAACTATCGCGATGGCGATGAAGAAAAGAAAGTATCATTTCAAATCGAATGAACAGGCCTAGTTCATGAAGAACAAGAAGTTTCAAGTGAAAAATTAGCCACAACTGTTATAAGCCAATTAAAAGATAAAGATTTAGTAGATGATGAAACAGTAGATCATAATTTGAGATACATCGGAACAGACCCAGCAAATTACATTGATATTGGAGATAATACTTTATGGCGAATTATAGGTGTAATGAATAACATTGATGATGGAAATGGTAAAAAAGAGACTAGATTAAAAGTAATAAGAAGCGAATCTATTGGGGAGTATAGTTGGGATACATCTAATGCTAATGTAAATATCGGGGCAGGAGTAAACGAATGGAGTAATTCAAAATTGATGAAATTATTGAATTCTGAAACAACAGGAGAAGGATTATATTGGAATCAAGCAAGTGGAAAATGTTATGCCGGAAACAATAATACTTTAGTAGATTGTAACTTTAGCTTAAATGGGCTATCTGATAAAGTAAAAACAATCATTTCGCCAGCAATATGGCATATGGGATCTAATGGAAATGAAGAGCATGCTTCTATCATAACAGCAAAATTTTATGAAATAGAACGCAGTAATAACCCTAGTAAAATTTGTGCTAGTGGGAGTATGTGTAATGACACAGTTGAAAGAACAACAACATGGATAGGAAAAGTAGGTTTAATATCTCCAAGTGATTATGGGTATGCGACGAGTGGAGGAAACAATACATCACGAGAAATTTGTTTGTCAACTGTGTTACATGATTGGAGTAACACAAATGACTGCTATCAAAATAGCTGGCTTTACCAACCAGAAGTATTCAAATGGTCTATGAATTCAGCAGCAGTAGATGATAATGCAGTAGATATTTTTATGCTTACAAGTACAGGTGATATTCATAATTATCGCGCGGATAGTGTAGCTTCAGTATATCCTGTGATATATCTGAATGCAGATATAAAAATTAGTGATGGAGTTGGTTCAAAAAACAATCCTTTTATGGTCTCTATAAAAGAATAAAAAAGCTTAGATGAAAAAAATCGTGAATATTATACGAAAAGATACTAATGTGTATCTTTTTTCGTCTCTTGTAAAATACTATATTTTTTGCTAAAATAATACAGTACTTAGGTGGTGTAGTGAAATGGAGAATACAAGTTTATTTCAAGTATCGGAACTTGCCTCAGCAAATGCAAGATTAATACTAAAAGAAGTATGTGAAATATTACAAGAAAGAGGTTACAACGCGGTAAATCAAATAGTTGGGTATATATTAAGTGGTGACCCGGGATACATCTCAAATTACAAAGATGCGAGAACAAAACTTTTGAGCATTGATCGAGCAGAATTATTATCTTACATATTGAAAGATTATTTGAAATGAGATATATCGGTCTAGATCTTGGAACAAGGACTCTTGGTATTTCAGTCAGTGACAAAACAAATACTATTGCAAGTCCTCTAAAAACGCTTCGTTTTGGGGAAGAAAACTATGAAAGTCTAATTCCAGAATTACAAACAATAATAGAGGAAAAAGAAATTACAGATTTTGTTTTAGGTCTCCCTAAAAATATGAATAATTCTTTAGGATATGCTGCCCAACGCTCCATGGATTTTGCAGAACTTTTAAAAAAACATTTTGGCTTACCAGTTCACTTTGTAGATGAAAGACTTTCTACAGTAGAAGCAGAAAAAATCCTTATAAGTACAGACAAAAGTAGAAAAAAAAGGAAAAAAGTAATCGATAATATTGCTTCCTCATTAATATTAGAAACTTATTTAAAAAAGAAAGAGAGAGAATTATGAAAGAAGAACCAATAAATAACAATGTATTCACTGTAAAAGATGAATCAGGAAAAAATATAGAATGTGAGATTTTATACTTATTTGATTCAGATGAAACCAATAAAAGCTATATTGTATACACTGACAATACCAAAACAGAAAGTGGCGAGCTAAAAGTTTATGCAAACATTTATAACAAGAACGGCGGAAAAGAATTATTGCCAATTGAAACTGAAGAAGAGTGGAATACTATTGAAGCAATTTTAGCAAAATTAGAAGATAGCGAGGGAAAAGAATGATAAAAAAGGGATTGCTAGTAGTAAGTATACTAATTATTATTTTAATATGTGTAGCGTCTGGTTATTACGTTTGGGGCCTTACGCCAATTTCAAATGAAAATAAAGAAGTAACCTTTATAATTGAGCCTGGAACAAGCAAATCAGCCATTGCGAAAAACCTAGAAAAAGCTGGCTTAATTCGAAGCGAATACGCATTAGATTTATATCTTGCTTTTTCAAAACCGAATATCCAAGCTGGTGAATATGCTTTAACTCCTAGTATGACGCCAAAAGAAATGATTGAAAAATTTGTTCGAGGAGATGTGGTAATTCACTCACTTACAGTTACCCTTGTAGAAGGAAAGCGTATAACCGATTATGCAAAATTGTTAAGTGAAAAGTTTAATTTTACAGAAGCTGACTTTTTAAAGCAAATAAGTGATTATGAATTTTTACAAACTCTAGTAAATAACGAAGATTATTGGTTTATTGGTAGTGAAATTTTAAACGAAAATCTTTATTATCCATTAGAAGGATACCTGTACCCTGATACCTATGAATTTTTAGAAACAGTCACACCAAAAGAAGTAATTCTTACGCTATTAAATCATATGACCACAAAATTAGAAGGCTATAAAGAAGAAATTCAAAAAAGAGAAACATCCTTCCATGATATTCTAACAATGGCAAGTATTGTTGAAATTGAAGCAAATACAAAAAATGATCGAGAAACTGCGGCTCAAGTGTTTTATAGCCGTATTTCAGCCAATGATACATTAGGAAGTGATGTTACCGCTTTTTATGGTGCTCGCAAGGAAATGGGGAAAGATGCTGAGACTTTCGAAGTACTTAATAGTGCAAATCCATACAATACTCGCTTGCAAGATGGCACAATGAATGGTAAACTACCTATTGGAGCAGTGAGTAATCCGAGCATAGAAAGCATCGAGGCTGCATTGCATCCAAGCGAAACAGACTATTATTACTTTGTAGCAAATGTTTGTACAGGAGAAGTGTTTTTCCAAAATACAAGCGAAGAATTTCTTCAAAAATGCGAAGAGCTACGTAATATTTGTTCATCAAATTAGAAAAGAGAGTTAAGTTTTATGAAAGAATTAATCCTAGAAATGGAGAAATATGCAAAAGAACAAAATGTTCCAATTATGCAAAAAGAAGGAATCGCATTTCTAATGAAATATATTAAAGCAAATAATATCAAAAACGTTTTAGAAATTGGCAGTGCCATTGGGTACTCTGCAATTTTAATGGCTTCAAGTTCTCAGGAAGTTAAAGTAACTACCATTGAAAGAGATGAATCCTCTTATTTAGAGTGCTTAAAAAATGTGAAAAAAGCAGGTTTAGAAGATAAAGTAAATGTTGTCTTTCAAGATGCTTTAGAATTAAATTTAGTCGAAGGAACCGAATATGATTTAATTTTTATAGATGCAGCCAAAGGTCAATATAAAAAATTCTTTGAAAAATTCAAATACTTTCTAGCCCCAAATGGAGCTATTATTACAGATAACTTAAAATTTCATGGATATGTAGGCAAATCAGAAACAATCGAATCAAAGAATTTGCGGCAATTAGTAGGAAAAATAGAAGGTTACATTGATTTTTTAAAAACAAATGAAGAATTTGAAACAAAATTTTATGATGTTGGTGATGGACTTTCTATCAGTACGAGAGTGAATCATGAAAAATAACTATTTAGTCATTCCAAGAAGAATGCCCCAAATGAAAGAAAGCTCTCAAAACTTTCTTTTTCCTTTAAAAGAATTTTGTGTAGGACACTTATTTGAAGTAACTCTTTCTGAATTAGAAATGCCAAGCTATATTCTTATTAATCGTTTACTTGATTTAGATGCGATAGAACATTTAGAAAAGAAATTAAAAGAAAATAAAGAAAAAATAAAAGGCATTTTCTTTGAAGATTTAGGAGTCTTAAAACTTGTCAAGAAATTAAACTTACAAGTAGAATTGATTTATTATCCAACACACGCGATGTGTAGTAAATTTACCGTAAATAGTTGCTTAGAGTTTGTGGATTCTGTTGTTATCTCTCCAGATATAACTGAAGAAGAAATAAAAGAGATAATTGCAAATGCTAATAAAGACATATGTCTTTATACATTCGGACCACTTCCATACCTATACTCTAGAAGAACCTTATTAACTAATTTTCAAAAAGAAAAAAAATTACCAAAAAAACAATTAGAAACATTAACAGAAAAAATAACCAACAACCAATTTCTATTTATTGAAAATGATTTTGGAACAGTTTGTTATGATAAAAAAAACTATGATGGAAGAAGATTGTTAAAAGAAGAAAAAATTAAATATCATATTATCAATTTAGAAAATACAGAATATGCGAGTGTGGAAGAATTTCTAGACAACTTTGAGACAAAAACAATTGAAAATACTTTTTCTGGTTTTTTAGAGAAAAAAACAATTTACCGTCTTCCACCAAAAGGAGAGTAACATGATAGAATTATTAGCTCCTGCTGGAGATTTAGAAAAATTAAAATATGCCCTACATTATGGAGCGGACGCTGTATATATTGGTGGGAAAAATTTCAGTCTACGTGCAAATGCCAAAAACTTTTCACTAGATGATATCCAAGAAGCAATCGAGTATGCCCATGAAAGAAAGAAAAAAGTTTATGTAACAGTAAACATTATTTTACATAATGAAGACGCTGAGGGATTAGAAGAATATTTGAGAGAACTAAGTAGAATAAAAGTAGATGCTGTAATCGTAAGTGATATTTATATTGTGAGTTTGATTCAAACGAAAAAAATCAATTTAGAAGTACATCTTTCAACACAAGCTAGTGTTTTAAATCGTTATTCCGCAGAATTTTATAAAGATTTAGGAGTCAAGAGAATAGTTTTAGCAAGAGAAGCAAGTAAAGAAGATATGAAAGATATAAAAAAATATACAAACTTAGATTTAGAATGCTTTGTTCATGGAGCTATGTGTACCTCATTTTCAGGACGGTGTGTCTTATCTAATGTAACAACCAATCGTGATGCAAATAGAGGGGGATGTGCTCAAATCTGTAGGTGGACTTTTGATACAGAATCGAATGAAATATTTAGCATGACAAGCAAAGATTTAAACATGATTCCATTCATTGAGGAAATGATTAATATAGGAGTAAACTCATTCAAAGTGGAAGGAAGAATGCGAGGTATTTACTATATTGCAACGGTTATTCAAACATATCGGACTTTAATAGACAAAATTAAAAATAAAACTTTAACACAAGAAGAAGCGGAATATCATCGAAATATTTTAAATCGATGTGCAAATCGTGAATCAACTCCTCAGTTTTTTGATTCTCTTCCAACCGAAAAAGAACAATATTTTTTAGGAAGAGAAGAAGTTTCCAATCAAGATTTTCTAGGTCTTGTTTTAGATTACGATGAAGCAACTAAAATGGTTACATTAGAAGAACGAAACTATTTTAAGGTTGGAGATGTAGTAGAGTTTTTTGGCCCAAATCTAAAAACAATTACCTATCGCATAGAAAATATTATGAATGACCATGGAGAACCAATCGAAGTTGCGAATCATCCCAATATGATTGTAAAAATGCCAGTTCCAGAAAAACTAAAACGCTTCGATATGATGCGCATAAAA
Source organism: uncultured Bacilli bacterium (assembly GCA_948874605.1). Next base: position 866 of record CAQRXS010000024.1, on the reverse strand, counting down.
GTATTTGACAAACCATAAGTTTTATAGTAATATGTTTTGGAAATGTTTTTAAAAGGAAAGTGAAAAAGAATGAAACAAAAAAAAATAATTTTAACACCACAAGGATATTTAGAGTTAGAAACGGAATTAAATGAACTTAAAAATGTGGTTCGTCCACGTGTTATAAAAGATTTAAAGGATGCAAGAGCTCAAGGAGATTTATCAGAAAATGCAGACTACGATGCTGCAAGAGATGAACAAGCTCAAGTAGAGGCAAGAATCAAAGAATTGGAATACAAACTAGAACATAGTACCATTGCAGAAAATAAAACAGAAGGTGTGATTTCTATTGGCTCATTTGTTACAATTCTATATGAAGATGGTGAAGAAGACGAATATCAAATCGTAGGATCTTTAGAAGCCGCTCCATTAGAAAACAAAGTATCAAACGAAAGCCCAATTGGTGTTGCTGTCATGGGTCATAAAAAAGGCGAAGTAGTACAAGTTGCTAGTCCAAATGGTTCTTATGAAGTAACAATTACAGACGTGAAATAAGAAGTTGCCAAAAAAGCACTTTTTTTCTTTTATCAAAAAACAAAATTTGTGATATAATGTCTACGAAGGTAGTGATATTATGAATAACAAAGGATATGCAATGAAAGAAATTATTATTTTAAGTGCTATACTAGCCGTAGTATTTGCTTTTGGGATTGCAAAAGTATCATATGCTTACCAGGATGCAGCAGATGAAGAACATAAAAATGATTTAAAAAATAATTCTTTAAGAATTGCAGCAGAAGAGTATGCTAAACGAAATACGGAAAAATTTGCCTCCGAAGAAACTTTCATTTACGGAAGTGACTTAATTGAAGCTGGGTTCCTAATGG
>CAQRXS010000023.1 GCA_948874605.1 uncultured Bacilli bacterium | reverse complement strand
AAACGTAATTAAAACAGGCTGTATTAGGGTAGAATTTGCTGATAAAAATCCAATTAGCTTATTAGATGCTTATCCAATAAGTGATGAAGAGGGAAGAGAACTCACCCCATATACCTTTACTATAACTAATACATGTGATTCTTATGCTTCTTATCAAATTAATTTAGAAGTATTAAATGATACCACTTTAGAAGATTTGAGCTTTTTAAAAGTAGGTTTTCAAGAAAAGGAAAGTCCTATTTTTCCAAGAAATTTTTCCAATTATGAAGTAGTTTCAAAGACTCTTGAAACAGCGAAAGAATCATATAAATTGAATGTTGGATATTTAAATGCAAAGGAAAGCAAAAGTTTTGGTTTAAGATTGTGGCTCGATGAAAATACTCCGCTAGAGGAAACATATATGAATAAAAGCTTTTTAAGCAAAATTACAGTAATTGCAACTTTTTTACCAGAAATAGATGCGGAATCTCCAGAGGTTTCTTTTACAACAATGAGTACAGATAGCGAGGTTACAATTGATGCAAGTGCATCTTCTGATAATAATGGTATTTCCACTTATTATTATAGTATTGATGGAAAGAATTGGATTCCATCAAAGAATTCTAGTTACACGTTTCAAAAGAAACCCCTTGAATATGGAATCGCAACAGACACGATTTCAAACTTATACACTTCTAATGTTAATGAAGTTTATGTAAGGGCAGAAGATGCCTTAGGACATGTGGGCGAAAAAAAGATATTATTGGAGAATTAGCATATGATGAAACGATAGATAATAACTTAAGATATATTGGAAGTAATCCAAATAATTATGTGAGGTTTAATGATGAGTTATGGCGAATCATCGGCGTGATGAACAATGTTGATGATGGAACAGGTAAAAAAGAATCAAGAATCAAATTAATTCGTGAGGAAAGTATAGGGGCATTTTCATGGGATAGCTCTCCTATGAATATAAATTCTGGTCTGGGTGTAAACGAGTGGAGTCAATCCGATTTAAGTGTAGTTCTTAATGATTATTATTATAATGGAAAGACAAATCAATTTTGCTACAATGGTTCTGGAAATACAAATGTTACTTGTAGTTTTAGTCAAAATGGTTTAACAAGTGATTCGAAAAATTATTTTAGCAAAGTACTATGGAATACAGGAAGCAATGCAACAAATGAACCACTAAATTTTTTGATAAAAGATTTTTATAATTATGAAAGGGGAGCTTTTTCTGGTAAAATATGTACCGAAGGAATAAATTGTAATGATACGATAGAAAGGACTACAAAGTGGATTGGATATATAGGATTAATATATATATCAGATTATGGCTTTGCTACTGGAACTAATACTATATCTAGAGAAAGCTGTTTAAACCAAAGTTTATATGGTTGGGATATCGAGAATTATCAAAGCTGCAAAGATGGAAATTGGATTATAAAAAATAATAAACAAATGACTTTGAGTGTGTCTGGACATCCAACTAGCGCATCCTATCCATTTACAATTTATCCAAATGGTTCTGTTCGACGTGATTCTGCTTGCTATGCATACCCAGTGTATCCATCTTTATATTTAAAATCAGAGATAAAAATTATAAGTGGAACTGGTAGCAATTTAATCCCTTTTGAATTAAGTTTAAATTAGCTTGTAGAACGAATCTCATTTTAAAAAAGAAAAGGAATGAAAAAATTCTTTTTTTTTAGTATAATATTTTTGAAAGGCGGTTACGAATGACAAAACCAAGAATTGTATTTATGGGAACTCCAGATTTTGCAGTGCCAGTATTAGAGGGACTTTTACAAAGTTATGAGGTAGTGCTTGTAGTTACTCAACCAGACAAACCAGTAGGCAGAAAACATATTTTAACTTCATCGCCAGTGAAAGAGGTTGCTTTGAAACATAATATTTCTGTATTTCAGCCAGAAAAGATTAAGTTGGATTATGAAGAAATTCAAAAGGTTCATCCTGATTTAATTATCACTTGTGCTTATGGGCAGATTATTCCAGAGGCAGTGCTTAATATACCTACAATCGGATGTTTTAATGTTCATGCTTCTTTGTTACCTCGGTATCGTGGGGGGGCTCCAATTCACAAATGTTTGATTAATGGAGATGCGAAAACCGGAGTCACTATCATGTATATGGAAAAAGGAATGGATACAGGGGATATAATCAGTCAAGTAGAGTATGAAATACTTGCTGAAGATAATGTTGGAACGCTTCATGAAAAATTAAGTAAGTTGGGTAGTAAACTTCTATTAGATACTTTACCAAGTATTTTAGATGGTACGAATGCTCGTCAGGCACAAAACGAAGAAGAAGTCACATATGCTTACAACATAAAAAGAGAAGAAGAGAGATTAGATTTTTCTAAGTCAGGTCTTGATTTACTAAATCAAATTCGGGGATTAAATCCTTGGCCACTTGCAAATATTCTTGTAAATGAAGAAGAATTCAAAATACTTGAAGCAACTTTTGAAAAAGGAGAAAATAGTGTTCCAGGAAGTATTAGAGAGATTCGAAAGGATAGTATTGGAATTGACACAATAGATGGTACGTTATATATTACAAAATTAAAACCATTTGGGAAAAAAATTATGACAACAAAAGATTATTTAAATGGAGCAAACAAAGAAGATATTAAAAATTGGAAGGTGAATGAAAATGAATTATGAATTATCTAGAAACGATTTGTTGCAAACTATAGATGAACAATATAAAATATTAAGAAAAATGGAAAGCTATTTTTATCAAGAAGCTAAGAAAATCCGTAGTCAAACCAAATTTTCTCTTCTTCAATGGAAAAAGAGAAAAACTGGAAATCTCTTTTTGGAAAAATCAAAATTTTTATTTGATGTATGTTATCAGATTGATGAAGCATTAGATCAGTTAAATTATAATAAAGAGAAGATGTTAAGATGTGATATTATTTTGATCAAAGATGCATACCAAAGATTGTCAGAGAATTATCGGGCTTCAATTATGCTTTTACAAACTATATGGTTTTGTAATCTGGGATTGATAAATTCGCCGTCTTTACAAAATATGGATGCTGATTTGTTTTTGAAAACCAAAAAACAATTTTTAAATTTTTATCTGGATTTTGAATCAATATCTATGGACTTGGGAAATTTTGGATACTTAGGAAAAGTTTCTGATATTACGCCAGTAGATATCTATGGTATTCCAACTAGTTTGTTTGAATATAAAAATTTAGGAGAAATTCTAGAGTCTTCTGTATCAAAAGGTTATGATTATGAAACTTATAGAACTCTTGCTGATATGTTTTATACGGTTCATCAGGAAACCAACAGAGTTAATGATATGTTAAGAGTTCAAAAGGCTCAAGAAGAATCTGCCTTGAAACAGAATGCATTTTCTGTTATTCAAGCAAATATTCAAAGTGATGAAATACTAGGTCTTTATGAAAAAGAGCAATTAATGACTTATCGGAAGTATTTGCTTAATACACTTTTATATCGTGAGTATCGTGAAAACGGTTTTGAAGAGGATGGCAATGAAATAGCCCAGTTGCAACTAATTGATAAATTTTTACAAAAATAGGAAGTGATTGTTATGAATCTCTATGGTATTACAAAAGAAAAATTAGAGAACTATTTTGAGTCGATTGGAGAAAAAAAGTTTAAAGCAACGCAAGTGTTTGAATGGTTGTATCGAAGTAGAGTAGAATCAGTCAACGATATGTCAAATATTAAAAAAGAGATTCGTGAAAAACTAGAGCAAGAGTTTTCTTGTTTTTTGCCCAAAATTGTTAAACATGAAATAGATCGTGATACAGAAAAATTTTTATTTGAATTAGAAGATAGGGAATACATTGAGGCTGTTTTAATGCGACATGATTATGGTTTGAGCGTTTGTGTTTCTAGTCAAGTTGGTTGTAATATGGGATGTCATTTTTGTGAATCTGGAAGAAGAAAAAAAGTGAGAAATTTAGAGGCTCATGAAATGGTTGGGCAAATCTTAGTGATTGAAAAAGAGATAAAATCTAGGATTTCTTCTGTAGTTATTATGGGCATTGGCGAACCTTTGGATAATTTTCAAAATGTTACGGATTTTATTCGAATTATTAATGATCCGAAAGGAATTCAAATTGGTGCTCGCCATATTACATTGTCTACTTGTGGGATTGTACCTAAAATAAAAGAACTTATGAATTTTGGAATTCAAATAAATCTTGCTATTTCGCTTCATGCTCCAACAGATGAATTGCGAGACCAAATTATGCCTATCAATAAAGCTTATCCTATTAAGATTTTATTTGAAGCTTTAAAAGAATATATTCATGTGACAAATCGAAGAGTTACAATTGAATATATTTTGCTTAAAGATGTAAATGATTCTGTGGAATGTGCAAAAGAACTTTCCGAGTTACTTCGTGGAATGAATGTCTATGTAAATTTAATTCCTTATAATGAGACAAACCATATTGAGTTTAAGAAAACAGAAAAAAAGCAAATTGATGCTTTTTATGATACTTTGAAAAAAGAAAAAATAAATGTTACTGTACGAAGAGAATTTGGGAGTAAAATATCGGCTGCTTGTGGACAGCTTCGAAGTAAGGAAATTAGTAAATAATTTCTTTATTTTTTTTTGCGTATTTTAAAAAAACTATGTATAATAGAGCTATGGTGATGTTATGAAAAAAGAAAAGTTTTTATGGGATATTGTAGGTGCAGTACTTTTATTACTATATAGTTCTTTTTTATTGTTATCTCCAATGTTTGGAATTCAGGAGATTAAATTGTTTGTTGCTATTTTTTTTGCAATTTATGGAAGTGTTCATTTTATTGAATCTATTACTTTTTGGCAGGCTAAGGAGTACTCTCATTTACTTTTAGGAGTTTTGGGAACGGTAGGATTTTGGACGGTTTATTTAAGTGATATTATAAATACTACAAAGCATTTTGCATTATTCTTAGTTGCTTTTACTTTGTTTGGTTCTTTGATAAAGATTTTAAAAGCAGATTATTTTCATGATCGAAAAAACATTTTTTGGCGTGTTGAAATTTCTTTTCTTTTGCTTTTTCTTCTTTCGACTGTTTTAGTTTGCTTTAACTTAGCCTATGAGTCTTCTATTTTATTGCTTATTCTTGGATTTTACTTTTTTCTTATTGGCATGATAGAACTTTTTGAGGCAATTCTTTTGAATTTAATGAAAGGAACTTTGAAATGAAGGCAGTTAGAGATTTTTTAGAATATCAAATACTTGATATGGCTAATGGTAAAAAATTAGAAGTTTGGAATGGAATTAAGCTTTTAAGACCAGATCCTCAAATCATATGGAGTGAAAAAAGTGATTCACTATTATGGAATCAAATTGACGCGATTTATGAAAGAAGTAATACAGGTGGGGGTACTTGGAATATTAAAACGAAAAAAATGCCTGATGCTTGGCGTGTTTCTTATAAAGATATGACTTTTAATTTGAAATTAATGGGATTTAAACACACTGGATTGTTTCCAGAGCAAGCTTATAACTGGAATTTAATTCGTGAGAAAATAAGAGAAGCGAAAAAACCAGTAAAAGTTCTGAATCTGTTTGCTTATACAGGTGCTGCTAGTGTTGCAGCGCTTATGGAATCTGCTTCTGTTGTGCATGTGGATGCATCACGCGGAATGATTGATTGGGCAAAAGAAAATGTGAAAAGTAATCATTTAGAAGATAAAGATATTCATTTTTTTGTTGATGATGTGGTAAAATTCGTACGACGTGAAATACGAAGAGGAAATAAATATGATATTATTCTAATGGATCCTCCAAGCTTTGGTAGAGGAAGTAAAAAAGAGGTTTGGAATATTGAAAGTGATTTGTATGGTCTGGTTCAAGAATGTACAGAATTATTAAGTGAAGATCCTATTTTATTTTTAATTAATTCTTATAGTACGGGTTTGTCAAAAACTATTTTAGAAAATATCTTAAATTTAACTGTAAATAGAAAATTTTCAGGGCATGTTTCTAGTGATGAACTTGGTATTTTTATGAAAAATAGTAATTTAATTTTACCTTGTGGAATTTATGCTAGATGGGAGAAATAAAGTATCAATGTAATGTTGATATTTTTTTATTTAAATTTGTTTCGAAAGCTTTAAAATTCTTCTTAAAACTCTTTACAAAAAGACATCTAACTTTTATAATAAAAGACATTGTTTAGGGAGTGGGAACATGGCGCGTATTTTACCAGTATTATTATTAAAAGATTTTGTATTATTGCCAACTCAAGAAATTAAAGTAGAGCCTGGTAAAACATTTTCCTACGAAACTTTGAGTTTAAGTGAAGAAAATTATGATGGTGAATTAATTGTTGTTTCACCAAAAGATGTTTTAGAGGAAATGCCTGGATTTGAAGACTTACCTAATGTTGCTGTGATTGCGCGTGTTAAGAAAAAAATCGTGTTACCAAATGGGAATATCCGGGTTACTTTTTTAGGCATAAAACGAGTTAAAATTAACCGATATTTTTCTTTTTCAGATAATGAAGAAATTATTGCTTGTAATTATTTATCTTTACAAGAGACAAAAGTAAGTGAAGCAGATTCAAAAGCTTTGCAAAAAGAATTACTAAAATTATTAAAAAAATATGTGAGACTTTCTCCACATGTATCAAATGAAATTCTTCAAAATTTAATTGAAATAGAATCTTTAAGCGATTTTACAGATTTTATCGCGGCTTTTCTTCCGACTACTTTGGAAAACAAACTTTATTATATGGAAGAAGTAAATGTAAAAATGCGTGCAAATCGTTTATTAGAAGATTTAACCGTGGAATTGAAGATTTTAAAATTAGATCAAAAGATCAATCAATCTTTACAACAATCTTTAGATAAAAATCAAAAAGAATTTATTTTACGAGAAAGAATCCGTGAAATTCAAAAAGAGTTAGGAGAAGAAAATAAAAAGACTTTAGAAATAGAGGGTTATTTGCAAAAGTTAAATGCTTTGGATTTACCACAGACGACTCGTAATAAAGTTTTAAATGAAATTAAAAAGTATGAATTTATGACGGAAGCATCTCCAGAAATTTCTTTTGTTCGCAACTACTTGGATTTATTTTTTGAACTGCCTTGGAATGAAGAAACGATTGAAACAGAAGACTTGAAATTTATTGAAAAAGAGCTTAATAAAACACATTATGGTCTTAAAAATGTGAAAACAAGAATTTTAGAATATGCTGCAATGAAAAAACGAAATCCTTTATTACAGTCACCAATTATTTGTTTGGTTGGCCCCCCAGGAGTTGGAAAAAGTACGATTGCTGCTTCTATTGCAAAAGCTTTGCATCGCAAGTTTTATAAAATTAGTGTAGGTGGTCTTAATGATTCGGCAGAACTTACTGGTCATAGAAGAACCTATCTTGGAAGTGCTCCAGGAAAAATTATTACAGCCCTTCAAAAATGTGGCAGTAAAAATCCTGTTTTATTGATTGATGAAGTTGATAAAATGGTTAAAGATTATAAAGGAGATCCAGCGAGTGTCTTATTAGATATTTTGGACGCGAATTTAAATCAAAATTTTATAGATTCTTATTTAGAAGAGCCAATGGATTTAAGTCATGTTCTTTTCTTGCTTACAGCAAATCGAATTGATGATATTCCAACAGAATTGAAAGATCGATTAGAAATTATAGAACTTTCCAGTTATAGTACTTTAGAAAAAATAAAGGTTGCTCGAGAATATTTACTTCCTATCATTCATTTGGATTATCATATACGTGAAAAAGAAATTGAAATTACCGATGCAGCATTAAAATATTTGATTTTAAATTATACAAATGAAGCTGGTGTGAGAGATTTAAAAAGAAAATTAGAAGAGCTATATCGTAAGGTTCTTTTAAATAGCGTTAAGAAGAAGGTAAATCTTGGAATTCAGTTAGAAACGAAAGATGTAAAAAAATATTTAGAAGAGCGAATTGATATTCAGGATATGAAGCCAACTGTTTTGAAAAACGGTTTAGTAATGGGGCTTGCTGTTACAGAAAATGGTGGAGTGATTCTACCGTTTGAAAGTGTTTTATATGCAGGAACTGGACTTATTCATATGACTGGGTCTTTAGGAAATGTTATGCAAGAATCGATAGAGGTTGTTCTAAGTTATTTAAAGAGCAATTCTAAAAGTCTAGAAATTAATGAAAAACATTTTAAAAATAAGGATTTTCATATTCATGCTATGGAAGGCGCTATTCCTAAGGATGGTCCGAGTGCGGGTGTTACTATTGCTACATCATTGATTAGTTTACTTTCAAATCGTCTTGTTGCACAAGATATTGCTATGACGGGAGAAATGACTCTTCGTGGTGAGATTTTACCTGTGGGTGGAATCAAAGAAAAAATTATTGGAGCCTATAATAGAGGTATTAAAAAAGTTATTTTACCAGAAGCAAATAAGCTAGATTTGAAACAAATTCCAAATTCGGTAAAAACAAGTTTAGAGATTATTTTAGTGAAAGACTATAAAGATGTATATGATGTTATATTTAAAGGGAAATAAGAGATTATTTTTAAAAGGTAATTGACAAGCAAAATATTTTTTCTTATACTAGGTTATATAAAAACATTAAGACAAGTTTCTTACTTTTCAGTTTTTTAGAGAGTCTATGGTTGGTGGAAATAGATAAAATGAAGTTAGAAATATCACTTAAATCTCTGTTTTTCGGAAGTCACTAACGATATCTAGTGAAAAAAGTAAAATGTAAGGATGGTACCGTCTTCTTGACTCCTTTGGTATTATCCTTTTTATTTTGGAAGGATGAAAATTATGAAAAATTTTAAAGAATTAGATAAAAGAAACGCAAGTGAAGTGGAACAAAGTATTTTAGAGAATTGGGGCGGGATCTTAAACATTTATGAACGTACTGTAGAAAGTCACAAAGATGATGAAACTTTTGTTTTTTATGATGGACCAGCTTTTGCAAATGGTTTTCCTGGACTTCACCATATGGTATCTAAAAATTTAAAGGATACGATTTGTAAATATCATACGATGAAAGGAAATAAAGTAATTCGTAAAGTGGGTTGGGATACGCATGGGCTTCCCATTGAAAATCATGTTGAAAAAAAATTAGGGTTACAATCAAAGAGAGATATCGAGGCTTATGGTATTGAGGCATTTAATCAAAAATGTCGAGAAAGTGTACGTGAAAATGAAGCAGCTTTTGTGGATTTGACAAAAAAAATGGGGCAATTTATTGATGTCGAAAATCCATATGTTACTCTTAAAAATGAATATATTGAAACAGAATGGTGGATTTTAAAAAAATATTTTGATGAAGGCTATTTTTATGAAGGTAATCGTGTTATGCCTTATTGTCCTAGATGTGGAACTGGACTTGCTTCTCATGAAGTAGCTCAGGGGTATCAAGATACGCAGGTAGATACCGTAATCGTGCCAATGAAAATGAAAGAAATGGATGCTTATTTTTTAGTTTGGACAACTACGCCTTGGACACTACTTGCGAATGTTGGTCTTTGTGTGAATCCAAATGAAACTTATGTTTTAGCGGAATCTCAAGGGACAAAATTTATTGTTGGAGAAAAATTAGCTACCAAAGTATTAGGAGAAGACTATACTGTTTTAGAAACCTATGTTGGACGAGATTTAGAACATAAAGAATACGAACAATTAATACCAGAATTAAAGATAGAAGAAAAGGCATTTTTTGTATGTTGTGATGATTATGTTACTTTGGAAGATGGAACTGGTATTGTTCATCTTGCTCCAGCATTTGGAGAAGATGATGCTCGTGTAGGAAAAAATTACAATCTTCCACTTGTGAATCCAGTAGGTAAGGATGGACGTTATGTTGAGGGGCCTTGGCAAAATATTTTGGTATTTGATGCTGATGTAGAGATTATAAAATATTTAAAAGAAAATGGAAAATTATTCCGTAAACAAAAGATTACACATAATTACCCACATTGTTGGAGATGTTCTAGTCCACTTTTATATTATACTTTACCAAGTTATTACATAGCAGTTTCTAAATATAAAGATAAAGTAGTGGAAGCAAATAAAAAAGTGAATTGGCATCCTTCTTATGTTGGAGAGAAGCGTTTTGAAAACTGGCTTTTAAATTTAAAAGATTGGGCGATTTCTCGAACTCGTTATTGGGGATCACCAATTCCATATTGGACTTGTGAATGTGGTCATAGAGAAATGATTGGTAGTATTAAAGAGTTAAAAGAAAAAGCTATAGAAGAAATTCAGGATGAAACCCTTGATTTGCATCGTCCTTACATTGATAATATTCATTTGAAGTGCTCAAAATGTGGTGGGGTTATGACACGTATTTTGGATGTATTAGATTGTTGGTTTGATTCTGGATCGATGCCTTTTGCTCAATATCATTACCCTTTTGAAAATCAAGAATTATTTGAAAATCAATTTCCAGCTGATTTTATTTGTGAAGGAATTGATCAAACAAGAGGTTGGTTTTATACTCTTTTGGTTATTTCTACTTTTGTAAAAGGATGTGCTCCTTATAAAAACGTTTTGGTAAATGATTTATTATTAGACGCTGAAGGTAAAAAAATGAGTAAGAGCCGTGGGAATATTGTTGAACCGTTTACAACAATTGAAAAATATGGTGCAGATACCGTACGGTTCTACTTGCCTTATGTTTCACCTGTATGGACACCTATTAAATTTAATGAAGAAGGATTAAAAGAAGTTTATTCAAAATTTTTAAATCCACTGAAAAATACTTATAGTTTCTTTGCTATGTATGCCAATACCGACAATGTAGATACTGATGCATGTTTTGTCCCTTATGAAGAACGTGAAGAAATTGATTTGTGGCTGTTATCAAAATATAATGGCTTGGTAAAATCTGTAAATTCTTTTTTTGAAGAATATGATTTAAATAAGGTTGTTCATGCAATTGCTTCCTTTGTCTCTGATGATTTATCGAATTGGTATATTAGACGTAATCGTAAAAGATTTTGGGGAAGTGAAATGAATACTTCTAAAAAAGCTGTTTATATGACTACTTATGAAGTTTTAGTTGGGCTAGCAAAATTAATTGCGCCAATCACGCCATTTATGTCTGAAGAAATTTATTGTAACTTAACAAACGAAGAAAGTGTTCATCTTACTAAGTATCCTGAATGCGATGAGACTATGCTTCAACCAGAATTGGAACAAAAAATGGATACAGTTCGCGAGTTAATTCGATTAGGAAGAAATATTCGTGAAGATGTAAAAATTAAAGTACGTGAACCGTTACAAAGTGTTTATCTAGATGGCAAGAAGAAACCTTTAATTGAGGCTTTAACACCATTAATCAAAGAAGAGCTTAATGTTAAAGACGTTCTTTTCATAGAAGACTTGAGTGAATATATGAACTTTACGGTAAAACCAAACTTTAAAGTAGTAGGTAAAGTTTTTGGGGCAAAGATTAAAGATTTTGAGAGTGCTTTATTAAATCTTTCAAATTTGGAAATCATGTCTTTGGAAAAATGTGAATCTATTTCTATTGTTATGAATGGAGAGACTTTGGAAGTAACTCCAGAAATGGTTGATATTCGTGTATCTTCAAAAGAAGGGTTCTGTGTAGCAATGGAAAATAATTTATTTGTTATATTAAATACAGAAAGAACGGATAGCTTAATTAAAGAAGGTATTGCGCGTGAATTTGTTAGTAAAGTTCAACAACTTCGTAAAGCTAAAGATTTTCAAGTTACAGATCGTATTACTATTTATTATTATGGTACAAGTCGTTTTGATGAAGTTTTAGAAGAATTTAATAATTATATTAAAGATGAAACTTTGGCAGTGTCTTTTCAAGAAAATCCGGAACTAGAAAATAAATATGATTTAAATGGTGAAGAAGTCCTTATAGATGTTGAAAGAGTCTAATGGGCTTTTTCTTTTTTTGAAAAAATTAGAAAATAATAAAGTAGAAAAAGGTAATATTTTATGGTACATTGGAAATAAAAGAGGTATTTCTAAAATTTACAGAAAAGAGTGATTCTAAAAATGCAGTATACAAGTAAATATAAGTCGCCATTAGGAGAAATTCTAATGGTAGCGGACGATAAAGGACTAACGGGATTATGGTTTGTAGGTCAAAAATATTTTGCACTTTATTTAGATAAAGATAATATAGAAAAGGAAACGCAAGTATTAAAAGATACTAAAAAATGGTTAGATGTTTATTTTAGTGGAAAAGAGCCAAATTTTAAAATTCCACTTCATTTTACTGGAACTGCTTTTCAAAATGAAGTTTGGGAAATTCTTTATTCTATTCCTTATGGCAAAACAATGACTTATGGAGAAATAGCAAATATTCTTGCTAAAAGAAGAGGACTTAATAGAATGTCAGCACAGGCAGTTGGAGGTGCAGTCGGTCATAATGAAATATCAATTATTGTTCCATGTCATAGAGTTGTAGGAAGTAATGGTAACTTAACTGGATATGCTGGTGGAATAAGTAAAAAAATAGAACTTTTAAAGTTAGAGAAAGGCTATAGGGACAAGTTTTATCTTCCGAATAATTCCAGCGATATTGTTACTTTGTAGAATTAGAATAAGTAAACAAACTAAAAAATATTCTGTTATATTTTGAGCTATTTTAAGAAACAATAATGGAGAATCTGTAGATAAAGTTACAATTGTGAAATTGATAATATAAAAATAACAATCAATTTATATGATTACATACTTATAACTATATGTAAATTAAGTCGAAATGGAGGCTAATTATGAAAAAAACAATGCTAATTTTGTTATTTTGTGGGATTATGATTGTAGGACTAACTGGTTGTGATAATGCTAAAGGAGAAAAACAAAATGCTGATATTCACGCTTTCGTCGGAATTATAAGTGAATGCGAACAGAAATCTATGATTGTTATTCCAAATGAAAATGAAAATGAGTTCAAATCTAGTGATAAATTTAGAATTGAGTATGTGTCTGGTTTTACTTCTTGCAATGTAGGCGATAAGGTAAGAATAACTTATGAAGGCATGATAAATGAAAGTTATCCCGCGCAGATTGGTACTACAAGTATTGAAATTATAAAATAATTACTAACTTTTAAGCGGGAAACTTTATAGCAAGTTTATATAGTAAATGTTACTATGAGAAATAAAAAAATATTATATATATATTGTTTTAATTATTTTGGCAATATTACTTGTAGTAATTCTCAATAAATAATTTTGAAAAAACTTCATTTATAGCGTTACTACTTATTATTATAAGTATATATTTTATTTGTAGGAAGTCTAATCAAATTTTGTCAATTGAATGATAAATTAAAAAATATAGTAATAGACATTGTTGATTTATTATCTTGGTTGCTTTAAATCGCTCTAATTTAAGAGTATGTTATTCTATTTTAATATTCTTCGAAGAAATAAAGAATCTATTATTATTCAAATAAATATTTTTACAAAAAATTTTTTTTATGTAATAGAAATTAATCGATTAGTATGCTTTAATGTAATTGTCAAATTTTATCGATTTATTTTGACAGTACTTGTTTAATTTTTAATTTTTAGATATAATACTTATATTAGAAGAGGGAGTTGACTATGGAAGAATTAGATTTAAAAGAATTGTTTACGTTTTTTTTGA
>CAQRXS010000022.1 GCA_948874605.1 uncultured Bacilli bacterium | reverse complement strand
TGATGATTTTATCATATACCCCCCCCCCTAAAGTCAATTGACGTTTTCTTTACAATGACTAGGATGTATATTTTTTGTTTAAAAAATATTGTATTTTTGTAAGTATCTCTTCATAAGTTCTTAAATGCCTTTAAAACCTTTATTTATTAGTCGTTTATGTCATTTTTTTATTTTGGAGATATTCACATATATTTTTATAATTTCTTATATTTTTGCTTTCAAAAGTAGTAAATTGGTAGTAAATTTTTAGAATTAATTTTTGTTTGATGTAAAAAAGTATATAAAAAATCTACTATGCAAAATGAGATAGTAGTAAATTCATAAGAGGACTGGTGGCGTAGCCACTAAAGTCCTCGTCATAATAAGGATAGTATTACCCTTATTATGTAGCATGAAGCATGTAGCAAAATTTTTAAATAAATATTATTTTTCAATTTTACTTAATTCAACAACAATTTTTTCTATATCATTTGATAATTGTTCTAAAGAATCGTATTCTATAATATGATTTGAAATACTTTTCAAAGATGAATTCGGTGTTGTCCCTTTTTTATAAAAACAATAAATAGGGATATTATCGTCACTTGCCCAACCAAGTTCAATTCCTAAACCTGTAGCACGGTATGAAACTTCGGCAATAAATAAATCTAAATTAGTATAAAAATCTCTTGAATGTTTTTTATTAGAATTATTCTTATGAGGAAAAATTAATGTTTCACTTTGTAATCGTTTATTTTTTTCAATGGGTTTATAATATTCATTTTCGTAATCAAAATTTTTAGAATGACCAAAATATATTTTCATTTTAACACCTACCCTCTATAAAAATATTATAGCATATTTCTTATTTATTTGTATTTTAAAAGTAGTAAATTAGTAGTAGAATAAAATATTATTTCTTCCTAAATACTTTAATACAAAGATTTGTTTGAAAAAACTAAATTTTTCTTATAAAAAAGAATTTTCTATTTTTGAAAATTCTTCATAACACTTTCGATTTCTTGTAATTCAAAACGATATTTTTGTGTAACATTTGGATATTTTTGATGGTCAACTTCAGAGACAAAATCTTTAATTGGTCTTACACAATATCCCCCATCGCCATAAAGATGTTGATATACAACCATATCTTCTAGTGTTTCTGAATCTTTGGCAATGCAAGTTACTAAATAATAATCTCCTTTAAAATGTTTATAGATTCTGTTTAGCTTTACTTCATTCATAACTACCCTCCGTACAATATTATACTTTTTTTTTCTTTATAAGCACTATAGCAATATTGCAAACATAAAAGTTAAATAAAAGAAACAAAACTACTAGATAGTAATAAGGAAATAACATGGTTAGATTATATGTTTCTTTTATTATAGTCGCTAAAAAGGCCATAATAAATGGAAGCCAATAATAGTAGAAAAACAAAAATATATTTCTTAAGATTTTTCTTAAAAGCTTTTTTTGAGGAAATTTTAAACTTATTTTCAAAAATTTATACCACAACGTATCTCCTTTTATGCATGGCACAAATATAAAATAGATAAGAAAGGCAATTTGAAAGGCTTGTTTAGTTTGCCAAAATATAGATAGAAAAAGACTTATAAAGAGGTATGTTAGAGAATCTAATAAAAAAGCAAGTATTCGTCTTAATCCTGTAACTGATTGCCCTTTTTCGAATGATGCTTGGTCAATTTCTTCTCGTGTTGGTAATATTTTTTGAACATAACCAAGTAGATAATAACCTATAATTCCACCTAACGTATTGATAATTAAATCATCCACATCAAACACTCGATATGGGTATGGATAAATGCCATATAGTCCTGATAATTGAGTCAGTTCAAAAAATAAACTAAGAAAAAAACTATATTTTATGGTTTGTTTCAAGTTACATTTAAAATAATATCTTAAGTACATTCCATATGGGATGGTCATGAAGAAATTAAATATAACTGTATAAAAACTTGGACTTGCAATAGCTTTTAAATAAGTTGAAGGGTTATTCCATACAAAAGGACTTTCTTTTAAAAAATCTAGTATAAACCTAAAAGGAATAAGCTTTATGCAATTTGGATTATATGTTACGTCACTTTTTTTGGGAAGTGGTAAAATAACTAAAAAATAAATTGTTAATAAATAGAAGATAAAGGAATAAAGAATGACTGCCCGAAGAAGGTTTACTGAACCATATTTATGATATTGAACTATTAAAAAAGGAACAGTAAACAGAAGAGCTAGAATAGGAAACCATGCTATAGAAGCTCGAATTGAAAAAAGGTATGTCATAAAAATTATAAGTTTTCTTTTCTCTTTTTCAGAAATTTACGAACTAAAATCACTCCTATAAATGATGCTAGAAGCACTATTAGATTTAGACTTTTTTCTTTGACACTCTTTACTAACATTACACACCATCCTTAATCATATTTTTACTGCAAGTATATGTAATTAAGAAATAACCTCCATAGATAAATATTAGGAATGCCGAAGTCATTATAATTGATGGTAAAAGCCCTTTTGTTCCAAAGGATTCTAAAATATAATTGCAGAATATTATTCCAAATATCGAATGAATTATTGCCAGAATAAGAGGGGTCAAAAAGAAAATTAAAATTTGACGAAATAAAGCCTTTTTTATTAATCTTTCATCTGTCCCTATTTTTCTTAACATTTGAAATCTTGTTTTATTATCACTTGATTCACTTAATTCTTTTAAAGCTAAAATTGCTGCACTGGAAATTAGAAAGATAATTCCTAAATATAGCCCTATAAAGGTTACTAGAGCCCCCAATCCTACACTTGATTCATAAATCGATAATCTGGTAGTTGCACTTAAATTTGTTTTTTTATTATAGGGATGTTTTTCCATGGAAAGAACAACACTTTCAAATTCTTTTTTCTTATTTTCATCGCTTGTCTTATAATTTGCAGTTAAAACCTCTTTTTTTAGCATGGATTCTTCTACTGCGTCATCCGGAACAATAATAATACCAGAATTAATATGGTTACTTGACATGAAAACAAAGCCATTTTGACAATTTTGATATTTCGGATAATATTTTTTATTGCCAATGGAAATAGGTGTATTGACTTCTAATCCTTTATTACGTATTTCGACAAAGGAATCAAAATCTGAAATTATGATATATTCATTTTCTTTTAGGGTAAATTCTTCTAATGAAAATAATCTAGCAATTTTATTGTAATCACTTATGCGTATTAAATCTTCTTTTAGCGAAGTATTTAACATAGGAAATTTTGATTGTGCTTCATCAAATGTTTCACCTAAAGTGTCTTCTAATGTTATACTTGGAGTTCCATAAATTTTTAATTCTACTATATCTTTTAAATAGTCATCGATATTATAGTCCAATTTTTTTAATGTTTCTTGTAGTGAGATACGAGAATCTGGAATCATTTCTTTTGTGTAAAGCCAGTGTGATTTGACCATTTCTTCTTCTAAATACATCTCTTTAGAAAACTCAATATCTGCTGGCGCTAAGGTTTTTAAATTTGCAGTCATGGAATTTTTTATTGATAAAGAACTTGATAGGACACATATGGTTACAAAAAGCATAATGCATATCATACTCATTGAAAATACAGTTGTATTAATTTTGCTACTAATTTGTCTTAAGGTAAAGCTATTTAACCCTTTCCAATAGATTTTTTTTCTTTTTTGAATTAGCTTTAATAGTAATCCCGATAAGGACCATAAGATACCATAAGTCGAAACAAGACCCATAGCGATAGGAATAAATATTTTATCGACAGTAGTTAGTACTGATTCTACCCCTATGGTTACCATATAATAAGCATAGCTTAACATTCCAGCTGAAATTAAAAATATAATAATACAAACAAATGGATTTTTCATGCTAATTTTCTCTGATTTTTTTTCACTATGTAATAAATCAATTAGCTTACATTTACTAATATTAATCGTATTGAAAAGCATTACTAGAACATAAATTATTCCAAAATAAATTAATGTTTTTATACAAGCACTTGCAGAAAAAACAAATTGCAAATTCGTCATGTCTGCTTCAAATAGATTTACAACAAGTAAGCTCATCCACTGTGAAAGGAATACGCCAACACCTAAGCCTACTACTAAAGATAATAAGCCAATTAAGATGGTTTCTATAAACAAAATCCATGATATCTTTTGTTTGCTCATACCAAGAGTTAAATAAATACCAAATTCTTTTTTGCGTCGTTTCATTAAGAAACGATTTGCATATAAAATCAAAAATCCCAAAATAAACGAGACGAAGACACTTACTCCTGATAACATATTAGTCATTAGTTCAATAATGCTTCTTGTTGATTCGGAAACAGTCATCATAACTGCCTGGCTTTCAATCGCATTAAAAACATAAAAGATGGAAACCCCTAAAATAAGAGTGAAAAAGTATATTGCATAATCGCGAAAACTTTTTTGAATATTTTTTAGGGATAGTTTATAAAGCATCATTTGCATCTCCCCCAAGCAAAGTTACAACATCGATTATTTTGTCAAAGAATTCTTTTCTTGTATTGTTTCCTTTACGGATTTCATGAAAAATTTTCCCATCTTTAATGAATAATACTCTCTTCGCATAAGAAGCAGAAAAAGCATCATGAGTGATTAAAAGAATTGTTGACTCTAATTGTTGATTCAATAATTCAAATATTTCTAAAAGTTGCCTAGCTGACTTTGAATCTAAAGCTCCTGTGGGTTCATCGGCAAGTACTAATTTTGGATTTGTAATTACTGCTCGACTTGCAGCAACTCGTTGTTTTTGACCTCCAGATATTTGATATGGATATTTGTTTAATATTTCTTCTATTCCTAATTTTTTAGAAATTTCTTCTACTTTTGGTTCTATCGTACTTATTTTTTCATTTTTTATAGAAAGCGCTAGAGCAATGTTCTCATAGCATGTTAAAGTGTCAAGAAGATTAAAGTCCTGAAAGATAAAGCCAAGTTCATCACGCCGAAATTTCGTTAAACTATCTCCTTTTAATTTGGTAATATCTAAACCATTAACAAGAATATGCCCACTTGTTACTCGATCAATTGTGGATATACAATTAAGAAGTGTGGTTTTTCCTGAGCCAGAAGCCCCCATAATGGCAACAAATTCTCCTTTTTCAACATCAAAACTAATATTGTTTAGAGCTTTTGTTAAATTTGATTTCGTTCCATAATATTTTTCGATATTTTGAACTTCTAAAATTTTTTGCATAAAATTGCCTCCTTAAATGACATTATAAAATTCTTAGGATTATTTTACCATTGTTTTGTCTTTTCAAAACATTACAATTTTGTAAGGAAAAAAACGCGTGATGGCGTTCTTAATTTTTTTATTATTTTCTTATGACTTCATAATGTTTATTTTTAAAAAAAGTTATTATTACTCTTGTACCTTCATTAACTTTAGAAGTTATTTCTATTTTGTGTCCTAGTTTTTCACATAGATTCTTTACAATAAAAAGTCCCATTCCTGTTGAAGTTTTACATTTTCTTCCATTGTGACCAGTAAATGTTTTGTCAAAAACACGTGGAATGTCTTCTGGTAAGATGCCAAGCCCATTATCTTCCACAATTATTTGGGTATTTTTTTCCTCTTCCACAACAGAAATTTTAATTATAGATTCCATGTTTTCACGACGGTACTTAATGCTATTTTGAAGCAATTGTTCTAAGATAAATGAAAGCCATTTGGAGTCCGTTAAGACAAAGCAATGTAAATTCTCGACTTGAAAAGTAATATTATTAATTAACAAATCATCTTTATTTTTTAAAGCCACTTCATGAATTATTTTTCCAATATCTACTTCTTTTATTAAGTAATCTACACTTGCATTTTCACATCTCGCATAATATAAGACTTGCTCTACACTGCTTTCAATTCTTTTGATTTGACTAGTTATATTTTGATCTAACTTTTCTTGGTTGTTATGCGCGATTAAAGTAAGCGATGAAATTGGTTTCTTTACTTCATGAATCCACATTTCTATATAATCTTTAAAATTTTTTGTTTGATTTTCTAATTCATTCATTTTTTCATTCATCGATTTGTTTATATCGTAGAGTGCATCCCACAATAAAATACCTTCATAAAATTCAGGTTTCTGTAATGTTTCTAAAACAAGATAGGCTTTATCTAACTTGGAAATATTTTTCTTTAACTCATCATAAAATTTCTTTTTACGAAGAAATTCTGTTAAAAACATTATGATAAGAAATAATGCCCAAAGTAATGAGAAACTAATTACAAAATACGTTGGAATTTTTAATGCAAAAAAGAGTAATAAAAAGATAAGATAAAAGAAGAAAAAGAGAATTATCAAATGCACTTTATCTTTTAAGAACTTCGTAAGTCTCATAATAATATATATCCAACTTTCTTTCTTGTATCAATTGCGTTTTCATAGCCTAAACTTTTTAATTTATTTCTTAAGCGACTAATGTTTACAGTAAGAGCGTTATCATTAATGTATTCTTCATTATTCCATAAAATGGTCATAAGTTCATCTCTTGAAACAATGCGATCACGATGTGTTAACAAGTAATTAAATATTAGCATTTCATTTTTCGTTAAAATGACTTCTTGATTTTCTTTTTCAATTATGCCTTTCTGAATATTTACTATAGAGTCTCGATAATTTACAATATCCTTTACTTCAGAGACTCGTTTTAAAACTGCTTGAATTCTTAGAAGTAAAATATTTGGATTGTAAGGTTTGGTTATATAATCATCTGCTCCATAAGACATAGATAATTCTTCATCTGCTTCGCTATTATTACTGGTAACCATAATTACTGGAATTGTAGTCTTTTTTCTTAAGTTTTGAAGTAAAAAATTCCCATTACAATAAGGAATATTTACATCTAATAAAATTAAGTCTGGCGATTCTTTTAAAATACTTTCCATAGCGTGTTCAAAGTTTTTTAAAATTACACCTTGAAACCCAGAGTTTTGTAAAAGCTCTAATAATTCTTTACAAAGAGATTCATCATCTTCCACAATTAATATTTTTTTCATAGTTCATCCCCTAGTAGTATTATAACAAATTTTTTACGAATTATTTCTTACATTCTTGTAAGAAAGGTTTCTAATATTCGCTAATTCATTTTGTAAGGATTTACAAGAAGCAACATCTAAGATTGAACCATAAAATATGGCATTTTCTATTTCTAATCCGCTTGATAAATTTCTTATTACTTTTGGTTTAGATATTTTAACACCTGCAATGTTATAGGTATATGAATTTTCACAATATGTTTCAAGACTTTCGATGGCAATTTGGTATGGTTTTCTCTCTTCTAATAAAGTAGGCACACGATTTTCAATATACTCTAATAACTCTTCATCTTTAATAAAGAATTTCTTTTCCTCTAAGAACTTTGGTAAAAGTTTTCCATCTTCTTTGAATAGGGTTAAACCTATTTTTTGGCCAATTATCATTCTTTTTGTAATGTTGATAAAATCCAAATCTATTATTTCAGGATTTTGATTAAAACATGAATAAAATCCTTGTTCTATCCATATATCTAGCATGTCAAAAAAATGTGGTTTAAAAATTCCATCATAGGATTTTAGTTGATACATTTGAGCAGTAGTAAACTGACTTTCAATGTCATTTTGATCCCAAAATAAAACTTCGTCAAGATATTTAGTAGTTATGCCGATATTCTTTAGAAAAAAATAGGTTTCTTGCATTTTGACTATTTTTTCTTTTGTGATATTTTCTATATATTTTTTTAAGAAGTCTATACTTACTACATTTTCTGTTAGAAGATTTATTAAAAGTTCGAATGATTCTTGTTCCAAGCTAAGAATCTTTAATATTTCCGTTAGATCAATCTCTTTATATTTTTTTAAACGTTTTTCTATAACTTCACAAGTAATTACTGAATTTACAAGAATGTTTAATTCTTCTTCGGTAAATTGAATTTGAAATTTCATTAAAAGTTCATAGATTTCTTGTTTTCTATTTGTAGGCTTATTTCTATATTTAATTTCTAACTCATGCATTAATTTTTCATTGTGTTCCAAAAATTTAATTTCCATTTCTTCTAATAATTTATCAGGAAAATATTGGAGTTCTTCTTCGGTAATTTCTAGGTAAGTGTCTGGCGTACAATGTTTTAAAATAGTTATTCGTTTCTCACATATATTATCTATTGCTCTAATCTTTTTTTGGTTATTCTTTTTTTCTTTTTCCAATTTTTTAGCATAATCCACAATTGTGTTATTCGCTTTCATAAATGAATTAATAATTTCAGGGTATACATGATTCCAGGAGAAATTTGTGATATTTTCATATAAACTTAATATCATCGTATAATTTTCTAACTGTTCAAAAACTTTTCGTTCTATCAAAGAACAATTTTTATAAAGTCTTAGTAAAACTAAAAAATCTTTTATAGGAATTTGAACTTGTTTTAAAAATGTTAAAATATCAAATTTGTTCTCTAAGCATTTTTTCGCATTGTTTCTCTTTTCTGTTCTTTTTAATTTCTCCCACAAATTAATTTCTTTTACCTCTGCTAGTTCTAGTAGCATTGTAAGTTCATACTCAGAATATTCTCTTAATTCAGCTAAAACTTTTACTAAAAACGGATTTATACCTTGAAAAAAAACAGTTTTTCCTAATTGAAGACCAATTTCATTATTTTCTTCAAAGCTTCTATTATTTTTGGTATTAAACAAAAGAAGAAAAAACGAAAGTGGCACAAATTTACATTGGAATCTGTCTTTTACTATATCTACGCCAGAGTTTAAAAAATTTTGATAAGCCAAATATTCTTGTGTAACATGATGTTCTCCTAGTCTATTTATTTCTTGAAAGTTTTTTATTTTTTGTTTAATGGCTTCCATAATTTTCTCCTCCCCATTTACTTTGTAGCGATAGAGTAATATTATTATTTTTTTCTAAATATCTTTCATCTTTCAAAGATTTTTTTATTACTTCCAATGTCTGTTTATAACGCGAAAATCTAGTTGCTAAATATTCCTTATAATAAGCATCGACATCCACTTTTTTCATGAATACTGCAAGAATACAATATACATCTCTTTCAATTCGTTGAAAAACGATCCTTGTTTTAAAATCTTTTACTTCAACTAAACCATTTAATAGATTGTTTGCAGAAAAGAATCTAACATTTTTAAAAGTTCCATTTTGAATTGATTCTAATAAACCCCAGAAAGACTTATAATATTCTATCTCAATCTTTTTTTCATCCGAATCTACATAATAATTACCACTTGGGGATTGAAGGTAAATAATGGTATTTTTTCTTTCTTCTTCTTTTTCTTCTTCTACAACATCAACTTTATCTCGAAAAGCAATCAGGCTTTCCATAAGAATTCGTTTTTCATCTTTTTCTTTTTCAAATGCTTGTCGTTCTTCTAATTCTAAGGATGAAGTAGCAAGAAACTCATTAAATTCTTTGATTTCTTTTAAAAGATTTACAATTAATCGATTCATTATTTCTTCAAAGTTTGGATTTATCCTTTTTGGTAAATAGTCTGGCAGTTCTTCCAGTGAAGTACAACTATTTAAAAGATTAGAATAAAAAGTAATATCAAGTGTAGATAAGGTTTTTTTACTGGTATTTTCAAAATATTTCTTTGAATCACTTGGAATTATTATCTCTTGTGGTTCTTTTCTTGTTTTTAAATTTCTTATGGCCTCTTGATATTTTCTTCTATTAGTTTGATTTGCCCTTCTTATTATTGAATGTAGATCACCAATTTTTTTCTCTTTTTGAAAGTCCTCAGATGAAAAAAAATTTTCTTTTGACATAGCCTTCCCTCTTTTCTAATATAAAAAACTCCCTCATGTTTTGGGGAGTATTATAAAGCATGACATATTTTTTGTCAAATCTCTTGGATATATTCTAATAGTTTCATGAACATGCTAATAAATTTTGAATTTAAGCCACTTTTCTTTAATTTCTTAATTTCAATTCTTTTTTTCTTAATATCTAAATCACTAAAAATAATATTTGCAAGCATTTCTTTTAAAGTTGTTTTTATTTTTAAGTCACTAATAATAGAATCAATATCTTCGTTTATTAAACGAACTGCATCGATTTCAATATCTTTTCCTTTGCAATTAATGGATAGTTGACTTGTAGTACGTACATTTTTTACTTCGACGATAAAATCAGTATCTTCGATATAGCTATTGGATTCGTAGATGTCTTTGTCTAAGTATACAATAACTTCATCGGCTTTTCTGGTATTTCGAAATCTAATACGATAATCTCTTGTTTCCGGGATAATGCCACTTTTCCCTTCCGTTGGTCGAATGATTACGGTAAAGTTATTTTGTAAGTAGTTATAATCTATAGCTGTGGTAATGAAATAACCTTTTTCGTGAAGTCTTGATATGCCATCGTCTTCATATAAATTATAAATGTTACTTTTGCCAGGAAATATATGTATCTCCATACTATCTGGCACTGAAGTATCATTTTTATTTTCTTTTAAATCTGCTAAGGGAATAATAGAACCTGATTTAGCATATACTGGGTAATCTTCGTCTTTATAGAATGTGACATATCTTTTGTCGCCAATAAATTTTTTTCCTGTTTTAAAGTCATACCAAATTCCAGCTGGCAAGTAAACGCGATGAACAGTCCGATTCATTAAAACATCTTTTTGAGTGGTAATTGGCGAGACCAGAAGCTCGGAACCAAATAAGTATTCATTTTTATGATCTGGTTCATCATAAATTGCAGGATTTGTATAATAAAGAGGCTGAATAATTGGCAACCCAACTTTATGATATTTGTATCCTTCGGTATAAAGGTATGGAATAAAACGATGCCGTAAGAGCATATAGTCTTTGACAATCTTTAGGGTTTTGACATCCCATTTCCAAGGTTCTCGTTTGTAATATTTCCCACCTTTAGAGGCTAAGCGGAAGATAGGACTAAAGCATCCTAATTGAATATATCTTAGGTATAATTCATTGTCTTCCATTCCTCCCATAAACCCGCCTATATCATGACTCCACCAAGAAAGTCCTTTATTCGATGCCATGGAATTAAAATACGGCAGCAGTTTTAAAGTATCCCATGATACAAGAGTTTTACCACTATACATTGCCGGATATTTATGTGAAGCAATTAATCCATTTCGTGCAAGAAGGAAACCTCTTTTTTCATCATTTCTTTTGTAGTTTTCAAACTGATATCTTGTTAGAGCTCGCATAGAAGCGTAATCTTTTGATTCCCCAAAGTCAAGCCAAAAGAAGTCAACACCGGTTTGTTCTAAAGGATATAGTAATTGATGAAAATAACTATTTAATATGAATTTATCAAAGACATTAAATGGTATGGTGCTCTTATCCATAAGGCCTAAGGTTTTCGCAATTTGTTCGTAAGCGTCTTCATGCGGCATAATTCCTTCGGTTGGATTTATGGAAAGACCTAATTTTACTCCTCTATCATGTAAATAATTGGCAAGCACTAATGGATCTGAAAAAAGATTTCTATTAAAAGTAAACCCAGTTTTATATTTGGTTAAATCTCTTCCATCTTTTAAATGCCAGAATTCATCTAATAAAAGCACCGATAGTGGAATTTCGTTACGGTTAAAGTTTTGCAATAATTCTGTTATATCATTGAAGTTATATATTTCACTTTTATTCCACCAAATTCCTAGAGCATATCTTGGCACTAAAGCTGGATACCCCGTTAATTCAAAATAGTCTTTTAGACATAAGCCAAAATCTCTACGATACATAAAAACATAAGTATCTACACGAGGAGTAGTATTCGGTATTAAAAATCCATCTTGGTTTAAAATCATAGAAGGACTATCATTTATGGAAACAAAGCCATCTACGGAATAAAGACCTTTTTGGTAATCAGGCTTGGTTAAATCAATACCGTATCCAGAAGTTCTAAAATTTCTAACTTCTTTGTTTTTCATTTCCCAGCGTTTATCCGTATTTAATAGTTCAATTTCGATATTTAAGGATTCCATTGGCTTTTCTTTTTGATATTTTAGCAAAAAATAGTCCGTTGTTATTTCTAAATATTTTGCATCTTGTGAGACTTTAAATTTTGGAATCGGGAAGTCACGATTTTGAACTTGTTCCGTTAAGTCATCAAAAAAGATACCATCTTTATTATACTCTAAGCGAACTAAGCGCTCTGTCAGTACTGTAATTCGATAGTTTTGGCCTTGGAATACCGCTTCTTGTTTACTTTTGGCTTTGCTATAGTCAACTTTAAAATATCCATCCATTCCATTCATATGAAATCCCCTTTACCTTATTCTTATTTATTATAACATGTTTTTGCTTTTTATTATAGAACTTTTAAAAATAAAAATGTAGGTAAATCTTTGTAAGAAAAGAGTTAATTCATTAGGTTTATCCGTAACTAGCAATTATAACATCACCACTTCCACAAATTAATACTCTATATAGCTTAATTTTTTCCACCTGTTTCTATATCAAGTATTAGTAATCTCAAACTTCTTAATAAATGCTTTTTCACGTTCTACTGCTATTTCTAACTTTTGAAATCTCATTATTACACCATGCTATTTTGTGATTTTTATTGGCTCTAATAATACTATTTGAATATATATTTTCAATTTCCGTATATCTTTTATTTGCAAATAAGGCATTTAATTTCTTATAATCTACTTTAGAAGATTTAAATAATTTAAAATAATGAGTACTTCTTATAGTGAATCTAAATTAATAATGTATCAGTTCTTATTTCTACTTAAGTATTAATTGTATGGAATAAAAACTTGAATAAATTAATAGGGCATCTAAAAGAGCAAAATACACTTTATATCTCAGTATAATTGCTCTTTTTATTTCTAAACATCTAGTTTATCAACTTTATCTTTTTAATAATTAAAGATGTTTTGTTCTACATTGTTAATCTATATGGTTGTTCTTTTGTTCCATATCCGCTAATCATTTTGACATTCCACTTTAGATAAAGAGTTGGAAAAATATCCATGTCATGTCTAGCATAGGAAATATCAATAAAACCTTCTTTTGATATATATAGCGCCTCGTCTGAATGATAATAATGAGCATATGGAGTTATTGTATACTTATAAACATTTGAATTTAACCAATTATTTTCTCGACATTCATGTAGTTCTTCTTTTCTCCATAAATATAAAGAACTTTCTAAACAAGTGTTTCTACTACTGTTGATGCCTCCACTAGTCGCATAACCATAATCACTTGGATATATTAATGCAACATTTCCAGTCCATGTTGTAGTGGTTGGCGCACTATCATTACAATTACTAGGATTAGAACAAATTTTTCTACTATTGTTACTACGCTCATATGTATAAAAGTGGCCTGCCGATCCTTTGCCATTATTCTGAAGATCATTTGAACCATTTGTACCAGTATGCCATACTGCATTTGAAATCAGAATTTTTACTTCATTGATAAGACCGATTGCCCCAAAATTACAAGTTGTAGATTTATTATTTTCTTCAACGTAGCATAGTTGATTATCCAAAGAATTATAATAATAATTATTTAATACCGATTGAATATCAGAAACACTCCATTCATTAATACCTTGTCCAGAATTAATATTTGCAGGTGATGAATCCCAACTATATGCACCAATCGATTTATCACGTATTAATTTGATTCTTGCGTCTTTCTTACCCGTTCCATCATCAATATTTTCCA
>CAQRXS010000021.1 GCA_948874605.1 uncultured Bacilli bacterium | reverse complement strand
ATTACTATAGCCTAGATGGAGAATCTTTCATAAAAACAAAAGAACCAGAATATACGTTTGAAGTAGGCGAGTTAAACTATGGAGTAGCAACAGATACAATCAAGACACTTGCAGATAGTTTGAGTGAGGAATATACCGTATATGTCAAAACAGAAGATGAATATGGAAATATAAGTGATATAGTCTCATCCAAGAAACTCTATAAAGATTTTGCATATGACAATACAGCAGATAATAACTTAAGATATATAGGAGCGAATCCGAATAACTATGTGTCATTCAATGATGAGTTATGGCGTATTATTGGAGTCATGGAAAACATTGATGATGGAACAGGAAAAAAAGAAACAAGAATAAAATTAATCCGTAATGAATCTATTGGTAATTATAGTTGGGACAACAAGCCTGCCGGTACTGGATCATCAACTTCTGAATACGGAAGCAATGATTGGCGAGATAGTAAGCTACAAAATGTACTAAACAGTGGACCTTATTGGAATAGAACAAATGGACAATGCCCAAAGGGAAAAAACAATGCTAGTATAGCTTGCGATTTCAGTAATATAGGAATGTTAGAAGAAACCAAAACTATGATTACAAACGCAATATGGAACATTGGTGGAGCACGAGCATTTCAATTAGATACAAATGGTTTATCCAAGCATTGGTATACTTATGAGCGCAGTAGCGATGTATACTCAAATCACTCTACTGTTTGGATAGGGCTAGTAGGTTTAATGTATGCTTCTGATTACGGGTTTGCTACAAGAGGCGGAAATAATGTTAGTAGAAGTACATGTTTAAATTATGCCCTGTGGGATTGGGGAAGTCAAAAAGCAGAAGAATGTCGAAATAATAGTTGGATATATAAAGTTGGTCAAAATCAATGGACAATGAGTCCCTTTGCACTGACAGCTAGTGATATAGCTTTAATAGGAGGTCCAGGAAATTTGGCTGGAATTAATACATTTGGGGTTTATGCATCATTAGCAATTTCTCCAGTTGTATATTTAAAATCCGATGTTAAAATCGACAATGGAATAGGAACTCAAGAGAAACCATTTAATTTAAGTTTATAGCTCTTTGAGTTTTTTTTATGAAAAAAACTATCCTTTTGATAGCTATTTTCTTCCAAGTATTTCATCAAGAGAACATTTATATTGCTTAGCAAACTCCATCGCATACATAGTAGTAATTAAGCATTTTCCAGTTTCATATTTATGAATATTCGATTGTGTAGTTTGTAATGTTTTCGCAACATCCTTCTGCGTTAGTTGTTTTTCTTTACGACATTTCTTTAGATTTTCAGATACCAAATTAATATCAATAACATTGCCAATTTTAGATTTCATTTTCTTATTATCATTGTTAAGTCCAATAACATAATCTAAACTAACTTTATAGTTATTTGCAATTTTATTTAACTGTCTTAAAGGCATAATATCTTTTCCTGTTTCCCAACCAGCATATGTAGCGCGTTTTACTTCTAAAATATCGGCGATAGTTTGTTGGGTAATTCCTGCACCGTTTCGTAGTTCTCTTAATCTGTCGAATATCATTCACATCACCTACACGTATTTTCGCAAAAGAAATTAAATTATTCAATTAATCGTAGGTATATGTGATAAAAAAATCACAAAAAGATACAATTTAAAAAAATATCATGTTTTTAAATCATTTTTGTCATGTTAGTATCCCTTATATCATATAGTTTCTTAGGTGATAAGTAAAATGGATAAGAAAGAATTATTAGAATCAATTGCAAAAAGAGGTAATGGAGAAATCTATTTAGGAGTGGTTGGTGCAGTAAGAACAGGAAAAAGTACTTTTATCAAACGCTGTATTGAAAATTTAGTCGTTCCATCTATAAGCGATGAATACGAAAAAAAGCGTTGTTTAGACGAAATTCCTCAAAGTGCTCAAGGAAAAACGATTATGACAACAGAGCCAAAGTTTGTCCCATCTAGTGGTGCAAAAATAAAAGTTGAAGATTTTGAGGCGGATATTAAACTTGTGGATTGTGTGGGCTTTGTTATTCCAAATTCACAAGGCTATGAAGATGCTGATGGAAATCCAAGAATGATTAAAACCCCTTGGTTTAGTGATTCGGTTCCTTTTGTGGAAGCCGCAGAAATCGGTACAGAAAAAGTAATAAGAGATCATTCCACAATTGGTATTGTCGTAACTACAGATGGTTCTTTTGGAGAATTAAAAAGAAACGATTATTTAGAAGCAGAGGAGAAAGTTATTTCAGAGTTAGTAAGCATAGGCAAACCTTTTATAATTGTTTTAAATAGTAGCAAACCAAACTCAGAGGAAGCAAGAAGTATCAAAGAATCATTAGAAAGTTCTTATAATGTACCTGTGTTACCAATTAATGTAGAACAAATGGAAGAACCAGAAATATTAAATATTCTAAAAGAAGCATTGTATGAGTTCCCTGTAATGGATATTGCTATCGATATGCCAGAATGGGTACATGTATTATCAAATAACCATGATATTAAAAAACATTATTTAGAGAAAATAAGAGAAAGTGTAACAAACGTATCAAAAGTTCGAGATGTAGAAGATATCATGAATCATTTTACAGACTCTGAAATTATTTCCAAAGCATACATAAGCAAATTAGATACAGCAAATGGCGTAGTAAACATTCGCTTAGAAAGTGATGACGCATTGTATCAAAGTGTATTAAAAAGTTTAGTAGGAGATGCTGCTTCAAGTAAAGCTGGGCTTTTAAAAGTATTTACTACCTATGCCGAAGGAAAAGAAGAATTAGATGGTTTAAAAGAAGCTTTAAAATCGGCGAAAGGTACAGGATACGGAATAGTATTCCCAACTTTAAAAGATATGAAATTATCAACCCCTGAAATTATCAAACAGGGAAGTCGTTATGGAGTGAAATTAAAAGCTGTTGCAAGTAGTATTCACATGATGAGAGTCGATGTAGAAAGTACATTTGAACCAATAATAGGTTCTGAGCTTCAAAGTAAAGAACTAATAAATTACTTAATGAAAGACTATCAAACAGATCCATCTAGTATCTGGAAAAGTGAAATTTTTGGAAGAAGTTTAGATGTTATTGTAAAAGAAGGAATTCAAGCCAAACTGTCTATTATGCCGGAAAATACCCGCTATAAATTAAGTCAAACTGTAACAAAAATTGTAAATAAAGGGTCAAGTAACCTAATTGCGTTTGTCATATAAAGTAAAAAAGTATGAAAAAAGTACTTTTTTTCTTGCATTCCCATAATTTTTTTGGTAATTTTAATGTGTAAGGATAAACACCTTATAAATTGAAAGGGAGGTCAATTATTATGACAAAACAAATGTTAATCGATTTTATGGCTGAAGAAGCTGGAATGAGTAAAGCTGAAGCTGGACGTGCATTAGACGCAGCTTTAAAAGGAATTGAAAAAGGTCTTAAAGATAATGGAGATGTAACTTTCGTTGGTTTCGGAAAATTCTCAGTTAAGACTCGTGAAGCAAGAGAAGGACGTAATCCTGCTACTGGTGAAACAATGACAATTCCTGCTAAAAATGTAGTATCATTCAAAGCTGGAGCTAAATTAAAAGACGCTATTCAATAATAGATAATAAAAAAGATAGGCCCAAAAAAGGTCTATTTTTTTATTGGTAAAATATTTCTTGCATACCCGTGACTGTTATATTTTTTTCTGTTGTCATATTGCACTTTTTTTATATTCAAGATATAATTGTCTAGAATAGAAAGTGATGTAAAAATGAAAAATAAGAAAATAATGTTATTGGTTTTAGGTATTCTTATAGTTGTATTAGGTACAATAGGAATAAGTTATGCTGCATGGACACTAACTCTAGAACAAGAAACAACAAACGTGATAAAAACAGGATGTTTTCAAGTGACTTTCACTGATGCGAATCCAATAAACCTCCAAAATGCGTTTCCAATTACGAATGAAGAAGGTGCATCTTTAACTCCATATACTTTTAAGATAGAAAATACTTGCGATTCTTATGCATCCTATCAAATAAATCTAGAAGTATTAGATAGTACAACATTTGATGACTTAAGTTATATGAAGTTGATTTTTAATGAAGAAACACAAGTAAGTTCTGCAAAATTATTTACAGCTTTTGACTCTGTAACACCGACACTAAATAATGCTGTAGATTCCAAAAAATTAGATATAGGCTATTTAAATGGAAAAGAAACGAAAACATTTAATTTAAGATTATGGATGGGTTCAGATACTCCATCAATAGAAGAATATATGAAAAGAAATCTTTATTGCAAAATTACCGTAACGGCAAGCCATATAAAAGAACCTCCAAAAAGTCCAGAAGAACAAAATAAAGAGTATATAATTTCGGAATCAGAAGAAAATACTATTATTCTAGATGACGAAACTGTAGATCATAATTTAAGGTACATAGGTGCAAATCCCGATAACTATATTGATATTGGTGATCGTGATGCTGCTGGGAATCCTATTTTATGGCGTATAATAGGTCTTATGAATAACATAAGTGATGCCACAGGAAATAAATCTACGAATTTAAAAATAACTCGTGCTTCATCAATTGGAAATTTTAGTTGGGACAGTTCTAAAAATTCTATTAATACGGGCTATGGTATAAATTCTTGGAACGATGCTGATTTAATGAAACTATTAAATCCAAATTTTGAAACAAATACGGATTTAAATGATTCTGGAAGTACTGTTACAATAAATAACAGTCTATATTGGAATAAAGCAAATGGTGTATGCTATAACAATTGGCATAATGAAACAACAAATTGCGATTTCACCAATAGTGGTCTATCAGAAGCGGCCAAAGCTTACATAGAGGAAGTAATTTGGAATGTTGGTTCAAACGATGGTCAAACAAATACTTATCAAAATACAATTGCAAGTAAATTCTACGAGTCAGAAAGAAGTGAAAATACAGGAAAAATATGCAATTCTTCGTCATCTTGTAATGATACTCTTAAAAGAAATCATTTATGGACTGGATTTGTGGGCTTAATGTACCCAAGCGACTATGCCTATGCAACAAGCGGTGGCACATCAACTGACCGATTTACTTGTTTGAATACTGCAATTTATGATTGGAGTTCAAAAATAAGTGATTGTCACAATAATAGCTGGCTTCGAGATTCAACAAACCCTAAATGGACGATGACCCCTACAGCAATGTCGTCATTCTCAAGTCAAGTATTTCGTGTGATGACATCTGGCTATATGGATGCAAATGATGCTTACTATGGAATTTCCGTATATCCAACAGTATATCTAAAAAACAGTGTAAAAATAGTAACTGGAGAAGGAACCATTACGAATCCTTTCCAAATAGAATTGTAAAAAAAATTACACAGAAATCTCAAATTGACAAAAAAGAAAAAAATAGTAAAATAGAAGAACAAAATAAAACAAAAAGGAGAATTTTTATGACAAGAGAAGAATATGCGAGTTTTTTAGTTCCAAATGTTGAACATTCCAGAGCATACTATGAAGAAAAATATAAAAAAAGAGATTTAAAAGATGGGGCAATGGTAACGAGAATAGGACCTAGTCCAACAGGGTGTGTCCATATTGGTACCTTATATCAAGCCATTGTTGCGAAGAAGCTTGCCACGCAAAGTAATGGTGTTTGCTTTCTTCGAATTGAAGATACTGACCAAAAAAGAGAAGTAGAAGATGGTGTGAATTTAATCTTAGATTCCTTAGCAAATTACGACATTGGATTTGA
This sequence comes from uncultured Bacilli bacterium, assembly GCA_948874605.1. The sequence continues at coordinate 8,316 of CAQRXS010000021.1, read as the reverse complement.
TGAAAGTCCAAAAAACGAATCTATCTATGGGCCTTTTGTTCAAAGTGAAAGAAAAGATATTTACAAAGCATTTGTCAAAGATTTAATTATTTCGGACTTAGCATATCCATCTTTTTTAACGGAAGAGGAAAAAGCCACTATTACTGAAGCTCAAACAAAATCAAAAGGACGCATCGGTTATTTTGGACCTTGGGCTGCCAAAGAACGCGCAATGAGTATGGATGAGGTAATAGAAAAAGTAAACGCTGGTATTCCTTATGTAATCCGTTTGAAAAGCAAGGGGGATTTTGAAAATAAAATTATCTTAGAAGATTGTATTAAAGGACGTGTAGAATTTCCAGAAAATGATATGGATATTGTTATTTTAAAAAGAGACGGCCTTCCTACTTATCATTTTGCTCATGCTGTAGACGATACTTTGATGCATACAACCCATGTAACGCGTGGTGACGAATGGTTAAGTAGTGTACCAGTTCATCTTGAGTTATTTAAAACTTTGGGATTTGAGCCTCCAAAATATGCACATCTAGCAACAATTCAAAAGGAAGAAGACGGTCGTCGTCGAAAAATAAGTAAAAGAAAAGATCCTGAAGCAGATGTAAGATACTATTCAGAAAAAGGAATTCCGGTGGAAGCAGTAAAAATATATTTAATGACGCTTGCCAATTCTAATTTTGAAGAATGGACATTAGAAAATCCTGACAAAGATGTTCAAGAATTTCCAATGGATTTTTCACATATGAGTACAAGTGGAGCACTGTTCGATATGGAAAAATTATTGAATATTGCCAGAAATTATTTAAGCAAGATTAGTGCAGAAGAAATCTATGAAAAAACATTAAATTGGGCTTTAGAGTATAATGAGCATTTTGCTAATATTTTAAAAGAAAATAAATCTGTTGCCTTAAAAACTTTAAACATTGAAAGAGAATGTGCAAAACCTCGTAAAGATTTTGCAATGTTTAGTGAAATAGAATCAGGTATATGGTATATGTTTAATAGTGAATTTAAACCTCAAGAATATGAATGGCAAAAAATTACAGATTTAAAAGAAATCAAAAATATTTTAAACACTTATATGGATAAGTTTTATAATGGTACAGACACAGAGGAAGAATGGTTTAATAAAGTAAAACTTTGCTGTGATGAATTAGGGTATGCTTCCAACATGAAAGAATATAAAAAGAATCCAGATGCTTATAAAGGAAATGTTGCTGATGTTTCTACAGTAATACGAGTTGCTTTGACAAGCAAGTCTAAAACTCCAAATCTATTTGATATAATAAACATTTTAGGTTTAGAAGAAATGAAAAAAAGAATAGATATGATTTAAAAAGGTACTTAAGTATCTTTTTTATATTAGAAACATTTGAAAACGTAAATAAATGCAGAATGTTCTTGCAGTGAGCGGAATAAAATGTAATAATAAATTCATAAGAAATGAGTGATTAATTTTGAAAATAGGTTTTATATCTGATATACATTCTAACAAAGATGCGCTTTATGCTGTATTAAATGATATGGAAAAAAAAGGTGTTGATAAAATTATTTGCCTAGGAGATATGATAACAAAATATGCATATCCTAGAGAAGTTGTAGATGCTCTACGAGCTAACTGTGAAGTATTAATTAAAGGAAATTGCGATCAAAATGTCGTTGAAAATAAAAGTTTTAAGTTTGCGAGAGCAAAACTAGGATTAGATAATATCGAGTATATAGATTCTTTACCGATAAAAAAGCAATTGCTATATCATAAGCTATTATTAAACTTTTTTCATGCAACTTTAACATCAAAAGATAAAATTTATACTCCAACGAATGGTGTCAGTGAAAATGAAATGTTATATGGAAATAAACCGCAAGTGTCATTTGCAGGTCATACGCACATTCCCTATATAAGTATGTCTTCTCCTAATGGAATGAAAATCGTAACTGATAGTAAAGTATATTTAGAGGAAGATAAGAAATACATTGTGAATGTTGGTAGTGTCGGTGACCCATTACAAAAAAATAAGAATCAAAATTCAAAAAATAATTGGCTAATTGCTGAATATATGAGTTATGTACTTTTTACAATGGATTCAGAGAATCCGAGTGTTGAATTAATAAAAGTTCCATACCGAAACTTACTTGTAAAGGTATACCAAAACTTTGTTAGAAAACAGCAACCTAATTTGCATGGAGAGAGAATGTATCCACGGTCTCCTATGGATACACTTAAAATATATGAATCTTTAATACATCAAGGGGCAGCCAATATCCCTAAGCCAGAGGAAATTGATAAACCATTAGGAAGGTAGATTAATGTGTGTGAAAATAAAAAAAATCTATTAAGATTTATTAACGAATTAACTGAAGAAGAAAAAGAAAATTTAGAAAACCAAGTTGCTGCTATTTCATTTTCAAATTTACGTCAAATATATCTTAATTCATATAAAGATGATGATATAAAAAAAGAAAAAATACAACCTTTAGATTACTATGAAAAGAAAAATTGCGATTCTAAATATTTTGAAGAAATAGGATCAAAAATAGTAAATAATTATGCTTTAATTACTCTTTGTGGTGGCTCTGGAAGTAGATTTGGTTATACTGGCCCTAAAGGAGCGTATGAGTTCCAAATTCAAAATCAAAAAAAGAGCATGTTTATAATATTTGCAGAAGAATTATTAAAGATACAAACAAAATACAAAGTGTATATCCCTTGGTATATTATGACGAGTAAAGCTAATCATAGTGCAACTGTAGAGTACTTTGAAAAAAATAATTATTTTACTTATCCAAAAGAAAAAATTCATTTTTTTTCTCAAGGAACAATTCCAATTATGGATATTAAAGGGAATGTAGTTTTAAAAGATAAAAAAAATATATTATTAGTATCAGATGGAAATGGTCAAATATTTTCTGCTTTAGCTGAATCTGGAATGCTAGATAATATGAAAAAAGAAAATATGAAATACGTTCAGATTGTAAATATAGATAATATTTTAACACAAGTATTTGATCCTATTTTTATTGGGTTAATGGAAGCTAAAAATTATTCTGTTGGAGCTAAAGCTTTTTTGAAAGAAAATGTAGAAAATAATGAATATGTGTTTTGCAAATATGATGGGCATCCCTTTTTATATAATTTGAATAGTATTGATAAAGAATTGGAATTACAAAAAAATGAAAAAGGATATCTTTACAGAAATACATTTTCTGGCATCTCAATCTTTCGGATTGATGCGCTGGAAAAGTTGAAAGAAAAAAATCTTCCATATCATAGAGCGTACAAAAATTATAAATTTCTTGATGATAACGGAAACAAAATAGAAACAGACGAAAAAAACTCATTTAAATTTGAAAAGTTTATTTTTGATGGATATTCTTATTTTGACGACATGCTTGTTTATGTGGTTGATAAAAAAAACGAATTTGCACCTATAAAAAATAAAGAAGGAGAAAAATCGCTACAAACTGCTATAAAAGCTTATGAGGAAAATAGACTAGAATAAAAAAATAAGCTTTAAAATGAATAATAGTGAATAGAGTAGCTTTACTCTTTTTTTTTCATCAAATATAGATTATAAAATTTTAACGTTTATCTTGCTAAAAAGTTAGCCATACTATTCATGGTGAAAATTATGAAAAATACAAGTATTTGGTTAAGAGATAAACAAGAAAGAACTTTTAAGCCATTAACAAAAAACTTAAAACTAGATTGTTTAATTATAGGTGGGGGGATAACTGGTGTTTCCCTTCTATATGAACTATCGGATACAAATTTAAAAGTAGCTTTAGTTGAAAGAAATAAAATTGCTGAAGGTGTGACCTCAAAAAGCACAGCAAAAATCAATTATCTCCAAGGGATAACTTATTCTAAAATACAAAGTGATGTATCTCGGTTTGCTGCAGAGAAATACTTAGAATCTCAGAAAGAGGGAATAGAGGTCATCAAAAGTATCGTAAAAAAAGAAAAAATTAATTGTAACTTAGAACAAGTGACCTCGCGATTATATGGCAAAGAAACAGAAACAAAACAAATAGAGAAAGAATATATGTTTTTAAAAGAAAACAACATTGATGTAGAAAAACAGGAAAATAATTTAAGTGTAAAAGATACCTATGTTTTTAATCCTGTAAAATATGTGGATGCACTAGCAAATATTTGTCTTAAGAAAGAAAAGAAAATCTATGAAAATTCTCTAGTAACTGAAATAATTTCAAAAGAAAGTGGGTATTCTTGTAAAGTAAATGGTTTTACAATTGAAGCTAAGAAAGTAGTTTTGGCTTGTCATTATCCTTTTGAATTATTTCCATTTTTTCTTCCTACTCGCACATATATTGAAAAATCCTATATTATGGCAAATAAAACTCCTATTAAGAAAGAAGAAACTTTTATTACAACTTATCCTAATATTTTATCTAAAAGATATTATGAAACATATGAAATTGTATTAAAAGGTTCACATAATATTTGCAATAAACTGAATGCAGAAAAAAACTTTGCTGAACTTAGTCCAAATGAAAATACAGAATACCTTTGGTCAAATGAGGATATTATGACTTCGGATCATCTTCCTTTTATTGGTTTTATCGATAAAAATTTATTATTATCGACAGGATATAATACATGGGGAATGGCTACAAGTGCAATTGCTTCAAAAATTTTAAAAGATACACTTCTTGGCAAATATAACAAATATTTAGAAGTTTTTCATCCTTACCGGAGTATAAATTTAGCAAAAATAAAACAATATCCTATCAATCTCTTATCTAATGTGAAAGGTTTCGTGGAAAACAAAATATATAAAAAGAAAAAATGGTATCCTAAAAATTTAACATTTAGTATGAAGAACTGGCGTTCCGTTGCCAAATATAAAATAGGGGAAAAAGAACATATTGTCTATACTACGTGTCCGCATATGTTTTGTACTTTAACTTTTAACGAAATAGAAAAAACATGGGATTGCCCATGTCATGCCTCTCGCTTTGATATTACTGGAAAATGTATCAAAGGGCCAAGCATTTACAATATAACCTATAAAGAAGAATCATCTTCTTTAAAATAAATTCGTGCGACAGATAAACTTTTATAACGGTTATATTTAAGATTTTCTTTTGATTCAGAAAATAAAATATTTTCAACAACTTCCCAAATAGCAATCCAACCCAAAATTAAAAATATTTCTTCTATAAATTTATTGGATAAAAGAAATGAGATTAGCAAAAATAACAAACCTAAAAAGAAAAGAAACAGATTAAAAACTTGTGTGATCTGTTTTTTAATTTGTATTTCGCGCATCTCTTCTTTAAAATGCTTGTGAATAAGATTTCGAATAACAGCCTTTTCTTCTGAGGATAAATCTTCTTCGAAAAGAATATGAATATCAATTTTAGAATTTGCTTGTCCTAAACACTCATCATATAAAAAATGAACCAAATCTGGATTTAAAGTGTCCTTATTAAAAGGATGATGTATTTCATGAGCGTTTTCCAAATTAACTATTATTCTTAAAGATTTCATAGCATCACCATATTCATTATAGCGTACTTTAAAAAAAACAGAAAGTGAATAAATTGTCACAAAGAAGGAAGAAGTGTTTGGTAGTATTTATGTTATACTTGAGTTAGGTGATGTTTATGAAAAAAACGTTAAAAAGTTTTATTTGTTATTTCTGCCTTCTAGGTATTATTGGCATTTTTCTTCTTTGTTTAATAAATGAATATGTTATTGTTTCAACAAAAAATAATTTCGTAGATAATAACGTATATCAAAATGTAGATTGTATTATGGTTTTAGGCGCAGGTGTGAAAGACGGCGAGCCGACTCCTATGCTCAAAGATAGATTAGAAAAAGGGATTGAACTTTATAAACAAGGTTATGCTAAAAAAATAATTATGAGTGGGGATCATGGTCGTGCGGAGTATGATGAAGTAAATGTTATGAAAAAATATGCAATAGCAGCTGGCATACCAAGCTCTGATATTTTTATGGATCATGCGGGTTTCTCTACTTATGACAGTGTATATCGCGCAAGTGCTATATTTGGAGTAAAAAAAATGATTATAGTTACGCAAAAATATCATCTTTATCGTGCCTTATATTTAGCAAAAAGTTTAGGAATAGAAGCAATAGGAGCTCCAGCAGAAGACATAATCTATAATGGGAATACATACCGTGAATTACGTGAAGTACTCGCTAGAAATAAAGACTTTTTAAAAGCATTGCTTGTTCCACCGTCTACCTACTTGGGAGAAGCTATTTCAGTAAGTGGAGATGGTAACATTACGAATGATTAAAAAATAAGCGTGTAACTATTAGATTTTTATTTCAAAAAGAAAAAACTATGTTAAAATAATCGAAAGGTGATTAAATGACAAAGGAAGAAATGAAGAATATTTTGGGGCTAGAAGAAAATACAATTGATATGATACCTAAAAGTGAAATTTTAAGAAAACTACGCATAATAAATTATCAAAGTTTTAAAGATATAATTCCGGAAATGATTTTAGAGTCTATTGCGAAACATTTTGTAATACGTTGTCAAAGTAGAAAGATAGAAAAAGAAAATCAAGAATTAGAATTAAAAAAATATTTAAGAATTTGCATCGTGCATTTTTTTAAAACAAATGAAGCTTTAGAGTATGACTTAGTGAATCCATACAAAAGTATTTATCGTAAACAAAACACGGAATTTGGTTTAATAGCTTCTGAAGAATTAGAAAATATTTTTCAGAATTGTTGTGTACAAGAACTTATCGAATATCAAAAAAAGCAGAATATCCATTTACGGATCACGAATGCTTATAAAAAGGAATTAAAGAAAAAAAGAGCAGATGATTTAGTCGCGAAACCTTCAGTTTCTAAGCAGATAAAAAAGCAAGAATCCAAAAATAAACCAGTTTCAAAGCCATCTCTTTCAAAAACTATAGAACCTTCAAAAGAAGCAATTGCTCCAGTATCAAAACCTTCTCCTTCAAAATCTATATTACAGCCACCGAAAAAAGTTACAAATACGATAGCAAAAAGACAATCTGCGCCTAAATTAATAGAACCACCAAAGAAAGAAAAAATGTTTTTGGCTACATATTGTGGGCAAGAAGAACAAGTAATATTAGAGATAGTAAATGCTTTACCAGTAGAAGAACAAAAAATCAAATTTTGTAAAACGAAAGAAGAATTGTTAAAAAATGTAATTACATTAAATAAAATTAACTGGGTTCTTCGCTATTATCCTATCTTGAAATATTTTGAACCATCCTTTGTAGAACGAAATCGGGCATTAAAAATGTTTTATGAAAGAAACCAATATTCTTATGATATTAAGCAAAATGAATTAAAATTTTATAAGTATTTAAATCCGAATTTTGAGATAGTAATTCAAGAAATAAAGAAATTAGAACAAGAAAATAATAAACTTTATCATAAACTTTGTATGTTTTTAGGTCGTGAAAATATTGCCAGACCAGTTCGTATATTAGAAGAGGTAGTAACAAGTTGGATACTAGAGTGGTCAAGAAAAGATTTATCAGAATATTCTCTTTTTTCGAAGGTAAAAGATATTCCTTATGAAAAAGTTTATGAAATTATAGATTCTTTTCAAACTTCTTATCCTAGGTATTACGAAATAATTGGAAAAAAATATGGGTTACAATTAAGAGAGTATCATATTTTAAACGAACAAGAAGAGTTAAAGGTCGAGGAAGCGATAGAAAAAATAAAATACATTTATAAATTCATGCAAAATAATCCAAAATATTTAGAAGAAATACATAATAAAAGATTACAAGAAGAAAAGGATATTGCCTTTAAGGAATGGCTACTTCATTTACCAGACTCCGACAAAGAATTTGTAAGAAAAAGAATGCAATTTAGAATCAATAAAAGAAAACCTAGAAAGAAATAGAATGACAAAATAAAAAAAGATTTCGTCATTTTTTTTACAGAATATGTTATAATGATTTCAAGGTAGTGAGGTATATGAAATTAAAAAAAGAATGGAAAATATTGGGCGTACTTTGTCTTATCTTATTAATACTTTTACTAGGTTATCAATATATAAAAAATGAAGAAGAGCAAATTATTTTCACAACAGATTTACAAATAGAATTAAATGATAATCTTTCTGTATCTAATTTAATAAAAGATAAAAATGGCTATGAAATAACCAACTTGGAAGATAAAATAGATACATCAAAAATAGGAGAACAAACTATCACTATAAAATATAAGAAAAATAAAAAAGAATGGGAAACTTCCATAAAAATAAATATAATTGATACGAAGGCACCAGTCATAGAGTTTCAAAATGAGTTAGAAGTTAAAGTAGG
>CAQRXS010000020.1 GCA_948874605.1 uncultured Bacilli bacterium | reverse complement strand
TTATTTTTTTATCCTCATAACTTGTCAATACCTTTTTTCGTGTTTTTATCCTGGTACGAGTGAACTAAAAAAAGGGCAAGAAGTTGAAGTGACATTAAAACTAGATAATTTTAGTGAAATAAAAAAAGGAATAAATGCTTATAAAGCAACACTTCAATATGATGACAATATCTTTGAACAAGTGGTTCAAAGTAGTTTTGAATGTCTTAATAACTGGGAAGAACTAAAATACAATGCGTTAAATAAAGAAATAGTTGCGTACCGAAAAGTAGGAATAAAAGAGTCGCAAGACGTGGTAAAAATAAAATTAAAAGTAAAGGATAATGTAGAAGCATCAAAAAGTGACATAAAACTAGTAAATATCACTGCCTCAGAAGGAAAAGGAGATATTTTAGTACAAGATGCAAAAGTAACTGTAAACATAATAAAAGATCAAGCAGAAATACCATCCGAACCAGAAAATCCATCAAATCCAGATGATGATTCAAATGATAACAATAACGATGGAAACACAAATAAACCAGAGAAACCATCAAATCCAGATGATGGTTCGAATGATAACAATAATGAAAACATAACTAAACCAGAGAAACCATTAAACCCAGATAATGATTCAAACAGCAATAGCCAAGGGAATAACAATAATTCTGGTATTGATTCAAATGGAAATAATAATGGGGGAAGTACAAATAATACAGAAATAGAGACACCTTCAAATCCCAACATAAATAATTCAAACGGAAATAATAACCAAACCAATAATTCTCAAAACAATCAAGGAAATAATAGCAACACTGAAACTGAAGACTCAACAAATAAATTACCAGAAAATCAAGAACAGTCAGAAAAAATAAAAAAACCATTAAAAATGTATTTTGGACTAATTATTTTTATATTACTACAAGGAATAGTTGTGGTTACGATAGTTTTAAATAAGAGAAAAAAAACAAAAAATAATCAACAAAATGAAAACAGAAAAAAATACATGACATTCTTAGTAGCAGGAATACTATGTATGGAATTTATAGGAACTTCTGTAGTATTTGCTCTTACATTCGCTCAAAGAGGAGAATTAAATGGTGATGCCAAAATAGATTATGCAGATGTAAGTTTGTTGGAATTACATTTAATAGATTTGGAAAAATTACCAAGTGAAAAATTAGAAAACGCAGATATGAATAGTGATGGGAAAATCACTGTTAATGATTTAAGTCTTTTAATTCAAAAACTTGAAAATACATTAGAATATGAAGTAGACATCACAGACTTAAATACAAACAATTACTATCCAAATAAAAATGATGAAATAACAATTTCATTTAATGCTCAAGTAAGTTATGATGCAAACATAGAAAAATTACTCATAGATGGAAAAGAATATGAAGTTAAAAAAACACCAAATAATGATTTGGAATATACTTTCAACCTAAACGTTGGAGAAATATCAGGCGTTAAAACATATAAAATAACAGAAGCACACCTAGATAATAACAAAAAAATCAAGTTAGATAATCAAATAAGCGTTGATGTATTAAAAGAAAAACCAACAATTAGTAATTATACAGTCGAAGAAGATATAGATAATACAAAATTAATAATCAATTTTGATGTGGAAGATAAAGATTACAGTATGACAACTTCAACAATAAAAATTTCTGATGCAGATACAATAGTAGCAAGTCAAAACCTACAAATTGGGAAAAACCGCATTGAAATCGAAGTCGAAGAGAATAAAGTATATCAAGTTTTAATAGTGTTAAATTATGATTTAGATACCAATACATTAGAAAACGAAGAGAATCATTTAAATCATGAACTTTATGAAAAAGAGCTACAACTCATAGTTGACTATAATTTCAATATATCTAACATAAAGACCTTAAAAGATGGAAAAGAAACAACAACCTTCAGTAAAAATGATCAAATAGAAATATCTTTTGAAAGTACAAATTCTACGAAATATATTCCATTGCATGTAAAAATAAATGGAATAGACCACATCTTAGAACAAAATGGAAATACATATAAAGCAAAAATTGATTCTGTTACTGAACTAGGAGAAAAGATAATAAGTATTGATGAAGTAATATTATCAAATGGTAAAAAATTTGAATTAAAAGAAAATAATACTCAAACAATAAATGTTATCAAAAGAAGTCCAAATATAGAAAACTTTACAACAATCGAAAACGAAACATCAGTTAGAGTCGTATTTGAATTAATGGATGAAGACGAAGCAGTATCAGAGATTAATATAGTATTGTTAAATGCCCAAGGGCAAGAAATAAATCATTTAAAATTATCAGCTCAAGAAATAAAAGATAATCAGAATATCATTAGTAAATTCATAAGTACAAATAATGAAATAACATCAAAATATCAAATTAAAGTAAAAATGAATTACAATTTAACAGGAAACGATTCGGATACTGTAATTGATAGTCTAGTGAAAGAAGAAGAAATAGAAGCGTTACCAAAAGTAGAAATTAAAAATGTGAATTTCAATAAATATTACTTGGAAAAAGGTGGACAATTAAAAATAACTTATAGTTTAAAAACAAACAAAGAAGAGATAAAACGTATAGTAGTAAATAATACAAATTGTATTGCTAAAAAACTAGAAAATGGAGACTATGAAGTAACTCTAGAGGTTGGAAAAGTAAGTGGTATACATCAAATCGAAACAACAAAAATCTATTTCAGCGAAACTTTAACTGCTTCTATAAATCACAAAGCAAACATCGATATATTAAAAGATAAACCAACTATAGAGAATTTTAATCAAATAGATAACGTACTTGAGAAAAAAGTAACATTTAACTTTAATGTAAAAGATGATGAAAATGCCTTTATAAGTGGAAAAGCAATTTTGACTTCTAACGGTGTTTCACAAGAAAAGGAAATAGTAAAAGGACAAAATACATTGACATTTACTATTGAACCAGATGTAAAATATACATTAGAAATAAAATCCACTTATGATTTAGATAGCAATTCAGCCGGTATGCCAGAAGAAGATAACAAAGTAATAGATGAAATCATAGAAACAAGAAACATAGAAGTGATTTCTGACTATCAACCAAGTATAAGTAACATAAAAACTTATAACGGAACTACTGAAACAGTATATTTTGAAAGAGGACAGCAAGCAACATTAAGTTTTGATTTCACAAGTCAATCATCTTACTATCCTATAAAAGTTGTTGTTAATGGCATTGAATATGCATTAGAAAAACAAGGCAATAACTATAAAGCAAATATTACAGTCTTTTCCGAACCAGGTCCAAAAGAAGTAGTAATCCAAAAAGTAATTTTAAATAATACAAAAGAATTAGAATTAACAGAAAATAATGTAACAAAAGTGGGTATATTAAAATTAAGACCTACCATAACAGAATTTGGATACGAAGAAAAGGAAGACAATACAGTAGAGGTTTCATTTAAAGTAAATGACCCTGAAAAGACAATCACAGGTGGAACAATAATAATAACAGACGAAACCGGAAAAAAAGTAAAAGAAGAAGCATTTGCAGGAGATAAAACTGGAGTTAGCTTTACAAAAAATACACAGGAAGAATATGAAATAAAAGTTCTTGCAAATTATGATTTAGATAGTAATAAAATTACAACAGGTGATAACGAATATTTAAATCAACTTTTACTTTCAGAAAGCATCAATATAAGTGCTAAAAGATTATTTGAAATAAAAGATATTACAGGCATAGTATTATATAAAAAATCAACAGAAGACAAAATTGTTGAAGCAGATTCGCTAACACAAGAAGAAGTTGAAAATTTTAAATCAAGTGATTATATTGTAAAAGTACAAACGAAACAAATGCCATCTTTCTATGTAAATATAAAAGAAGCAGAAATAACTCAAGAAAATGAAGTAAAATTGTTATTAGACTATGATAATGCGATCCAATATGAAAATAATACAAAACACAATGGCGTAAAAGTTACATATGGAAAACTGGAAAATGGCGTAGCAAAAAACGAAATATCTGAAAATTCATCGAAATCAGAAAATACAGATATTTATATTCCAGAATACGACAGAGTTAAAAATATATCAGGATTTAACTCATCAAAAGAAATAGCTTATCATAATATAAATAAACTAATGCCATATTATGAAGCAAAATATCTTGTAATAGATGGAAAAAAGATTGAATCTGATAGCATCTTAAATACTAAAATAATAAATCATGTACTACCGTATAGTAATGGGCAATTATTAACCTATTTAACAACACAAAATTATGATAAAATAACAAGTATAAAAATAGTATTTAACGATTACTCAGTTCAAGAATATAATGTGGAATACGATAAGGAAAAAACAAAAATAGAAAGTAATAAACCAAGTATAGCAATATATAATATTCCAGAATTAGATTTAGCATATGCTTATGACAACTATATTGTAAAAGAAAATCAAGCAATAGTTGAAGAAATATCTAACTATATAAAAGGATTAGATTATAGTGCGAAATTAGATCCATTAACTACAGCAGGTGATGGCAGAATATATAAAGATTACTTTAATGAAACAACAAAAGCAGAATCTGAAAATATTGCTTTACAAATATTACAAAATAATAGTAGTGGTGCATTATCAATTGATAATGAAATATTATCAAAGATGTTGAAACAAGAATTAATTGATAATGAAGCTCTAAATAAGATAATATACGGATACAATTATTACTATAAATGGTATAACTTTGATATTAGAGGAACAAAAGTATCAGATTTAATGCTTTTCCATGGAAAATCATTTAATAAAACAATGACTTTAGAAAATGTAATAAATGAAGTATTCGTAGGAAATATAGGATATAGTGCAACAGATGCTTTCTTTAAAAACCAACTCCAAAAATATACAGGAAGTTCAACAATCATATATTTCTTAGAAGGTATCATGACCAAATTTGGTGGTTACACAGATGTAAATGATTGGTTTACAGAATATATGGGAGAAAGACAGGCTTTATTAGAATTAAAAATAGATAAATATCCAGAATTAGAATATCGTGCATGGCGTCAATTAAAAAGATGGCCTAGCTATATCCTTCCGTTAATTACTGTTCCTAAATATTCAGGATATATTTTCTCTGCTCCAACAATGTTTGCAGTAGGATCACAGAGAGCATATGTGATGAATAATACAGAGTCGGGTAGAAATCAATTGAAAGCAACATTGAATAATCATGGTAATTTAGTTAAAAATCATTTAACTACACTAGCAGGCACATTTGATCGTGGAAAATGGAATAATTATTGTATGAAGATAAATGATACAAATAGAATTCTAACGAAATCAACCAATATTCCTGGACTAGGACCAATAACGGAATATCAATATGCTAAAAAAGGTTCAACAACAGATTTATTTCTTAAAAACTTTAATGAAGTAGTTAATTTATGGGTACCGTATAATTCAAATACTGTCGCTGGAGTAGGTGGAGGAAATGGAATTGTACAATTTATTGGGCAGCATGCACTTAATAATTACAGTACATACACACATGAATATCAACACGCTTTAATTGATAAAATGATAATGTTTAGTAAAGGCCTAAGATTTGGACTTGAAGAATATGCAAATGGGCATATGGAACAATGGCGTCAGTGGAGTGAAGATGCAAACATTGCACCATTATACTTCAATACATCATTCTATTTGAATAAAGAAGGTTTATCGACTCAAAATTTAACACCAGAAAGAATTGATACAAGAGAAAAATTAGAAAATTATTATAAAGGACAACAAAATGCAATTGATATATTAGACTATGTAGAAGCACAAGCTTTTATAAAGTTAACACCAGAAGAGCAAGCAAAAATAGCAACTCGTATGACACAAACTGGTTCTAATACAAAATGGGGAACAATAGATGTAGCACAGGCAGAAGCAATGAATTTAACTACTCTTGAATCATTATGGGACAATAAAATAATTTTAAGACCAAATAATGCTTGGGGATATATGCTTAAAACAGGTACACAACTTATTACTAGTAAGGGACCAGATGATTATGGATTTGAATCTGCTATGGTAACTCGTTGGTATATTGGACACAATGATAGTGGAAAGACAGATAGTATGTCAACCAAACGTAATTTCTTTGAAATGCTTGGATATGGCGGCGTTGACGCTTATGTCATATATGGTAGTCGACAAAGCTCAAATGACTTAAATGCCATTCAGAAAATTACAAAAGCAAAAACTGGTACAGCTATGAACTGGAAAGAATATAAAATGAGTAGATACGCTGAAATTGAAGAAGCGTTTAAGATAACTAATACAGATGGAAATATTACAAGTAATGCTGATAATCAATATATAGATATTGATTATATGATAGAAAAATACACAGAAGCATTAATAAATGATGCGAATAACAACGATAGAAATATATCACAGAGAACAAATCTTAGAAAAATATTCTATCATTATTTAAAAAGAGTAACGAACGACTTTGTAGCTGATCCATATGGAACAGATTTAGAAGTAACACATATAAAAACAGCACAAGAATTAGTAGAAAAAATGAATGCTCAACCTTATGGATATTATGTACTTGATAATGATATCGATTTCTCTGGAATGACAACAAATGTAACACAAACATTTATGGGTAAACTAGACGGAAATGGTCACAAAATAACAGGAAACACTATACCAATATTTACCAAAATAAGATTTGGTTATGTGAAAAATCTAATTCTTGAAAATACAAATATTCCAGAAAATATAACAAATCAAGGAGCATTAGCTGCAACAACGCAATATAGTATCATTGAAGATGTTAGTGCAAAAAATTTAAAAATATTCTTTGGCGCAAGAAATGATATAAGTTTAATTGGCGGAAATGTAAGCACAGTTACGTATAAAAATTGTACAGCAGAAAGATTAAAATTTACTATCTCAAGCGTATCAGATATAAATAAATTACAAGAAAATCCGGGTGCAATATTTACTATAGAAAATGATATAGACTTTACTGGTTACACTGGTTCGGTTGCTGTTGTAACTGGAACATTTACAGGTCAAATCGATGGAAAAGGTCATACCCTTTCTAACTTGAAAAACTTATCATTATTTGAAAAATTTAATGGAAAGATAGAAAACATAAACATTAAAAATTTCTCAAATGAAACCGAAGATAATTTTGCTACTGCGTTTGCAAATCAAACGAGTGGCGCAACGTTAAAAAATATGAGATTTGAAGGTATTAAATTAGTTGGAGCTAATAATGTTGCCGTTATCTCAGGACAAGATGGGGAAAGAGACGGAAGTACCAATTCATTGTTTGAAAATATATCAGTAAAAGATGCAAATGTTAAAGCAACTGGAGTGTATGTTTCAACATTTATAGGCAGAAAATTCAATGGAAGTATAAAAAATGTTTTTGTACAAGGAAACATGGAAGTTACTACAACAGAGAATGGTGGAATAGTAGGCGCCTCTCAAAAAGGTGGAACAATAGAAAATGTAGTTTCCAAAGTTAATATAACGAAACCTGAAAATACTTATACATCTAATATTAATGCAAGTGAATTTAATGGCGGAGTAGTTGGAAATATCTATGATAAACCATCGATAAAAAATTCTATTGCTCTAGGATCAATGGAAGGATTCACGGATTCAAAAGGCGATAAGAAACTTCCTTATAAATTTGCAGGAGCTGTAGAAGCAACAGTAAAAGCATCAATAACAAATTGTTATGAATATACGGAAGCACAAGGATTTAGTAGAGTAAATGAAGAAACAAAAGATAACCTAAAAGAAGCTACGAAAGAACAAATCCAAACAAAAGAATTTTATAAAGACACTTTATACTTTGATGAAACTATTTGGAATTTAGATGTTATAGCTGAAAAGGGACATCCTGAATTAAGATAGAATAAAAAAACAACGAAAACGTTGCTATCAAGACTATTGACAAATAAAAAGGTCAATAGTTTTTTTTGAAAAAAATAAAAAAGCATATTGAAATGCAATATGCTAGGAATTATATAATCGATATAAAGTGATTGATGGAGGATTTAAAAATCTTAAATTAGCTTTTGTAGTTCCAAGACCACTAGATACATACAAAGTAGAGTTTTTCATCTCGTATTTTCCGACTTCATAATCTCCTGTATTTTCAAATGGAATTAATCCCCCTAAGAATGGAACACGAATTAACCCACCTAAAGAATGTCCAGACAAAACCAAATTAGTATCGCGACTTATCTCATCAAATAAGATTGGTTCATGAAGTAATAAAATTTGATAAGCATTTTTCTCTTCTTCTTGAATAAAACATTTTGACAAATCATGTTCTTTTCTAGATATAGAAGGAACGCCACTTAAATAGATTGGTGTAGTTCCTTTATAATAAATTGGGATATTTTCATTATTTAAAACTTTAAAATTAGCTTCTTTCATGACTTCTTCAAAAAAAGAAATATCAGAATAATCTTGATTTCCTTTGATCGAATATTTTCCAATACTTGCTGTTGTTTTTTGTAAAATATTTTTTAAATTATTCTTAGAATCATTGGATAAATGAATGGATTCATCGAAAAGATTTCCTGTAAAAACTAAAATATCAGGTTTCAATTCGTTTATTTTGGTAACAATGTTTTCTAATTCTTTCTCTGTAATAGTTCCGCCAAAATAAATATCAGAAAATTGAACAATCTTAAATCCATTAAAAGAATCAGGAATTAATTTATTTATGACAGGATATTCTTTTACTATGAGTTGTTTAGGTTCTATAAAGTGCATGTAACAATATATAAGAAAAGTTAAAATTACTAAACATGTTATGACTTTTGGAATAAAACTCTTTTTTTTGGGAGTCAATTCTTCCATTTGCAATTCTTCCATTTTAAGCTCCGAACATTGCTACCACAACAGCAAACGTATTATGAATTATGTGTGTTACTGTACTTGTAAATATAGTCTTTGTCTCGCAGTAACTTTTTGCAAAGAAATAACCAATTCCTCCATAAGATATAATAAACAGTAATTGTGTCCAATTATTGAAAAATGCATCAAGATTGGAAAAATCTATGATACTAGATACATGAGCTAATCCAAATAGGAAAGCTGTAAAAAGACAGAAAGTAGTTTCCGATTTAAACGCATCTTTAAATCCTTTTCGAAATAAAAGTTCCTCCATAAAAGGGCCAAGACCTATCATCGTAATACAAGAAAAAATGGGATATAAAGAAATAATAGTTCGATTCGTTTCTTCATTTTCAGCAATGTTTCCAGCTAACTGAATGATTATCAAATTAGTAAGCATCATAAATAACAAAGCCTTAAACCAGGTTAGTAAAGCGATTTTTAAATTACTTTTCCAATTCTTTAAAAAAGTTTTTCCTTCAAGACTTAGTGATTTTCGGTAATAAAAAAGAAGAAACGCTAACATGAAAAGATATGCAAGTAAAGTAGCTATGATAACATGGATTTCTTTTTCTAAAGGAAAAAAGAAACCATAAATGACTCCAACGAAAGAAGGTACTAAAAAATAAAATAAAAAGATAAGTAAAAATCCTATTCCAATTTGTTTCCAATTTGTTTCTTTCATATAATCAACACCTATTCTTAAAAAAATATAGCATAAATAAGGGGAATAAGCAAGGAGATTTTCTTAACAGGAAATAGAGAATTTCAAATTATAGAATGTTTGTTTTTGCATTAAAAAGAATGTTATGTTACAATACTTTATAGTAGGGTAGGAGGCATAGCATGAAAAGATTATTTACTCTTATAAAATTATTTATTTTTCTAATGTGTATAAGTTATACGTCAATTGTGTATGCCGATTCTACTTGTAACTATGAATTACAAGTAAATTTAGCAAAAGTCGCGGCCAATATTAATGCGGATTATGAAGTAACAGAAAGACTGTATGATATACGTACAGGAGAATTTGTGGAAGAAACTGAAGATACCAAAGTTGTTGCTGAGGGAAGATACATTTATTATCCTGAGGTTCAGCTATATATAATGAATCTTTCTAAAGAAATTTATATTAATATAAGTAATAAAGACGGATTTGAAAAGACTTATAAATATGAAGATAGTGAAGATGGAAAGATTATGATAAATCTCGGGTATCCTGAGAAAATTGTTTCTTATGATATTGTTGTATATTCGAATCATAATGATTGTATTGGAGAAGAAATAACAAAAATTAATGTTAAAACGCCAAAGATAAATGACTATGCTTATTCTGTCGCTTGTCAAGATGTAGAAGAATATTTTTGCGAAGAATATATTACAGAAGAAATTAATATGTCTGAAAATGATTTAATTACAAAGGCTATGGAAAGTAAGAAAAAACAAGAAGAGCAAGAAGACCCCATAAGAGAAATAAACTTATGGGAGAAAGTAAAACCATATCTTTTACCAGTTGGAATTGGAGTAGTTGTCGTAATAGGGGTTGCGGGGATTGTGATGCTCATTCAAAGACATAGGAGTAGAATCATATGAGAAAAAAAATACTGAATTTTATATTATTTTTTATAGTTGTTTGCGGAATACCTTATATTGTTCATGCGGCACTACCTATCGATAGTACACAGTATACTTTTCGACGTGATGGCTGTGAATTGATGCCACTAAATGGAAGTGGGGATTATGGTATAAACTTGTATTATGTTTATTTAATACGAAATGGACCTTCAGGGTTTCGAAATTTTAGTTCTGTAGATGGAGAAGGAATTTTGGTTCCAGCGTATTGCATTGAACCACTTCAGTCAGATGGAGAATATGACGGTGGTACAGTAACACGTAGAGTGGATCCTGCAAATGATGAAAACAAAACAGCTCAAGCATGGAGTGTAGCAATGACAAGTGCTTATTCATCATTTTCAAACGAAGGATTAAATGGCACATCAAACGAAGAAAGAGCAATTCATGAAATCGTGTATCGTTGGATTAATTACCATTATGGATATTCTTTAGAACAACCATCTAATAGATCGTCATCCAATGAGCAATGTGTTGGATTCGGAGGGACTGGTGGATATAAAATCCGAGGGGATTTGATTTCAACATTGTTTTCAAATCCTTCCAGCACTTATTGGAACAAAAGTGGAAGTGCTTATCAAGTTGCTAAACCAATATATGATAAAGCAGTGGCAGCTGGAGATAAAGTAAAAAGTGGCACGAAATATGAAGAATATTTGGAACAAGATACTTCAATTTGGAAAGATGAGTATACATTTAAAGTAACAAGTACTTCGTCAGGTGGTGGAGAGCGGATTACTGTAGATATGACTGCTCAAGATGTAGATAAAATTTTTTGGACGGAGTTTAAAGCAGGATGTACAAATCCAAGCGTTTCGTGCCAGCTCGTTTCTGCTAGCGGAAGTGGAAAAACTGGTCAAGTAGTTATTCAAGTGAATAAAAGTGGTAGTTATAATTCTCAAAGCTATGGACTTTATGTAGAAACTTCAATATATGATGTTCGAGATGCCTCTTCAAATTTAGCTGCTGTCGTCCTAAAATCTATAAGAAATCGCGCTCAAGAAATGATTGTACAATTAAATCCTTCTTCTTCCTACTTACATGGTGGAAGAAGAATTCCAATACCAGATGGAGATAATTGTGCCTGTGAATATAACGAACAAGGAAAATGGACAGGAAAGTTTCTTCTTAATAAATTAAATTTAGATGGAAGCTATAGTCAAACTTCAGTGGACCGTGCTCCAGAGGGAGTAAGCTGTCCTGCTAGTTGTCCAGAAAAACATCATTGTGAGACTCCACAAGAAAGCGGAGATGGAAATTATTATTGTTCAGAGTCTAGTCCAGGTAAAGGAGACGGCTCTCCTTGTAGCGAATCACAGTATAATGCGCAATGTAAAAAAGTAAATTGTTCTCCAGATGTTACAATTCCTTCTTTTTGTACTTCAGTTGACGCAAATGACACAATTAAAGGTACGATAAGTGACATTAATATCAATAATGCTAATTCTTGTAATAATGGAGAAGTAAATTTAGTAAATACTTGTGTAATACAAAAACAAGTTGACGCCGCAAATAATACATTTGAGTCAACAATTGATGGAATTAACAACAATCCATATTGTAAAGTATGGTGTAAAGAGAAAGCGGACTTTACTTTGCCTGCTGGAAGATTTTCAACAAGTGGCGGTTATTTTACTTTGTCAATGTCAATAGAAGGAGAAAGAAACTGCTATATCAGTGGAGCGGATGATCCTTCAAAAGGCATTGATGAAGAGAAATTTAATAATAAAATATATAGTTTGCAAAGACAAATGATAAGTCAGTGGAATGAATACAATAAATGGAAATATGCTGTCGATAATTTTAATTCTATTTACAAACACATAACAACAAAACATTCTTCTAAATCTAGCGAATGTTGTGAAAAAGAATGTGAAGAAGGGGAAAACGGTGGAATAAGCTGTACTTGTGTTAAAGATGGATGTTCAGGAGAGACAATAGAGGATGATTACTACAAATTTAATTGGTCTTATGTAATTTATAGTATTTCTGGTCGAGCTCAATATCGAGCTTCTACTTCCTCAGCTTCGCATCAAGACGGAGGTCCCGGAAGTTGTCCTGGAAGCTGTTGTGGGGGAGAATGTACAGAAGGGGAACAGGGAGATTTAAATCGAGCTTTATCCTATTTTAGAAACAATATGAATTCTGCTTTAGCAAATCTCAAATCAACAGTTAACGAAATTTATACACATGTAAAACTGTTTAACTCTTGCTCAGGTGTCGTTTCAAATTCAGCTGGTACAGATCTAATAAGTGGCAATCAAAATTCGACAGGATGGGAAAATAAACAAAACTTTGCTCCAAAAGTAGATTTTGAATATCACGAAGATTATTTAAACAACTTAGAAGGAGTTTTTATAGAAAAGGGAAGATCTGGTACTTCTTCGAATTCAAAATATTGTGAAAAAACTATCGATAACAGTAAAGACGCAATTGATGAGCAATATAATTGTAAAAGCAGTCAATCTTCAAGTGTTCCTACAGAAGCCAAACCATTTGTAATATGTAATTCCGAGAATTGTACAACTATCGATATTAATTTAAGTAAAGCAGGCAGAGTAGAAAAAAGCAAAAAAGTTAAAGTCACATATGGACCAGAAACAAGTTTTTCAACATATTCTCCATATGGAACGATAAAAGTTGGGCAAGACGGTGTAAGTACTTTGTATACAAACTTACCAGATAATGCTTTGCCAGTTTCATTAATTCGTACCACTGGTGTATTCCCATTTAAATTTACTTTTAGTGATGTAGGACAATTCAATAATTCTGATTCTTTAGGTAGATTAATGGGTAGCTCACAAAGTGTATTGATTGCTTTTAATAATTTACCAGAAACGCAAACTTGTACAAATGAGTCGGTTTCGAATACTACAGAAGGCGGATATGTATGTCAATATATTAATAACTGCCCAGAATGTACAGGTTCCTGTGATGAATCTGGCTGTGTTATGGAAACGCCAGACGGAGAAACTTGTACAGATCATTGTATCGGATTATGTAAGAATTGCATTTTTGGGGGATCGAGCTCTGGCTATACATTCCGACCAATTTCACTGAATAACATGCAACCGAATGCCAAAACAAAATTAGAAGCAACAAATCGAGTAGAAGCTTCTAGAGCATGGAATTGGAATAATGAATATAAAGGACTTATTACAAAAAAGCAAATTGAAGAGGATGGAGAATCAATCTATGAAGCACCACAATTTTCTGTTACGCTTACTCCAACAAATTTAAGTAAGATTAGAGAATTCAATAAAAAAGCTGGTTCTTTCGTAAATGCTAAGCTGCCAGATGGCATGAGTAATAGTGATGGAGAAGACAATGCTATTTATTGTCAAAAAATCACTTTAAAAGGAAAAGAGTATAATGTGAAATGTCGTAGCACATTCCTAGACTACATGGAAGCACATAAAGGAGAATACGGAACAATAACAGAACGTGTTACGAGAGATGATGATGGATTTGAACTATTTACTGATAATAGTGTGTCAAGTATAACAGGATGTGGAAGTGCAAATGGTTATGCATGTTTAGCACAAGAAGGA
>CAQRXS010000019.1 GCA_948874605.1 uncultured Bacilli bacterium | reverse complement strand
CCATCATAATTCATAAATTTATGAAGGCCACCTGCATCACGAACAATATCATCACCAGGTCTTAACCATAAATGGTATGTATTTGCGAGTGTAATACCCGCGCCAGTTTCTATGACTTCTTCTGGACTTAAAGTTTTCACAGAAGCTTGTGTTCCAACAGGCATGAACATAGGAGTTTCATACTCTTTTCCATTAAAGGTAATCTTACCTAATCTTGCTTTAGTATTTGTTTCTTTCTTTTTTACTTCAAACTGCAACTTCATTTCACTTCACCTAACTTTATTTTAACATGTTATCTTCATGTTGGCTGTAATTTGATATTTTTTTATTGCATTGTCTTTCTAATTCTTGAAATAACAAGGCTTGGCCATTACCAACATCAGGGTTTCTTTGAATTATAGCCTCTATTTTCAAATATCGAAAATTTGGATAACCACTTCTGTAAGGCAGACTTTCAGTTGAATAGACTAGTGTTGAAAATAAATTTTCTTGTTGATGGAATTTTTTTTCATATATTTCCTTTTGAGAATATAAAAAACTTATTTGAAAATCACTAAGATTTTCGTTTAAAAACATTGTACAAAAATATTTCTCATTTACAAGAGCTCCAGAATTAAATCCTAATAAAATTCCATTTTCGCAGAACGTAGTTGCATAATCAATGTGACTTTGCCCTCTTCCTTTATGATCTAATTTGTGTTCTTGTATAAATGCTTCGCAAAAATCTCTATGATCGCGGTCTCCCAGTCTATATTCTTTGAAATATACTTCTTGTTTTAAATTTCTTTCTAAATTTTCACGTTCTGGAATCGCAAAAATTAATAATTTACTTATGTCCATAATTTTCATCTTCTTTCTTTATAAACATTGCATCCCCAAAGGAAAAGAAACGATATTTTTCTTTTATGGCTTCCTTATAGGCATTCATAATATATTCTTTTTTTGAAAATGCCGAAACAAGCATTACTAAGGTACTTTTTGGTAAGTGAAAATTTGTAATTAAGCAATCGATAGCTTTAAACTCATATCCTGGATAAATAAAGATGTTTGTATTCCCTTCGCAAGCCTTAAATGTACCATAAGTTTGAGCAATTGTTTCTAGCACTCTAGTTGATGTTGTTCCAACCGCGATAATTCGTCGGTTTTCTTTTTTGGCATCATTTAATATTTGGGAGGTCTCTTCACTCATCTGATAAAATTCACTGTGCATTTTGTGTTTGGTAACATCTTCTACTTCCACTGGACGAAATGTCCCTAAACCCACATGTAAAGTGACACTGGTCACAATTACACCTTTTTGTTTTAATTCGTCCAAAAGTTCTTCAGTAAAATGAAGTCCTGCTGTTGGAGCTGCAGCACTTCCATAAACTTCTGCATACACGGTTTGGTATCTGTTCTTCTCTTCTAATTTTTCATGAATGTAAGGCGGAAGTGGCATATTACCTAATTTGTCTAAAATTTCTAAGAAAATACCATCATAAATAAATTTAATGACAACCATGCCCTCTTCTTTTTTTTCTAATACTTCTGCTGTTAGTAATCCATCTCCAAAAAAGATTTTCGTTCCAATATGTAATCGTTTAAATGGACGTGACAAACATGACCATGTATCTTTTTCTAATTCTTTTAATAGTAACAATTCAATCGAAGCATTTGTTTCTTCCTTTAAACCGATTAATCTAGCTGGAATAACCTTAGTATTATTTAAAACTAAGACGTCGCCTTTGTGTAGATATGATAATATATCCTTAAAATGCTTATGTTCTAAAGCACCTGTATCTCGATCCATAACAAGCAAACGCGAACTACTACGATTTTTTAATGGTGTCTGGGCAATTAATTCGTTTGGTAATTCATAATTAAACTCTTCTGTACTCATTTTTTGCCTCCTTTTTTTGATATAACTTAATCATTCTTTTTTAGTGAAAGCTCTTGTGAATTGAGAGATTCTTTGTTTTTATTTATAATTTCTGTCACAATTTGAAAAAGCTCTTCATTTATATCATCGATTGAACGGATATTGTTATCTTTTATACAATTTATGGTTATATAAGAATGCAACTGTGCTAATTCTAAATATGTTCGTTCCGCATTTTTTAAATGCTCTGCATTACTTTCGTGTTGATCTAATGCTTCTTTCGTTGCGCGATTTTGCCTTAAAAACTCTCCATATTCGTATGGCATATATAAGAATAATATGATATCAGGTTTTGGAATTTCTAGAATATCATATTCTAAAGTACTCAATTTTTGAAATAATTTTAATCTTTCTTTGGATTCCTTTATTTTGGAACCTTGATGAGCCATATTAGATTCTGTATAGCGATCTAGAATAACAATCTCGCCATTATTAAGATGTTGCTCTATATCTTCTTTGTGATATCTTCTATCGGCAGCATAATATAAAGCGGAAACTAATGAATCCACTTTAGGAGAGGTCTCTGGAAACCAGCCTTCACAAATGTAAGACTTTCCTAATAAAGGACCACCAACTATTCTTCCAGTTGGAGTATCATACTGTGGAAATGTACTTTGAAACACAGTTTCGCCATTGTTTCTTAATTTTTCTACTAATTTTTTTGTCTGCGTTTCTTTTCCACTGCAATCTGTTCCTTCTATTGCTATTAATAAACCTTTTCTTTTCATAAAATACTTCTTTCTACTTTTTAAAATAACGAACTATTATGGTCAATTTTTAAATGGTCATAGGATTTTTCTTCGGCAACTCTTCCTCTTGGAGTACGCTTTATAAATCCTTCTTGTAATAAAAATGGTTCTACTACATCTTCAATCGTTGAAACTTCTTCCCCAATGCTTGTAGCAATTGTTTCTACACCAACTGGTCCTCCATTGAATTTGGTAATTAAGCTTGTTAAGTATTCTATATCTACTGCGTCTAAACCATATTCATCAACTTTAAGACGTTTTAGGGAAGAATCTGCTAGCTCTAAGTTGATTTTTTCTTCCTTATTTACCAAGGCAAAGTCTCTTACTCTTTTAAATAAGCGATTGGCTATTCTTGGCGTTTTTCTGCAACGTCTTGCAATTAATCTAGCTGCCTCTGGTGCAATTGGCATACCAAGCACTCTACTTGTTCGTTCCACTATGGACAGTAGTTCCTCTTCCGTATAATACTGTAGTTTTGAAATAATCCCAAAGCGATCTCTTAAGGGACTTGAAATATCTCCGGCTCTTGTTGTTGCGCCAACTAACGTAAATGGGGGTAAATCAATTTTCAAATTACGGCTTTTCCCATCACTATTTAAAACTAATTCTAGTTCAAAGTCTTCCATTGCTGGATATAATATTTCTTCAATAAATTTTGGCATACGATGAATTTCATCGATAAATAATACATCTCCTGATTCAAGAGTTGATAAAACAGCTGCTAAATCCCCACTCTTTTCAATCGATGGACCACTGGCTGTTTTAAGATTTACTCCTAGTTCATTTGCAATAATATGGGCAAGTGTTGTTTTTCCAAGTCCCGGAGGACCGTATAATAGCACATGGTCTAATGACTCATTTCTAATTTTGCTCGCTTCAATAAAAACACTTAAATTACTTGTAATTTCTTTTTGACCCACATATTCACTCAAGCTTTGAGGCCGAATCGTTGACTCAAAATTATCGCTAGATAGTTTGCTCGCTTCTAAAATGTTTTCTTCCATAACTCACCTACTTTAATAATAATTTTAATGCTTCTTTTACTTGTTCCTCAATTGTTTTTGCTGTATCCACGTTTGGTAATATTTTTTTAATATCAGCTGTTTTGTATCCTAGACCTTCTAAAACACTTACAAGTTCTTCAAAACCAGATGTTGAAGATGTTTCTAATGATGTAGTTAATTTTCCTTTTAAATCCAAGATTATTTGTCTTGCAAGTTTCTCGCCTACTTTTGGAAATTTTTTTAAATGCAAAACATTCTCACGATCAATAGCATCTATAATTCCTGCAACACTTCCTGTTGCTAGCATTGGCATGACTAGTTTTGGGCCTACACCTTTGACATTTAAAAGTCTTAGAAATAGTTCTTTTTCTTCTTTGGTTTTAAACCCATATAGTAAATGCTCATCTTCTCTTATTTGATTATAAACATAAACTTTTGATTCTTCATTTTCAGGAAAAGAAAAAGGATTTGATACAAATATTTGATAGCCAACGCCTCCACATTCTACGACAATAAAATTTGAATCCGCTTCTACTACGATTCCTTTGATATAATTATACATCTTAAACCACCATAATCATTCTATCATACGACTTATTAAAAGAAAAGGATAAAGTTGGGAGAAATGCCGCTTAGAAATACTAGAAAAAGATTGAAAAAACTGAAAGATTGCCAACAGTTTTAAAAGACTAAAAAACACAAGAAATTTAAAATTCCATGTGTTAATCCTTTCGTTTGCAATAAAGTTTTAGAGATTTATTTTTAGTAATTCTTTATTACTTTCCGGCATATTTTCATTTGTGTATTAATGATTCCTCATCCATATCAAACATAAAACCGTCTAATAATATATTCTTTGCTTTTAATGCCTCTATAAGTTTTGATTGTGACTCAGATAAACAGTCGGAACTATATCTCACCATACTTTTCTTTCCATCGTCAAAATAGATGGTATGTTGAATCCAACCTTTATACCGAATGATAAGTGCTCCTAAATCATGAGAAATAAAATTTTTCTCAAATTCTATTATTGTACAATAATCTAGGCAAAAACTTTCACTTTTCATCATTAAATCATGTATCCAAGGTCTTGCCCAAAAATTATGTTCCTCTCGCATCCCTTTTATTGTTGCCATGTTGCCATATTCATCAAAGAAACACTTATGTAAATTATCAAAATTAGAATCTATTACTTCTTTTTGAATGTTTTCTTCTTTCCCATCTACAAATAAAAATACATCTTTTGACATTTCTTTCATATCTTTAAATATCGCATAGTAATAAATCGTGTTATCTTTTAAAACAGGTTTTAATATCGTATTCGGTATCATAAACGGATTTTCTAGAATATAATCTAGTCTCGTAAATACATAGTCAAAATATGGCGAGAAAGAATCGTAAGGTTGGCGAAATTCTAAAAATTCTTTTTGGCGGTGTAGTCTTTCCTCATCCGATATTTTTGTATCATTTATATAACATTCCACAATCCTTTTGCATGTTCTTTCTAATTGGTAATACGGTATTTCTATTATTTCATCATCTTTTATAATTTTACAATTCATATTGTCTTCTCTTTCTTTCCTCTTCAATTATTAAATTGCTCGTCGCATATAAAATAGTTCAATATCATCTAAAATATTTGCATCTGCTTCGGTTACTACTGGAATGCGAATAAAAATTGTTTCATAGCTTGAGCATACATTTTCACTTGCACCACTATTAGGGTTTGTGACAGTAGAACATGTCTCGCTTTTTTCAATCTTGGAAATTTCAATATTTTTATAATCGTATTGGGCTCCCTCTTCCCCCATTACCCAAGCTTCTTCAATCGTTCCTCCACTTATATAGCTTACTTTATTATTTGTGACTTGTAAAGACTTCGAACCATTTTGAAATTCAAACAAAATTACTCCATAATTTTCATAAATATTACGTTGCGCATTTTTTAAATTTAATTCCATAAAATCAGTTTGTAATGTTTTTATAATTGCTGCACGATTTAGCTGATTTTCTTTCGCCATAGAGCTATGTGACTCTTCATATTGCATATCGATAAGTAAATTAAAAAGAAATAACATAACTAGAGCAATTAAACCCACACTAATTACTACTTCTACTAATGTGACACCTTTTTTATTCATCCTATTCACCTACCAAAACATTTCCATAAAAGTAAAAGCAATCAGACTCTGTGCATACTCCACCATTCTTGCTCATTGCATACTCTACAACGAGATAATATTGATTTTCACTTGCGTTATCAACACTTTTTAAATAAGTAATGAGATTTTTGTTTGAACATACTGCCGATGGTCCAGAAGAACAATCCGTAATGGATGAAATATCGTGAGTCATAAAATAAATATTTTTAATTTTTAAAGTAGACCATAGTTTTTCCCAAAACAAGGATTCTTCAAAATAATAAGTGCCAAATATATCAGAACGTGTTCGAAAAATGATTTCATATTTGCTACCGTTTTTAATTTTTTCTTTTAATAAATTTAAATCAAAGCTTTCTAGATATTTCTTAAGATAGTATGTCTCATAAAGTTTTGGGGGATCATCATAACGAAGACGACGATTTTCTCCAGTAATCGTAGATGCATAAAGGGTATAAATTACCATTAAAGAAACCAGTAAAACGGCTGTAACAATAATAGTTTCTACAAAAATAAAACCCTTTTTATTTTTCATTTCCATTCATCTACTTTCTTATCTAGAATATTTTAACATAAAAAGAAGCAATTTTATAGTATTTGAAAAATTCTAGATGGAATTCTCTTTTAAATATTTTTCTAAATATTCTGTCCATTCTGGTACGTTTTCTTCTTCAAACAGATGACGTAAAAAATCAATTGTTATTTGATTTCTTGCCTTAGCTTCTTCTTTTCCAGATTCTGTTAACATTAATCCTTTTAATTTTAATATCTTTTCAAATATGTGGCAAACTCCACTAGTGGAGCATAATTTGTATTTCTCAGCTGTTATATTTTCTATCGGAAAAACATTTTTATCAAAAAATGGACTATTATGTTTTGTATGATACTGAAAAATTCTTAAAATACCATTAGCTCCCAAAACATCACACATATCTGCATCCGAAACAATTTTTCCCTCTACAGATTCAGCTATTAATCCTTTTAATCGTTTCCTATAACCAATGCATTTTAAAGCTTCACATACTTTATTTTGTTCTTCTATTCCTATATTTACTTTTTTCATAATTCTTTTTGCATTTGTTAAATTTCTACCACTTTCTTCTCCAAACAGTTTATAGTCATCTACATCGTGAAGCAAGGCAATTAAAGCAACTATCTCCTTATTTGCTTGCTCTTTTTCGGCAAATTGTAAAGATAAATTTAATACTCTATTCACATGATCCATTCCATGACCCGAATTATCATTTTTTAATAAATCATTTACTTGTTCTTTTACTTTTTCAATCATTCAATACTCTCCGTTTCCTTTTGATTATTTTAGCACAAAATCTATAAACACTGGAGATAGAATCACAAGTAAAATAATTGGGATAAAAAAGACTACAGAAATAATACTAATTTTTGTTGGTAATTTGCCAATTTCACTTTTTACTTCTAATAATCTCTTATCTCTTAAGAAATCTAATTGATTGTTTAAAGACTCCCCAATGTTGTTCCCAAATACACTCGCTTGTACGATATTTAAAAGAGCATTGTTAATTGTATCACTAGGGATTCTTGCTTTCATATCTTGGATGGCTTCCGCAAAACTTTTTCCTAAATTCATTTCATTTAAAGACTTTTGAAATTCATCTGATAATTCACTTTGAATATTTTTGGCTGTTATTGTAAGAGCAAGTGTTAGATTTCTCCCACTTTCTAAAGTTAAAGACAAAACTTCAAAAAAGAATACAGCTTCTTCTTCTAATTTCTTACAACGCTTTTGAATCGGTAAATCAAGAATCAAATATTCGGATAAAAAATGAAGAATAATGACAGAGATGGGAGCTAAAATATAACCATTTTTATTAAAAATTAGGAAAATCAAAAAAATAAATAAACAACTAATTAAACGATAATTTAATAAATCAATCGCATTATATTTACAATGAATTCCCAAAAGTTTTATCTTTTTTTCTATTTTTCTTATCGTACTTTCTAAATAAATTCGTCTTACTAAACTTTTTTCTTTCATTATATTCTCACCTCTAATACTTTTTTGATTACAAAAATATATAAAGCATAAATTCCTATCGTAACTAGGAGCATTACTCTACCAAGATTTGTTGTGAAAATTGGTTCAAAATAAGTAGGATTTAGTAAATATATAAGTATAATAAATAGAAATGGCAAGACACATAAAACTCGAAAAACAAATAAAGATGCACTTGTAAGACTTTGCATTTCTTGCATTAATTTCTTTTTATCGAAGAAGGAACGTTCAATGGTTCCAAATACTCTTACAATATTCCCTCCAGTTTTATTTAAAAGGGTTAGAGAACTTGTAATATACTTGGCATCTTCTAATTTCACCCGATTATAAAAACGATCAAAAACAACTTCAATACTAAGACCATATGTCATATCTAAATAAATTTTTTTAAATTCATCACTAATTGGTCCGTCTAACTCATTTTTAACAATTTCGACTGCTTGCATAATATTTCTTCCAGATTTAAAGCTATTATTCATCATGATAATGGCTTTCAATAAATCTTCTTCCACTTTCTTTCTTTTCTTTTGGTATGCAATTTGCAAAAAAATATCTGGTAAGAAAAAACCTAACAAAAATATTAGCAAGGCAACAATTGCTTTAATATTTGCGACTTGAAACATGGCTGTTATAAAATATAGTGCAACGATACCTATAGCAAGTAAACATTTCATCGCTATGTAATCTAGCCCTCTAATTTTATCTTTTTTTTCAAAGGCGATAAATTTTTCATAACGAAGACTATATTTTTTTAAAACGACACTTTTTTCTAATAATCTAGCAAATTTATGAACCATATTCCATAAAAAGTCTTGAATCATATCGAAAATTGATTTTTCTTGATCTTTCATACTTATTAAAGAAAATGCTTCAAATCTTTTTTCTAAACGTATAATTCTTCTTTGACGAAGTAAATAGAAAATTAGCAAGAATAAGATAAGTATAAGTAATCCTTGTGTTAGCAAAATTTGGATAGAATAATTTTCCATTTCATCGCCTCCTTATTTTTTTACTTGAAACATTTCATCAATTTCGGTGATTCCTCGAGCAGTTATTTTACGATAAACTTTAGGAACTTCATCATTGTATAAAATATATTCTCCATCTACTTCCCCGCTTAATGTAAGTCCTTTTTGTTTGAAAGCAAAAATTTCTTTTAATTCAATTTCGCCATTTTCAAAATTTTGTAACTCACAAATCGATGTAATTTTTCTTTTTCCATCACTCATACGGTCAATATTTACAACTAAATCGATTGCACTTACAATGTATTCTCGGATTGCTTTTAGAGGAATATCAATCCCACTCATTAAAACCATTGTTTCTAAACGATTTAATGCATCTTTCGCCCCATTTGCATGTAGTGTTGTTAATGATCCTTCATGACCTGTATTCATAGCTTGTAGCATATCGAAAGCTTCTTTACCACGAACTTCTCCAACGATAATACGATCTGGTCTCATACGAAGAGCATTAATAACTAAATCATGAATTGTAACTTCACCTGCATTGTCGTAATTTGTAACACGTGTCTCTAGAGAAATAACATGCCCACTTTTTAGTTTTAATTCTGCGGCATCTTCAATGGTAATAATTCTTTCCCCATCTGGTATAAATCCACTTAAAATGTTTAAAAGAGTTGTTTTCCCTGAACCTGTTCCACCGCAAACTATAATATTACATTTCCCACGAACTGCTGCTTCTAAAAATGTTGCCATATATGGAGTCATTGATCCAATACGAATGTAATCGTCTGCTGTAGTCATTTCTCCTTTAAATTTACGAATCGTAATAACAGGCCCGGTTGTGGAAAGCGGTGGGATAATCGCATTAATACGGGAACCATCTTTTAATCTAGAGTCAACCATAGGATTACTTGCATCGATAGTTCTTCCCATAGGGCCAATCATTCGCTCGATGGTACGAATTATATGTTCATCATTAATAAAAGAAACACTCTCATCTTTAATAATTTGGCCATCAATTTCAATATAGATTTCTTTTGGACTATTTACCATAATCTCAGTAATATTTTTGTCACTTAGTAACTCTGTAAGTGGTCCATAGCCATTAATTTCATTATCAATTAAGTTATATAAATGGCTACGTTCTAGATTTGATAAATCGTAGCCGTCGATGGTCTTATCGATTTCATCGTTAATAAATTGATTTAATAATTTGTCTTGAGGCATTTCTTGATCAATTAAGTTTTCGACAATTTTTGTTCTTAAATCGTCTAATAGTTTCTTATCTTCAAATATTTCATAATCCGTAATATTATTAAATTTTGGTGCTTTTCTTTCAATATTAAAAGCTTCAATTAAACTAGTCTTACTCATTTTCTTCACCACTTTCTAACATATCTGTTGCGATGGTCATTAAGGCTGTAAAATCTTTATTAAATGTATTTGCAGCTTTTGGATGAAGCGTTATAATCTCGCCATTCATAATATAAGAATCAACATTTTTTAAATAAAATTCATTGCTCAAGGAATAATCAATATTCGCCTTTAAAACATTTTTCATATCAAAAAGCGTAAAATATTTTTTGAATGGATCTCTTGAGTTATTTAAAAGAATTTTATAATTTGTTTTCTCTAAATCGCGAAAAATAGAAAGTAAGCTTTTCATATTTTTTAAATCCATTGGATCATTTTGCATGACAAATAAAATGGAATCTACAGTATCTAAAATAACTAAATTCATCTCACTCAATTGATGATTTGTATCTATTAAAACAACATCATAGTAGTTCATTGCTTTGTCAATTGCGATTTCAATATATTTTGAATCAATTTTGGTTGCTTGTCTAGGATCTTTGGGGCTTGGAATGAAATCGATGAATTCATTATAATGTGTGACATATGTAGAAAAATCTTTAAAACGATTGTTGTTATAGTCATCTACAAAGTTATATATTGTTTTCTCATAAGATTTATTTAATGAAACAGCAACACATCCACTCGATAAGTCTAAATCTAATATCAATACTTTTTTGCCTATTGTGGCATAAATTCCGGCAAGATTTAGTGTTAAAAATGTTTTTCCCACTCCACCTTTTCCAGAAAATAAACATAGGCTTGTTCCCATTTTTTTTCTTTTCATAATTCCCCATCCTATTCTTTATTTGAAATAATTACTTTTTCCGATTTTTTCTTTCCTATACGATGCAAAGATATTTCATACTCAGAAAAATTAATAATTTTACCGAATATTGCATCTATTTTATAATTTAATTCAACTTCCATTTCTTCCATATTCCCATTTACTTTTAAATTCATCGTCGGAATATCGTTTAACTCCAGCATTTTATTGATTTCATTCGTATCATAAGAAGTAAAATACTCACGAATACTATCATCAATAATTCCTCTTGCTCTTTGAAATTCGTAAGTCATAAGCCCAATATCAACAACCAAGGCAATCATCGTAATAATAATTGGTATTAAGATAACAAAGATAATTAATGTTTGGCCTTTTTTATCCATATGACATCACCCTTTTCACTTCTACATCATAAGGATTAGTAAAAATAAGAGATAAACCTGGTGTCACAATTGTAATTCTTTTTTTCAATAAAAACGTAATTTTATCATTATTTTCATTTTTAATTTCCAAAAGAATATCTGAATCATTACGAGCTAATTCCCTTTCAATATCTTCAAATGTTTTTTGATTTTTATAAAGTTCTATGACATTTGTCATTTGTCCTTCTAAGCTATTTTTTAGAAAAACAATTTTTCCAATATCAATAATTGCAAGTAACATAAATAAAAATATTGGCAAAATAATAACAAATTCTACTAGTGCTTGTCCCTTTTTATTGTTCATAGTGTCACTCACCTTTATTTCGGCGTTCAAATTCCTCTTTTGTAATACATTCTGCTTCCCCTGGCTTTTTTCCTTCTACATAAACTTTACTCACTAAATCGCAGGAAGTTTTTGTAATGGTGTCTTTTAAATATCCTCCAAAATATGAGACTATACTCACTGTAATAACACTTATAATTGCAATGATTAATACATACTCCACTAAAGCTTGCCCATGCTTGTTTAACATAATTTCACTTCCCTATTCTTTTTTATTATAACAAAAAAAAAGAAGCATAACAATTCTTTTTCTTCATATATCAGTATTTTTGGATTGCAATCATATTGAATAAGAAAATCATATAAATGCCAAGCATTAGAGATGCTTTATAACGATACATTTCATGGGTTGCAACCAACTTATCAGACAATGTAACGATTAGACTTTCTTTGTATTTTGGTAATTCTTTACAAAGAGGAAACATATGGCTTGCAATAATATTCTCCTGTTTTTTATCTAAATCAAAATAAAATTTGGCATTTTCTAACGCAATTTCAGGATGGATGTGAAGCGTTTTTCTAGCATTATAGTTCTTTGTTTGTTCATCTAAGAAAAAATCATGTAGTAAAGCTGCTCTTGTAGTTCTTTCATAATCTAGATGAAATTTCTTAGAAATAATATATGTCATTTTGGCAACTCTTAGGGAATGCTCATAACGGCTAATTCCATGATGAAGCTCTCTTTTTAATTTGCAAAATAATTCGTTATTTGTTATGTCATTTATTATCGATTCAAATTCACAAGTTTCGTTTAAACTCATTTTTTCACCTCGGACTATACTAGTATACCATATTCCAAACAAGATGCAAATATTATTTTTTTGTAAATTTGTGTAAATTTCTTCTTTTTCGCTTGACTTCTAACTTTTAATTAGAGTCTCGCTTAATTATTTCGTCTAATTTTTTAATAATTTTTTCTTTTTCGTTGCAATTATTTGTCATAAATCTTAAGAATTCTATATTACATTTTGTTAAAATACTATCTTTTTTCTCATCACGAAGCCTTTGTTCTTTTCTTTTATGAAATCTATACCCATCTACTTCTATTGCTAAAATAGGCATTTTGTCAAATTTATTGTATATTAAAAAATCTATATGAGAATTACAACGCACAAACTTTTTTTCTTCTTCTGTTAAAAGCCTATCATCTTTTACCACTTTTCTTAACGGATATACTGTATCCATAACCTCATATGTTTTAAATCTGTCTATTTGTAATATTTCTTTTATTTTATAATACATAAGAGTTTCTGAATAGTACTTTGAAAAAGGTAGATGACTTAACAAAAACTTTTCTCTTTCTTTTTCGTTTGCTTTATATAATAAATCGAATACAGAATTTATTTTACTTTCAATTACTTCAAAATTATTATAATTAATATAGCTTATCAAGTTGGAAATATTTGAATTATTGTCTGATTTATATTCAAAAGGTGTGATGAGATATAATTTATTTATTGCTCTAGAAATGGCAACATTTATTGAATTAGGATTATCTAAAAATTTTGTTATTTCATTCGCGACTGTACTAAAAATGATGGTTTCTTTTTCTCTTCCTTGAAAGCCATGAACAGTGTCTATAGATAGATTGTCACAGCTAAAGAGTTCTTTTAAATATTCTTTTTGAGCTTTGTAAGGCGTTATAATTCCTACAGAATCATGATAAATATCTATCTTTTGTTGTGGAACGACTTCCTCTTTTATAACTTGGGCTTGTCTATCATTATACTGGCTATTATTATCTTTTCTTGCATGATTTCCTTTTACGCATTTGTATTGTTTTATCGGTTCTTCATTACTATTTTTTGATAGAATGATTAACTGGTTATCATAAAATTTCTTGTTGCAAAAATTTATTATTTTAGGATGACAGCGATAGTGTTCTTTTAAAATAACAGTAGGCACATTGTCATATAATTTTTTAGTTAATTCTAACAAACTATTTTCTGTATAGTTGTATTTTTGATCTAAATTGTAGCGCGCAAATATGTTATTCCATTCTTTTTTCTTTGAACTGTTAATAATATTAGGAAGCTGTTTTGAATCTCCAACAATGACAACATTTTTAGCTAATGATAATGCTGGAAAAGACGATACTATATCTACCTGTGAAGATTCATCTATAATAATATAGTCGAACATAAAATTTGCATCTACACAATTAAGTAGTGAATAAGTTGTACTTAATATTACAGGGTAATCTTGTATTAAATCTTCAGTATTTTTTACAGTTTTTTTATTATATATATTTTTTTTATTATAATTTCTATAAACATAATTTTTTAGAATTTGCATCGATAATTCCGTATAATTAGTGAACATTTCTTCTAAATTAAGACTTTCTATTTTTTTCTCTTTCTCTATTATTATATTTTCTAATTCCTCTATTCTTTTTTTATAATATTTTTTTTCAATATTATCTAAAATATCTTTTATGGAATACGTATATAGTTTTGGGTTAAAAAAATTATATTTTATTTGAGATATTATCTGAACCTTTTTACTAAAATAATTTTTTCTATTTTCTTGGCTATTTAAATACAAAAGAAATTGATGTAATTTTTCAGAATCAAAATCTGGAATATTAATTTCTTTTGATTTTTGATATAGATTACTTTCTTGAAAATGCTTTTGTTCTAATTTTAAATCCTCTAATTCTTGCTTTAAAACAGCCATTTCATTTTTTTCGTTTAAATAGTATTCCATATCCTGATTCGCATCAAATAATTTTTTCCTTATTTTCATTTCTTGACTTTCATTTATAGCCCATGATTCTGGATATGTCAAGTTCTTCTGATTTCGCAAAAATTTCTTAATATTATCCGATTTTCCTAATTTTGCACAAAGAGAGGATAAATTATGTTTTTCTAATTTTTCAAAAATGTTATCTGTAGCACTGTTATTATTTGATAAAACGGCTACTGTTTTTTTGTTCGTAATAGCGTTTGAAATAATATTCAATATTGTCTGTGTCTTACCAGTTCCAGGAGGGCCTTCAATCACACTAATATTGTTTTCAAATGCATTTTTTATGGCTTTTTTTTGACTTAAATTAAAGCTAAATGGATAGATAGGATGCTGTATTATGAAATGCAGATCTATACTTTTTTTGCCATTCATATAATTTTTTAAAACAGAATTCGTACTTAAAAAGTTTACTTTTTCATATACTTTTTTTAAGAAGCATTTATCTTTTTCACACTCGTTTGTTTGGACAATATCACTTATAGTAAGATAATTGGCCATTTCTTTTAAATAATCAAATACTTTTCTAAATTGCTCCTCTTTTAGTAAATTTTCTTCTGTGGTAATATCAGATTCATGATATATTTTACTTGTTCCATTTTTGAAAAATACTTTTATATATACATTAAACTTTAATGCTTTGTTTATGTTTGATAAGGTTTT
>CAQRXS010000018.1:5644-15572 GCA_948874605.1 uncultured Bacilli bacterium | reverse complement strand
GGGTAATACTATCCTTATTATGACGAGGGCTTTAGTGGCTACGCAACTAGTCCTCTTATGAATTTACTACTATGTCATTTTGCATAGTAGTTTTTATATTTACTCATTTACATCATCAAAAAAATTAATTCTATAATTTTTACTACCAATTTGCTACTTTTGAAAACAAAATTATAAGAAATTATAAAAATATATGTGAATATTCTTCGAAAATAAAAATATCATAGTTCCTTATAAATAAGGGATATAAAGGCATTTAAGAACTTATAAAAAGTTACTTAAAAAATGCTGCATTCTTCTTACTAAATAATTTGCAAAAAATAAAGTATAAAATAATAAATAATAAACATATTAATAAATGCAACCAAAAAGAAAAATAGCACTCGTTATTGACAAGTGCTAAAAAAGTGATATAATGAAGATGTTGAAAGGAAGATAAAAATGAAAATAATACCAAGAAATTATTATTTAGATGATTTATTTGATAACTTCTTTGCAAGTGAGGAAAGCACTTTAAAATGTGATATTTACGAAGAAAACGGAGCATTTCATTTAGAAATGGATATTCCAGGCTTCAAAAAAGAAGAAATTAAGATTGAATCCAACAAAGGAAATATTATAATTACTGCGGAAAAAAAGAAAGAAGAAAATCAAACAGATAAAAAATATTTAAGAAAAGAAAGAGTTTATTCAAAATATCAAAGAAGTTTTTACTTAGGAGATATTGAGGAGAACCGTGTCACGGCTTCATTCCAAGATGGCACCTTACATATAATAGTTCCGAAAGAAGAGGTTCGTGAAACGAAGAAATTTATAGAGGTCAAATAATTGACTTCTTTTTTGTGATGTGGCATAATATCATCCGAAATGAGGGGGATAATATGTATGTTACAAAAACAAAAATTTATTATGGAAAAGAAGAAAGATTAATAATTCTTCCGAAAAATACAGAAACAAAAGAAGGTTATCGAATCTTGAAAACACAAGATGCTAATCATAAATTTGCGATAAACACCACTCCTTTATATATTTTAAGAGATGAAGAAATAGAAACGGGTAAACTAAAAAATGAAATTCAAAAAGAATATTTTGTTCGAGAGTGCGATGTAAAAAGTATAACTGCCACGAAAAAAAGTTTAGAAACCAAATTATTGTATTCAAAATTATTAAAATTATATGAAAGCGTTCATCTATTTAAAAAAGGAACCCATTACATTGAAGATTCTAGTTACGAAAACTTTTACACGGATAGTAATGGAAATACTGTTTTTATTTCTCCGAATGGTTATGGTTTTGACTATACGAAAGAAAAACCAATTTATATATTGGAAAGCCCTTCTTTTTCTTATATTGTAGCCTGTTTACAAAATACCAAACCAATACTTGCAACGAAACCGAATGGTACATCAAATTATGAAAAAAAGGGGATACCATTAGCAACTGAGGATACCATTTTATTAAAGAAAAAACATTTAAGTAGAATTGACTTACAACATAGAGTATGACATAATATTTTGCAAAGGAAGTGGACACATGTATCTAACACATACAAAAGTTATTTATGAGCCTTATGAACATTTAACAAGATTTCATCCTGACGCAGATGAGTTGCCTAGCTATGATTACTTAAAAACTAGGGGCGAGTACTCAAAATATGGAATAAATAAAGTTCCTGTCTATATAACAAGAGATAGCAAAATTGAAAAAGGATTAATGAATACCCGAATCAGACCAGAAATGATCTTAAAAGAAAATGAATCTTCAAAATTAACAAAAAAATTAAACACATTGAAAGCAAGGCTATGGCAAAGAAGACTAATTATGCTTTATGAAAGTGTAAGAATATTTGAGAGCGGGCATCATAAATTAAGTGGAAACATAGAAGCACAAGAATGTATGGCAACATATATGAATCCTTTTGAAGGATATAAAATAAATGAATTAACCACATGCTATTATATTTGGGAAGGCGAGGATATGTATTATGTGGATTGTAAAAACACAGTTCCTGTTATCTGTGAGAAATGTCTAGGAGCAGTTACTTATGATAATCCAGGAGTCCCTTTGGAAGTAATAGATGTCATAAATATTAAAGAAAATTTAAAATTAAATTTTAGAAAAATACACTAAGGAGAAAGAATTATGTTAATTACAAATGGAAGAATTATATATGCTCCATATGAGCATTTAACAAATTTTGTTCCAAATGCCAGAAATATCCACGGATATAAGCTTTTAGAAACAAAAAACGAAGGTTTTCTGTATGGTATAAATACTGAACCAGTATATATAAAAAGAAATTATAATATTGAAAATGGCTTAAGTACTACAGATGTATTAGACGAATATTATCTAGAAGAAAGACTTCTAACAGAGGGAATGAAAAAAGGCATATTACAAGAAATAAGATACCGTAAACTTCTTGAATTATATGAGTGTGCTAAGATATTTAATGCAGATAATCATATTATAAAAATGAAATGTGACGGTACCCAAGAAGTATTAAACAAACTGCCAGCACATTATACAATACTTAGAGAAGACACAATGTATCGAGTAAATAATTGGCAAGAAAAAACAGAAAACTATGCGGTTTTATCAAACTCAAGTCCAGTTATGTGTAAAAAAAATATTGGAGAACTAGACTATCCAGATTTTGGGATAAAATTGAAAAAAAATGATGAATTTTTATTAAATTTACGTAGAACTCATTAAAGAAAGGAAGGGCTAAGATGAACTTTATAAAAACTCCCACCAAAGGAATGCGAGACATAGATCCTGATTTTATGGAATTAAGAGAATATGTCTTAAACACAATGAAGGAAACCTATGAAAAATTTGGATTTCAATTAATTCAAACCCCTGTAGTAGAGCATATTGAAAATCTTACGAACAAGCAAGGTGGAGAAAATGAAAAATTGATTTTTAAAATTATGAAACGTGGAGAAAAACTAACGAATGAAGATCCACAGGACTTCGATTCATTAGTAGATTCTGGTCTTCGTTATGATTTGACAGTTCCGCTTTCAAGATTTTATGCTAACAACATGGCGGAACTCTCTAGTCCCTTTCGAGCATTTCAGATAGGAAATGTCTACCGTGCTGAAAGAAACCAAAAAGGAAGATTCAGAGAATTTATGCAAT
Source organism: uncultured Bacilli bacterium (assembly GCA_948874605.1). Next base: position 12,428 of record CAQRXS010000018.1, on the reverse strand, counting down.
GTGATTTAGATATTCTTGGTGAGAAAACCAATATTGCTGAAATAGAGTTAATAACTGCAGTAACAACATTTTTAAAAAAGTTAGATTTTAAAGGTTTTACAATTAAAATAAATGATCGAAGAATCCTAACACACATGGTAGAACATGCTGGCTTACCTTTAGAAAAACTTGATCAAATATTAATATCACTTGATAAATTAGATAAAATAGGAATTGAGGGAGTCAAAAATGATTTACTTTTATTAGATTTAAAAGAAGAAAATATAAATCAGTATTTGCAATTTTTTGAAAATAAGGATTTAACTTTTAGTCAATTTTGTTCAGCCATTAACATGGATGAAGAAGTGACAAAAAATTTAGAAACAATAATGCAAACGACAAAAGAACTGATAGAAGCTAATATTATATTTGATCCTACTCTTGTTAGAGGAATGGGTTATTATACAAGTACAATTTTTGAAATAGGTGTGGAAGATTTCGCCTCTAGTATAGGTGGCGGAGGTCGTTATGACAACATGATAGAAAAATACGCTGGAATGTCGGTTCCGGCTTGTGGATTTTCAATTGGTTTTGAAAGATTACTTCTCTTATTACAAGAAAGAGGTTTTGAAATTCCAAATCAAAAAGAAAAAATCGCTTATATCCTAAACAAGGATACAGCCCCTTTAGATGTCTACAAAAAAGCCCAAGAAAAAAGACAAAGTGGTAGGATTATAAAAATTATAAATCGTAGTAAAAACTTTAAATTTCAAAAAGAATCTTTAGAGAAAGCTGGCTATAAAATAGAAGAATGGTAGAAAATACCATTTTTTTTGTCGAAAAAAAGAACATAATACTCCTAGGTGATAACATGAAAAAGTATCTATTTGCATTAGGGTTAATCTTAGTATCGTTATTAATTGTTTCCATAGAACCTACTTATGGACTAGAGATGGAAGATTACCAACTAAATATTAACTCCAATAATTTATTAGAGTTTGTAAAAGAAGAAAATATTAAAAATATTACGGAGTTATGTACTACTGATTTTTGTGATTATTTAAGAAGCTCGAATATCGAAGAAGCATTAGAAATATTTAAATCGAAATATCAAAAATTTTTGCAACAAAAAACGAATGATGAAACAGCACTTTCTACAATTTTAAAAGGCTTTCCTATAACCAAAATAAACACTTTAACGGACTAAAAAAGATTACTACAGCTTACATCCTTGGTAGTAATCTCGTTTTTTCATTTCCTTATCTATATCATTTAATACACAAAATTTCTTTAATAACCATGTTGGTTCTATTAATTCTTCTTTTGTAGGATCTCCAGTAATACGATGAATAACAACTTCTGGTCGTAAAAAAGCCAGTTGTTCACAAACAATATCAATATATTCATTCTTAGATAGAACAGGAAAAGGTTTTACTTCATATAGTTTTGCAAGTGGAGTATCTTTTAAAATATGAAGCATATGTATTTTTATACCATCAATATCAAGTTTATTTAAAACTTTAACAGTTTCTATCATTTGCTCTTTCGTTTCATAAGGTAGGCCATTTATGATATGAACAACTACCGAAATACCACGCTGTTTAAGTTTGGCGATACATTCACAAAAATTCTCAAAAGTATGACCTCGCTGTATAAACTGTAAAGTTTTCTCGTGGATCGATTGAAGTCCGAGTTCAATTGTCAAAAAAGTTTTTTTATTAAGTTCTGAAAGATAATCTAAAACTTCATCCGAAATCGCATCACTTCTTGTTGCAATAGAAAGACCCACGACATTGGGAAGGGAAAGAATCGTTTCGTATTTTTCTTTTAAAACTTCTAAAGGAGCATAAGTGTTTGTTGCAGCTTGAAAATAGCCGATATAATAACTATCAGGCCATTTCTTTTCCATCATCGTCTTTACAGAGTTAAATTGCGTAATTAAATCATCTTCTTTTTTACCAGCAAAATCTCCACTTTGATGAGAACAGAAAATACAGCCATGACCATTTTTAAAATTAGGACAAGAAAAGCCAGCATTTAAACTAACTTTAAAAACTTTTTTACCAAATTTCATTTTATAAAAATAATTTAAAGTATGATAACGTTTATTATCTAATGAATATAAAAATGACATTATAGGATCCTTTTTAATTCCAATAAATCATTTACTTCATAAGTAGAACTAATATTCGTAGCTAAACTATTAGGATTATACCAAACAGAATCAATGCCTGTATTCATCGCAAGTTGTACATCTTTTTCTGGACTATCTCCAATAAGAATCATTTTATCAGATTGATTAAACCCAACAGAATCTTTAAATTCTTCAAAAAAGCGTGTATTTGGTTTGGAAGTTTTTGAAACCGTCATATCTGCCGAATAAACATTTTGGAAAAAATCAAGAAAACCAGCTTTTTCTAATTTTGATTTGGCAGGAATGGTAGGACCATCAGTAAGAATATACAAAGGATAATTTTTGACTAAATAGTTTAAAATATCCTCGGCGTGTTGCATTGGTACAACCGTATTACTTAAATCATTAATGTAAGAGTCATTGTAATCTAAAGCATCCTGTAAAGTAATATATTTGCTTAAAAATAAATAGTAACGTAATCCTCGCACATACTGTCTATATTTTCGAGAAGTCCCTTGATATTCTTCAGGTACTTTATAATGATTAATTGTAGTAATCCAATACTCTTTATCAAATTGAAGCCATTTCAAAAAAATATCTTCATTGTATGGAATACGAAAATACTCTAACATCCTTTTAAATGCATAACGAATGTTTTCCGTGTCATTAACCAAAGTATTATCTAAATCAAAAATAACAATATCATAATTTTTTTTCATATTTTACACCTCAATGCCAATTATTATAGCATGACATTTAAAATAATGATACAATAAAAATAATAGAGAGGAGTCTTCTTATGGAGTACCGAGATTTATTGCCTGCATTAAATCAATACGCTAAAAATATAGCCCAGTTAGTCTACCAAGAGTACCGAGAATTCTTTGGAGTAGAAGATGACTTAAACCTATATCGCTTATCCACAGCAAATGAATATATTGTTGAAATTACACCCATTCATTTAGAAGATACAGTTATCCACTCTGAAAAAATATTTAAAACTGCGGAAAAAATTCGTTGTAATTTAAGTCATCCCTCTCTAATTGGAAAAACAGTCGAAGAACAATTCGAAATACTAAAAAGACTGTTACCTTACGAAATATTTTCTTATATTATAAGACCAAATAATATAGCTTCTCTTCAAAAAGAAGAATGGGAATACGCAAATTTCCTAACAAAGGGATTAATCGAACTTTTTACGGAAGAATTTGCACGAAAACATAATATAAGAATCACTTATCAACATCAAAATAATGCGAGTTTTGCCAATGAATTATTAAGCAAAATTCCACCAGAAATCAATAAATATAAAATGGTTTTCCAACAAGACTTTAAATACATGAGCGAAATGTACCAACTAATTACTGGTCGAAATATTTACAAAAAATATAAACAGGAATATTTAAAGGATGAAGATATAGAAATCTTGAAAAAATATGTGGATAAGTACATTCTGAATATAGAAGAAAAAGAAAGAATTATAACCAAAATAATTGTGAATGGAACGTATAACAATGCAATACAAGAATTATCTTCTTATTTAATAGCAAGCAAAAACAATTTAGGAACAAGCATGGAAGAGTTATCCACATTATTTAAAAACTATCCTATAGAAAAGAGAAACGTTGGATTAAAAAGAGAAAAAAAATCTAATGGTTTTTCAAGAACAAGTATAATCATTATTTCAGCAATTGTCTTAGGATTAGTTCTAATGATATTTGTTAGTCTCTAATTGATTAACAAAAATATTTTCGATATAATAGTCAAAGAATGGAGTGATAAAATGGATTCAGTATTATTTCAAATAGGCGACATTGAAATAAAATGGTATTCCTTTTTGTTATTAATTGCAGTAATCATTGGCATCAGCTTATTTATGTACGAAGGAAAAAGACACAATTATCCAAAAGATTATCTATTTAACCTTTGTTTTTGGGCTGTCATATTCGGATTTTTAGGAGCAAGAGCCTATTATGTAATATTTAATTGGAGTTCTTATGCTAGTAATCCAATCAGTATTTTTAAAATATGGGAAGGCGGACTTGCTATTCATGGAGGCTTAATTGCTGGTTTCATAACCATAATGTGTTATTGTAAAAAGTACAATGTAAGACTATTTAAGATTTGTGATATGGCTACAATTGGTGTAATTCTTGCTCAAGCAATAGGGAGATGGGGGAATTTCTTCAATAGTGAAGCCCATGGAGGAATTGTTTTAAGATCAACTTTAGAAAAATTTCATATTCCAGAGTTTATAATAGAAGGAATGAACATAAATGGTAACTACTATCATCCCACATTTTTCTATGAATCCTTATGGTGTATGTTAGGCTTTGTAGTTTTAGCCTTAGTAAGACATTACAAATATTTGAAAGTGGGAGGACTTACCTGCATTTATCTATGTTGGTATAGTGTTGGACGCTTTTTTATCGAATCTATGCGAACAGATTCTCTTATGATAGGTGGATTTCGCGTGGCTCAAATAGTATCAATTGTAATGTTTATAATTGGAATTTTAGGTCTTATGATTCAATCTAGAAAAGGAAAATTTGAAGACCTTTACAGCGAGCCGAATCATGAAACCATCCATTTTTAACAGTCAATTGATGAAGTAAGACCTTGACAAAAAGGTTTTTTTCTTTGATAATAATACTAGAATAGGAACGTGGTTCAAATGAGAAAAAATGCTATGTATATTGTAGTTGCATCATCGCTAATGATTTTATTTTGCTTAGTATATCAAGGAACATTTTCATATTTTGCTGTCGAATTTAGAGATGATAGAACAGACAAAAAAGCCAATGTTTCAGCTGCTAACTTACAGGATTTAGCAATTGTAAACTCATCTCAAAATGGTTCAGAGAATTTAATACCTGGAGAAAATGTAAATTCTACGTTTACCATAACGAATCCAAGTAATGTAGATTTATGCTTCAGTTTAGTATGGACTGATGTTGTAAATACTTTTGTGAATAAAAATGATTTAGAAGTTACTTTAAAAGACAGCGCAAATAACATTATAACTACTTCTACATTTCCGAGCACAGATGAATTACTAGCCACAGGAATATCTATAAGTGGTAATTCCACTGAGTCTTATCTGCTTACAGTGGAATACAAAAATACGGAAGAAAATCAAGTAGAAGATATGGGAAAATCTTTTCAAGCAAAGATTGAGGGTCAATTATCAACTTGTCCAGCTCCATAAAATAAAAAAATGAAACAAGAAGTATAGTATTAAACATCAAAACATGATACAATAACTTTGAAAATAGGGTGAGACCATGAAAGAGAGTAATCTAAGCTTTAAAAATATTTTTAAAAGAGAAATGAAACTAGCGAGCTATATCATCGTATGTGTAACAATCGTGGTAATAAGTTTATCATATGCAATGTTTTTCCAAGTAGACAACAACAGTAAAAATCAAGAAGTAGTAGCCGGAGATTTAACTTTTACATATCAAAACGGAGAGGAAATAACCAGTGCGAAAAATGTGTGTTTTGTGCCAATGACATATGATGAATCAACTCTTTACGTAAGTGAATGTAGCTACAAATTTAGTGTAAGAAATACAGGTTCGCTAAAAGCAAATTATACAATTAAATTAATTGAAAATGAAGAGAACGAAGTAGAATTAGAAAAATTAAAAGTTGTTTTAAAAAAACAAAAAGGAGATACTTTAGAAGAAGTATATACTAAAACAATAAGTGAGATAGAAAATGGGCTTCTTGCAACAGAAGAAATGGATGCTCATAGCAGTGTTGTTTATAGTGTTCAAATATATGTGGATGAAGATACTTATCGCGATGGCGATGAAGAAAAGAAAGTATCGTTTCAAATAGAGGGAACAGGCCTTGTCCATGAAGAACAAGAAGTCTCAAGTGAAACTCCTACAGCACCAGAAACAACAAAAGCAGAATAAATGAAAAAATTTATTCTTTTTTTAGTTCTTATGCTATAATATAGAACTTAAGAAATCAGGTGTAATTATGGAAGTATTCAAAAAATTGGTAGATATTGCTTATGAGATGGAGCGATTATACATAAGATTAGAAAAAGAATTAGACGAGAATAAAAAAATACTGTTTAGAGAATTATTAGAAGAATTAAATGAAAAAGAATCTTATTTGTTAGAACATCTTACAGAAAAAGAAGTGAGAGAAATATCGAAAAAGTTAATGGATGATTACGATTGTACTTTTGATGGAACTTTTTTTCCAAAATATTTCTTACCACCAAAAAGCAATATGTTATACATGACAAGAGTATATAGAAATATCTTTTTAGAGAATCAATTTTATAGTCTTCAACACCTAAGTGAGATATCTAAAAAAGAAGCGCGAAAGTTTGGATATAATCCATACATTTCCAGTATTTTAAAAATTGATGATGCTTTATTAAATTTAGACGAAAAACTACAAACAAATTATCAAATAATTTCTAAAAAATCTCATCAAGCTATTTCCTATATTTCTTATTCTAAATTTAAAGAAAAACAAAACGAAGAAGAAAATGTAGAAACTCTAGATTTAGAATCTTTAAATGATTCAGAAAAAACATTATTTTATCAAAGAATAAATTCAGATATTCAAAGTCTGTCAAGAGAAGTTTTTTCAGAAGAAAATGTAGAAACTCTAGATTTAGAATCTTTAAATGATTCAGAAAAAACA
>CAQRXS010000018.1:0-5544 GCA_948874605.1 uncultured Bacilli bacterium | reverse complement strand
AAGAATAAATTCAGATATTCAAAGTCTGTCAAGAGAAGTTTTTTCAGAAGAAAATAATGAGATACTATCGGAAAAGATTATGTTACTAGAAACATATCTTAAAACTTTAGAAAATAATAGGCAAAATGTTTTGGGAATGATGTTGACTGCTTTTAATGAATGTTATGAGAAAGATATAATAAAAGATAAAAATTTAGAAATACTAAATGAAATGTTAAAATCTTTAAAATTAGAGCCTTTAAACCAAGATTCTGAAATACTAGCAATTAATTATACTAACAATATACCGAAAACTGGACTATTTACAAAAGCCTATTTTATAGAATATGAGAATCGCTTTTGGAAGATTTATGAATTAACAAAACAAATATGGTATTTAAGTGCAAGCATACTAGAAAGTAAATTAAATCAGGAACCTCAAACAAATCGTTTAGAGTATTATAAAACATTAGAAGTATTACTAGCGAAGAGAGAAAAAGAAATACATTCCATTAAGAACATTTTAGGGTTTCGATCTTACGTCAACCAAGTTTATGGATTTCGGCGCGAAAGTTCACCTTTCTTTGCACTTAGCTATGCAGTTGCCATGACAGATGAAACACTAGAATCTCAACCGAAAAAAGAGGAGTTTTTAATAGAATTAACCGTAGGGGAAATCTTAAGATATACTCCTTTAGATGAAATAAATGAAGATTTTGAGTATGGTTATATTCAAACATCAGAAGAAAAAGTAAAACAACAAGAACTAATTTTAGAAGATCTTATTTTATATCTAATAGACGCCATAACAAAAGAAGAATTTTTAGAGTGCTTACAAGAATTAGGTTTTAATATAGAAGAACACGCTTTAGATGATAGTGAGTTAGATAGAGTTGATATGCGCGCTTATTCAAACTATCAATCACAATTAAATGCATTTTTAGATAATCCAGAAAATAATTTTAAAAAAGAATTAACTTATGCACTTTATATCGAACATATTTTAGATGGCAATTTAAAAGAGCTAATAAAAAACGACTTTAATGGTCATTATAGAAAGGACGAAACAAAAATCAGTTTAACATCGGAAGAACTAGAAGAATTAATAATGGACTGTGAAAGTAAAATTTGTAACATGTGTGACAAGTATCCTAACAGAACAGAAATCTATGATGTAGTATTTAAGATATATTTAGAATCTTTAAGAGAAATCGTGGGAGATGAAGGTATCGAAATTCTAAAATTAAATTATGATAAAAATATGCTATTAGAAAGGTAAAAATAAATGAAAATATATGACATTTTGAAAAAGATAAGCGAAAGAATCTACAGATTTATAAAATGTTTAGAAGAAAGTAAAAAACAAGAAGAACAAGATGCAATTACAGAACTTCTAAATGAATTACTAGTGAAAGAAGAAGACTATTTAGATTCATTATCAGAAAGAGACCTAAAAGATTTACTAGAGTATATGAGAGAATTTTATAATTATCATCTTACAGCTACAGTTTTCGAATTAAATGTTCAAGAAAAATATTCTCCCATCGAAATACGCATCTATCAAAGAGTAAAAGAGTTTCGAGACAGAAAAAAGATGACACCTCTTACAAATAAAGAAATGGAAAGTATTGGAAATAAATTATATTCGAACAAATTAAAAATAGCCATAAATTCCTTAAAAGAACTCGATTTTGAAGTGATGGCTTGTCTCCCTGAAAGAGAAAAAGAAAAATATTGTTTTTTACTAACTTCACTAAATACTCCATACCAACTTGTGAAAAAAAGAAAAAAATTTACGGGTACGGAAACACAACCGGATTACGAATTTGCATTAGGTGTTATAAAACCATATTTATTTTCCATGGTAAAATTTCTTTTATTTCATAAAGATCAAGCTGTAAAAGAAAAAATGTCAGAAATCTTTACCACCTATTTACTAACTTTAGATGCATATCAAGAAGAAATTATACTTTATTTTGAAAGTAAACTTTGTGAATTAAAAAAACATATATTTATACCAGAAAAAAATATAGACGAAGTAAACCAAATTTTAAGTACGATAGACTTCCCAGAAATAAGAGAAGATTTAGAAGAAGTAGAATTGCCAGAAGAAGCTGTAGAATTCATGGACTACACAAAAAATGATGTATTATACTACGATGAAATATTTAAAAATCTTTATAATATTTCTAAACTAGAATTACAAGAATATATACAGATGAAAAATTTACAAATGGATAGTAATCATAGTTTAATATACAAAATTAATTTGGAACGTTTAAATAAAGAAAGAGAAAAAATCTTTGCAGAAGTTATAGACCTAGAAAAGCTCTTAAATTACATAAATATAGTGATAGACTCTTATGAAATATCATTACCTTTTGAACTTCTAAAATGTGCCAATATTCTGGATAATCCTACAACATTTCAAGAGGAAAACTTAATTCGACGGATAATTGCGGATCGAACAAGAAAGCTAATATTAAAGCAGACTGAAGTACAAGCACATAAAAAAATAGAAGAATTTGATATAGAAGATGCCGATATTCTTGTGGAAGAACGTGATGAAGAACTAGAAATGGTGGGTTTTATTCTTTCCGAAGAAGAAAGGATTTTTGATAAAATACTAACGGATCTTGAATATAATTATTATTATTTTTTGCAAAGATTATCTGCATTAAATAAAAATAATGCTATTTATAGAAATGCTATACTGTTATTCGAGTATCAAAATACAAGTCCAGTACCCAAGATAGAAGACAATGTATTATCAGGAGCAAATTATAATTGGTTAAAAAATAGTTTTATATATTTAATCGAAAATGCTTATCAAGACCTTTTAACAATGGATGAAGAGTCCGCAGATATGATTTTTATGAATTATCTAAATTTATTTGAGTCTTATTTATTGAAAGAAGACTTTCTTGCCTTGCAACAAGAGTACCTATCTGAAAGTAGAAAAAAAGAACTAGAAGAAATAAGAGCAAAACGAAAATTAAATAGTTTATCAAGAGAAAAGAAGAATTAAAGCCTAAAATGGCTTTTTTTTGAAGCAAAAATTTAGTAAAATAGAAAAGGAAGTTAAGGAGTGTAGACATGAATATTATAGAATTATTATCAAGTACGTTAGGTGTAAAAACGACCCAAATAGAAGCTGTTTTAAAATTACTAAGTGAAGGGGCAACGATTCCTTTTATAGCGCGTTACAGAAAAGAAGCTACGGGCTCTTTAGATGAAGAACAAATTAGAACAATTGAAAAAGAATATGCTTATTTAGAAAATTTAGCAAAAAGAAAAGAAGACGTAATTCGATTAATTGAAGAAAAAGATTTAATGACAGAAGAACTACGTAACCAAATTCTTGAGTGCACAAAGTTAAGTGATGTTGAAGATTTATATCGACCATTCAAAGAAAAGAAAAAAACAAAAGCATCAGAAGCAATCAAAATGGGACTAGAGCCACTTGCGAAAAAAATCATGAGCTTTCCGACTACTGGAACTTTAGAAAATTTAGCAACAGGTTTTGAGTGTGATATAAAAACTGCAATAGAAGGAGCAAAATACATAATTGCAGAGTGGATAAGTGATAATGCATATTATCGAAAAATAATAAAAAATGAAATGAAAAGAAATGGGTTTATTACAAGTAAAATAAAAAAGAATGCGGAAGATGAGAAAAAAACATATCAAATGTATTATGAATTTTCTGAACCAATTTATCGAGCTCGTCATTATCGAGTACTCGCTATGAACAGAGGAGAATCAGAAAAAATTCTAACAGTATCACTTAATTTTGATAAAGAAAAAATTTTAGAGACTTTACAAAAGAAGATTATTAAAAATCCATCTTCCTTTGTAGTAGAAGAAGTTAAAGCGGCTATAGAAGATGCTTTAAAACGTTTAATTTATCCAAGTGTAGAAAGAGAAATACGTGCCGATTTAACGGAAGATGCTGAGAAAAAAGCCATTCTAACATTTCAAGATAATTTGGAACATTTACTAATGACCAAGCCAGTAAAAGATAAAGTAGTCTTAGGATTTGATCCAGCTTTTAGAACTGGATGCAAATTAGCTGTATTAAATCCATATGGACAAGTTTTAGAAATTGAAACAATTTATCCACATGAACCAAAAAAAGAAACCGAAAAAGCAAGAAATATTTTGCAGAAACTAATAGAAAAGTATGGCGTACAAATCGTAGCGATAGGAAACGGAACAGCTTCTCGAGAAAGTGAAGCTTTCGTTGCAGATTCTATTCGTGGAACGAATGTATTATACAATCTAGTAAGCGAAGCAGGCGCAAGTGTGTATTCTGCAAGTCCACTTGCAATTGCAGAATTTCCAGAATTAACAGTCGAAAAAAGAAGTGCAATATCAATCGGAAGAAGAGTTCAAGATCCTCTTTCAGAACTTGTAAAAATTGATCCTAAAAGTATTGGAGTAGGAGAATATCAGCACGATGTTAATCAAAAAGAATTAGGAGAGGCTCTTGATTTTACCGTTTCAAAAATAGTTAATGAAATAGGCGTAAATATTAATACTGCAAGTTCAAGCATTTTAAAACATATTTCAGGATTAACAAAAAAAACAATTCAAAGCATTCTAGATTTTAGAATGCAAAAACCATTTACCACAAGAGAAGAAGTAAAAAAGCTTCCAGGTTTTAGCGATAAAGTTTTTGAACAATCTATTGGATTTTTAAGAATCGTTGATGGCGAAAACATATTAGATAAAACAAGAATTCATCCCGAGTCTTATGAATTAGCAAACAAACTTTTAAAAGAATTAAATCTAGATTTAAAAGATTTTGGAACAGAAAGTTTTATAAGTAAGTTGTCAAACTGTAATGTAAATGAAATGTCAGAAATTTTATCAAGTGATGTATATACAATTAAAGATATTGTAGAAGAGTTACAACATCCAGGCCAAGATTATCGAGATAAGTTAGATGATGTTATTTTAAAAAGTGACATTTTAACAATAAAAGATTTAAGTCTTGGTATGGAATTAAAAGGAACTGTTCGAAATGTTACAAGCTTTGGGGCATTTATTGACATTGGATTACATGATGATGGACTAGTACATATTTCAAAAATGAGTAAAAATTTTGTAAAAAATCCTAGCGATATCCTAAGTGTTGGAGATATTGTAACGGTTTATGTATGCGGGATAGATTTAGAAAAAGAAAAAGTACAATTAAGTTTGATAAAAGAATAAAAAGTAAAAAATGTAAATTAGTTTGAAGGGAAAACTGGCCGAGAAAGAAATTGAAGCGAAAGACTTCTTTTTTTTAATTTATAAATTTAAAACGTATAACCATATTCACTTGGGAAATAAGATAATCTATAATTACTATAGATAGAGTATGACAAATTGTAATACTTTGGCTGAAATATAACATAATAAGGGTAGTAGGTGTAATGTATGAATAAAACGAAAACAATAATTTTAGGAATTTTATTTGTAGCAATAGCTATGATAACAGGAGTAACATTTGCCTTATGGCAAACAACTTTAACACAGCAGAGTACAAATATTATAACCTCAGGATGTTTTAAGGTAGAA
>CAQRXS010000017.1 GCA_948874605.1 uncultured Bacilli bacterium | reverse complement strand
TTTTTGATTTCTTCTGTTAATGTATGCATCATCGCAACGGTGGTTACGTTTGCTCCACATTGACTTTTTATTTCTTGGATTCGCTCATTATTTTCGTCTACTACTTTAGAAAGAATATATTTATAGGCTCCAGATTTAAATTGATTTTTTAACGTATTTAAACTTGCAGAGTTAGCTTCATAATCTTCTAAAGAAATTATTTCGAAACCGTAGTCTTCTAAAAATTTGAAAACATTAGAAGAAACAATAATTGTATTTTGGTTTCTTTTTTTTGCGTCTTTGGCAATTCCTCTGATTTCAGCATCCATAACGGATAATGTTTCTTCAAGCTGATGATATTTAGCTTCGATTTCTTCGTTAATATATTTTGTTCCTATTTGTTCTTCTAAGCCGTCTTTTAAGTTATTTGCAAGCATTAGATAGTTACTAGGACTAAGCCATAATTCTTCTACTCCAAATTTTGGTTTTAAGCTGTATGCTACATCAATGATTTTTAACTTTTTTCTTTTGTTTACTAATGCCTTTGCAATTTGTTTTTCTTCCGTTGTGCCATTATAAACGAAAAGTGTCCCTTTACTGAATTTTTCGATAAGTTTATCGTTTATTTCATAAGTTTTGACATCTGCGCCATCTGGGTATATTTGGCTTGAAGTAGAGTGTGTTCCATACAATGTTTCTACAAGGTATTGAATTGGATAAACCGTACTATATATAGTCGCGTCTTCAAGCTCGTTACAACCAGAACAGCAGAGTATAATACCTATAAGAAGTATCCCGCTAAGAATTTTTTTCATCCTCTCCACCTCCTTTTTTTAGTGGTTGATAGCCATATATCCCCCCAGGCCGACATTTTAGAATCCTTTTTATTCCAAGAATTATTCCTTTTCCTAATCCATAATATTCAATTGCTTCATAAGTATATTCACTACAAGTAGGTGTGCATCTACAAAAAAGATGTGAAGATAATGGCATATTTTGATATAGGCGAATAATCCATAAGACTATTTTTTTCAAAGCTATCACCTAAAGATAAGTTTACTACAAAATGCATTGGATGTAAATTTTTTCTGGATAGGTTTTATATAGAAAAGGAGGACAAATATTTGAATCACGGTTTTTCTTTTGTTCTAAAAAATAATGTAGTATAATATTAAAAGGAGGCTAAATAAATGAACTTTAATGAATTTTTTGAAACATATGGAATTTCTATAAAAGATAAGAAAAGAATGACAACTGCTTTTACGCACACTTCTTATGCTAATGAACATCATGTGGAATCTTATGAGAGACTAGAATTTTTGGGAGATGCAATTTTAGAGGCAATAATAAGTGAATATTTTTATTTAAACACTGATTTAAAAGAAGGGGATATGACAAAAAAGAGAGCTAGTTTTGTTTGTGAACATGCACTTGCTACTTATGCGAAAGAAATAGGTTTAAATAAGTATATTTTAGTAGGACATGGTCAAGTAGATAATGTAAATGAAACTATTATTGCAGATGTTTTTGAAAGTGTATTGGGGGCGATTTATTTAGAGTTTGGCTTTGAAATTGCTCGAAATTATTGTAATGCTATAATATTACCTTATATTGAAAAGGGATGCCATTTCTTAAGTGATTATAAGTCTGCTTTGCAAGAAATGGTTCAGACGGATAAAGAAAGTGTTTCTTATACTTTAGTATCAGAAGAAGGACCAGCCCATGATAGAACGTTTACAGTGAATGTTATGATTGATGGTATTATATATGGAACAGGCGTTGGGAAGTCAAAAAAAGAGGCAGAACAGTATGCAGCAAGAGATGCATATAACAAAAGGGCGAGATAGTATGAAGTTAAAAAGTATTAGAGCGTATGGATTTAAATCTTTTGCAGATAAAATAGATATTGAATTAAAATCAAATATAACAGCCATTGTTGGGCCTAATGGATCTGGTAAAAGTAATATTGTTGATGCAGTGCGTTGGGTTTTAGGGGAACAATCTGTAAAATCTTTGCGTGGATCTTCTAGTATGAATGATGTTATTTTTGCTGGAAGTGAAACACGAAGTCCGTTAAAACGTGCTGAGGTTGCATTAACGTTTGATAATACAGAACATTATTTGAATACAGAATTAGTGGATGTAGAAGTAAAAAGAATTTTGTATCATACGGGAGAAAATGAATATTTTATAAATAATGGAAAAGTAAGACTTAAAGATATTACAAATCTTTTTTTGGATAGTGGTATAGGAGATAGCTCCTTTAATATTATTAGTCAAGGAAGTATTGAGTCTATTGTTAATTCGAAGCCTTTGGAACGTCGAGTTATATTAGAAGGCGCTGCTGGAGTCTTAAAATATAAAAATCGTAAACAAGAAAGTGTTCGAAAATTAGAAAAAACAAAAGATAATTTAGAAAAGGTAAGGCTAGTTACGGATGAACTTGCTGTTACGGTTGAACCTTTAAAAGAACAAAGTGTAGTTGCTAAAAAATATTTGGCTTTTAAAAAAGAATTAGAAGATTTAGAGATTTCTTTGACTACTTATGATATTACGAAACTTCATGAAGAATATAATGCATTATTGCAACGAATTAAAGCCTTAGAAAGTGAAAAAGAATCATTGGAGTTTGTTTCTACCAAAGGAACTGCAGAAGTAGAAACTCTACATTTGGAATTAGTTAAATTAGAAGAAAATATTACGAATTATAATAATCGATTAATGCAGTTGCATAATGAATTATCTAAGATAGAAAGTGAAAGAACTTTGCTTTTGGAACGTCAGAAGTATGTTGTAGATAGTGAAAAAATTGATGAGAATTTGATTCTTTATAAGGAAGAAGAAATGGCACTTCAAAAAGAATTAGAAATTGCAGAGCAAGAACTAAAAACTTTAAAAGAAAACCTTGATCTAGATCAACAATATTTAAGTGATACAGAAGAATCATTAAGTTTATTACATATTAAGAAGAAACATTTAGATAGTGAGCTTGATAATACGTCACGAAATAATTTTATTCTAAAAAATAAGATTAATTTGTTAGAAGCAAATTTAGAGCAAGATATGAGTTTGCCGGTAAGTGTAAAAAATGTTATAAATAATCCTAGATTAAAAGGAATTGAAGGAACAATAGGTAAGCTTATTACTGTGGGTGATATTTATACAACAGCTATTGATGTTGCACTTTCTAGTTCTGCAAATTTTATTGTAACAGATAATGAATTATCCGCGAAAACGGCAATAGAATATTTAAAAGCAAATAAATTAGGTCGAGCGACATTTTTTCCTTTGAATGTTATTAAACCGAGGTTCATTCCTGAGATTGATAAACAGATTTTTTCAATGGCACAGGGCTATCTTGGAGTAGCAAGTGATTTGATTTCTTATGAAAAAAAATATGAAAATGTTATACAAAACCAATTAGGACAAGTTATTGTTGCTGATACAATGGAAGCGATGCAGCAGATTGGACGGATGGTAAATTATAAATATCGTGTTGTTTCTTTAGATGGGGAGATTTTACATGCCGGTGGTTCTTTAACTGGAGGGTTCTTAAAACGGCAAAACAGTACTTTGCGAGAACGTCAAGAATTATTTAGTTTGAAACAAGAATTAGAAAATAATGAATTATCTTTAAAGTCTTTAGAAGAAAAGCAAGTCTTGATGGAAAAGGAAAAAAATCAATTGGAAAATTCTCGTTTTGATTTGGAGAAACGAGTAATTAGTGAAAAAGAAATTTATAGTCAAAAACTAAATTCGAAAGCATTTATTGCGGATAAATTAGAAAAAAATAGAGAAAAGACAAAGAATGCTCATACATTGAAATCAGGAAGTGTTGAAGACTCTTTAGTAAAAATTATGGATTTACAAAAAGATAAAGAAGTTGAAAAAGAACTTTTGGAGAAAAAAATAGAGGAAGCGCGTTCTAAAAGAAGTGAAATTTCTTCAAAAGTTGCAAGTATGGATGCTGAGTATCGTGAAAAAAACAGTGAATTTAGAAAAGTGGAATCTGAACTTAAAACGTGTGAAATTGAAGTTGGAAAAATAGATACTAAAATGGATTATTTATTAGGAATTCTAAGCGAAGATTATCATATAACTTATGAAAAAGCTAAAGTCGATTATGTATTAGATTTAGAAAGCGAATTAGCTCGCATGAAAGTTTCAAATTTAAAGAAGGAAATTAAAGCTTTAGGCGAGGTTAATGTTGGCAGTATTGGTGAGTATGAACGTATTCATGAGCGATACGACTTTTTGTTAGAACAAAAAGGGGATTTGGAAAAATCTTGCGAAGAATTGTATAAGATTATAGATGAAATGGATGTTATAATGCAAGAACGTTTAGAGAGTGCATTTGAAAAAATAGAAAAAGAATTTTCAGCAGTTTTTAAGAAAATGTTTAAAGGTGGTGTTGGAATGTTAAAGCTTACAGATCCTGATAACATCTTAGAAACTGGAATTGACATTATTGCTGAACCTCCTGGTAAAAAGTTAAATAATATTCAATTGCTATCTGGTGGTGAAAAAACCTTAACAGCAATATCGTTATTATTTGCAATCTTAAACGTGTATCCAGTACCATTTTGTATTTTAGATGAAGTTGAGGCAGCGTTAGATGAAGCAAACGTGGATACCTTCGGAGCCTATCTTCAAGAGCAAAAAGAAAAAAGTGAATTCATCTTAATTACACATAAAAAAAGAACTATGGAATATGCTAAAACACTTTATGGAATTACAATGCAAGAACAAGGTGTATCTAAAATTGTTAGTGTTTCTTTAGAAGAAAAGACGGCCTAATTTTCCGTGATTTTAGAGAGAAAAATTGTTAAATCATCATAGTAGAAAGCTATGGTGTTTTTTGTATTATGAATCTATTTCTGCTTAAGAATTCATATTTAGTTGCGCGTTTTTTAGACTTTTTTTAATACATCTAAAATTAAAATAAACTACAAATATGATATTTAAAATTTCGCTAATAACAAGAGAATAAATGCCTATGTGACATAAAGATAAAGTGGCCATGATAGAAAGTTTTAAAAAAATTCCATATAGACTTATTTTCATAGTTTGAACTGCCTCATCCATGGCCTGTAAGGCACTAGATAAAGGGGCTTCTAAATAGAACAGAACAAAAAATGGAGCTAAAGTAAAGATGTATTCGCTTCCTTTATTGGTTTTGTAAAGAATTTGAAGTAATGGATTTCGAAAGATAAAAATTAAAAATGTACATGTAATTCCGATTAGAAAAGAGTAACGAATAGCTTGTTTTAATCTTCTTTTTACCATAGCTATATTTTTATTCGCATGATATTTGCTAATTTCTGGAATTAAGATTTGACAAATAGCTCCGATAAAAAAAGACGGAAGCGTAAGTAAGCCTATTGCGTAAGCATTATAAGCAGCATACTCTTCTAAAATATAAGTATTTGAGTATCCTGAAAATAGAAGTAAATTTGTTAAAATGATGGGTTCTAAAAAAAAGCCTATGTTACCCACTAATCTTCCTGAAACAGAAGGAATGCTGATATTTAATACTCTTTTTATAAAAGTAGGATTAGGTTTAATATCCTCTTTTTTAATACAAATATTTTTAGGTAAAAAAGCACAGAAAGTAAAAATGCTAACCGTTTCACTTACAATATTTAATAAAATGAAAGATATAACACCCCATAAAATGTTCATACGTACAATGGAAGGCAAAAAATAAATCAAGAAAATAATTCTTACAATTTGTTCTAATATATTTGAAATGGTGTTTGGATGAACTTTTAATTTTCCTAGAAAATATCCTTTTAGAATAGAAGATAAACTTACAAAAGGAAGTGTGGCAGCCATGGCAATTAAAATAGGGATAACTGCAGGTTGTTTTAATAAGTGTGTTGCAATGAAAGGTGCTAGTAGCAAGGTAATACCTATTAAAATAGTATTTAATAAAAGGATGAAAAAAGCGGTAGAAAATACTATTTTTTTACTTCTTACTTTTCCTTCACTTACTAATTTGGAAATACTAATAGGAAGAGAAAGGGTTGCAATCGTGACTAAAAGAGAATACGTGGGCATTACAATTGTATAAAGTTCTATTCCTTCTGTTCCAATGATTCTGGTAAATAGAATTCTTATAATAAATCCGAGTATTTTAACAATGAAACCACCAAATAATAAAATAAAAATAGACATTTTAAAAGTATCTTTTTTCAATATGCATCTTTCCTATTCTTTTTGTTTGTTATATAATAATATTATGTTTTTTAATTATATCTAGAATAGGTGGTTGAATGAAAGAAGAAAAATATAGTAGCTTAGAAGAATTATATAGGACTCTTTTACCAGCTTTAAAAACCAAGAAAAGCGAAATGTTACGAGAAAAAATGTATATCACTGAAAAAGAAATTTGGTTTTATTTTTGTAAGAATATTTGGCCTAGTAAAAGTGCTTTAACCATAGGAGAAATGGTAAATGATATTTTAAATACTGATAGTTTTACAATTTATACAAGTAGAAAAGAGGTAGTAAATGGAACCAATTATCGTTAACAAGCAAAGTAGCATTCGAATTGAAGGGAGTAAAATTTTATATTTTGATCCATTAGAAGTTGATGCTCTTCATGATGCGGACTATATATTTATTACTCATCCACATTTTGATCATTTTTCTTTGCTTTCTATATTAGAAATTAAAAAAGAGGGAACTATTATTATTACAACAAAAGATATTATGGAAGAACTTCTTTCTGTTGGGTTTCAAGAAGAATATATTATGCTTGTGAAACCGTTTGAACGTCATGTTTTGAAAAATATAGAATTTCAAACAATTCCTGCGTATAATTTGCATAAAAGAAATCATACAAAGGAAAATGGTTGGGTTGGCTATGTTGTTACTTTAGATAATGTTATATATTATGTTATGGGAGATACTGACGTAACAAGTCATGCTAAAGAAGTGTCTTGCGATATTTTGTTTATTCCTGTTGGAGGCACTTATACTATGGACTGTATTGAGGCTGCGAATCTTTGCAATATTATTAAACCGAAGCTTGCTATTCCTATTCATTATGGTTATGTTGTGGGAAGTCGAAAGGATGCAGAAGTATTTAAGAAAAGATTGCATAAAGAAATTGCTTGTAAAATTATGATAGATTAGGGAGGTCTTTGTGATTATGCAAAAAGAATATGATTTATTTTTGGAAAAATGTTCTGAATTTTTTTCAGGGGATGATATCAAACAAATTGAGGCGGCTTATCATTTCGCGTCTTTCTGTCACCATGGGAAAAAAAGATTAAACAAAGAAGAATATATTGCTCATCCTTTAGCAGTAGCTGAAATTCTTTTGGATATGAATGTTGATACTAATACAATTATTGCAGCACTTCTTCATGAAACTATAAATCACGGTGGGGCATCTAAAGATGAAATCGAAGAAAAATTTGGCAGTGAAGTTGCATCATTAGTTTCTAGTGTATCTAAATTAAATCGACTTGAATTTAATGACGATTCGGTTTCTTCTACTAACAATTTTCGAAAAGTAGTTGTAGGAATGAGTGAGGATGTTCGAGTATTGTTTATAAAATTAGCAGATCGTTTGCAAAATTTACGAACAGCAGATGCACTTAGTCCGAGCGCAAGAAAAAAGAAAATAATAGAAACACAAAAGGTATTTATTCCTATAGCCCATCGTTTATGTATGTATAAAATAAAAGGTGAATTAGAAAATCTTTGCTTAAAATATACAAAACCCGATGTTTATAATGATATTTTAGAAAGATTAAATGCTACAGAAGAAGAATTAAAATCTAATTTGCAAGAAATGCAAGAATCTATTAGTGAAATGTTAATTAGTCATAGTATATCTTTTAAAATAAAAAGTAGAGTAAAGAGTGTTTACAGTATTTATAATAAATTAAGTAATGGAAAAAAATGGGAACAGTTATATGATATTTTAGCGATGCGTATTATTGTAGATAAATTACCAGAATGTTATTTGGCTATTGGACTTATTCATGCAAAATATCGCCCAATCCCTGGACGATTTAAGGATTATATAGCAATGCCTAAGAAGAATATGTATCAAAGTCTTCATACTGGCGTTTTTGGTAGTGATGGTGGTAAGTATGAAATTCAAGTTCGTACAAAGGAAATGGATGAATATGCTGAAAAGGGTATGGCTGCTCATTTTGCTTATAAAGAAAATATTACAAATTCCAAAAATAGAATTGACCAACGATTAGAATTATTTCGTAATTTAATTGAGTCGACGGAATCGTTAAGTGATATTGAGTTTCAAAATAGTTTTAACTCAGAATTTGCTACTGATTCGGTTTATGTTTACACACCAAAAGGAGATGTATTAGAGCTTCCGTTAGGTTCAACTCCTGTTGATTTTGCTTATCGCATTCATAGTGATGTTGGTAATAAAATGGTTGGCGCGATTGTAAATGATTCTATTGTGCCGTTGTCATATAAATTATCGAGTAATGATATTGTAAATATTAAAACAAGTAATACTGCAAAGCCTAATCAAGAATGGTTAAATTTTGTAAAAACAAATCATGCGAAAAATAAAATCAAGGCTTATTTTAGTAAACAAGAAAAAGATAAGTATATAGAAAAAGGTCGTGCTATTTTACAAAGTGAATTAAGAAAAAAACATTTTTCTTTTGATGAAGTGTTATCTCAAGAAAATATACAAAAAATCTGTAAAGAATTAAAGATAGATAGTTTGGAAGAAATTTATTTTTCGATTGGAACACTTCGCTATACAGTTTCGTATATTTTAGGAATTCTGTCTGAAGAAAAAAAAGAGGATACACTTGTTGCTAAAATTTTGTCTAATCCTAAGATGAATACAACTAGAAGTACGAAAGACTCTGTTTTAGTGCATGGCAAATCAGGAATGTTAGTCAATTTAGCTCGTTGTTGTCATCCTGTGATTGGAGATGAAATTGTAGGATATGTTACGAAAGGAGAAGGGGTTACAGTACATAAAGCAAATTGTGTGAATATAAATATGAAAAGTGAAAGATTAATCCCGGTTTCTTGGAATGAAAATTCCTCTCAATCCTATGAAACTATCCTTGAAGTTACATGTGATTCTAATAAAAATTATTTATTAGACATTTTGGCTAAATCTTCTGGGAAAAATATTTTTGTTGTGTCTGTGAAGACAAGTGAAACGCATGAATGGACTTTGTATGATTTATCTTTAAAAATTGATTCTTTAGAAAGTTTAGAGCAATTTATAAATGCTTTATATCAATATAAGTTTGTTAAAAATGTAAAAAGAAAGTAGGAAATTTATGAAAGTAGTGGTGCAAAGATGCGAGAATGCTGCTGTTATGGTAAATCAAGAGACTGTTGGCAAATGTCAAAAGGGACTTATGCTTCTTGTTGGTTTTACGGAAGGAGATTCTGTAGAGCAAATTGAGTATTTGGCACGAAAAATAGTAAATTTGAGAATTTTTCCAGATGAACAAAACGTAATGAATAAAAGTATATTGGATGTTGGTGGCAGTATATTGTCTGTCAGTCAATTTACATTGTATGCAGATGCAACAAAAGGTAATCGTCCAAGTTATATAAATGCGCTTGGTGGAGAACAAGCAATAACATTGTATGAACAGTTTAATCTAGAACTTAAAAAATATGTCAATGTGGAAACAGGTATTTTTGGAGAGGATATGCGTGTTTCGTTTACAAATGTTGGACCTACAACAATTTTACTTGAAAAATAAAAAACGGACTCAGGAGCTGAGTCTATTTTTGGATAGTTTTTGATAAAGTTTGAATAGAATTTAAAGTTTCGTCTGGATTCTTTTGGAAATAATGAAGTTCTTCTTTAGATAAATTAAGCCCATAGAACATTTTTTCTTCTGGTGTTAATCCTTCATAAATGGAATCAGGAAGTGTAAGACCAAATTGCTTTAAATAATAAGCTGTTGGGTTTGATGTGATTTTATATGGCATTAAGGCTTGTGCTAATATGTCATTTGCAATCAATGCTTCAATATCACTAACCGCAATGTATTTATTTAGTTGACGTATTACATCTAAGGCTAAAAATTCTCCTACAAAGTTTGCTGTTCTTTCAGTGTAACAATACTGCCAGAATTTCTCGTATTTCATATTGCTTATTATGATGTAAAGGTTATTTTGATGTTTATTTCGGGCTAGTTCACAATATTGAATTAATTGCGTATTAGTGGTTATATTTTTTTTGATTGATTAGCTTTGTTTGATGGGCATGTTCTATTTCATGACCAATAATTTTAACTAGTTGACTAGATGCATAATATGGCGCTAATCCAGGCTTTATCTTTTTTAATGACGACATGAATAGCTTTAACCAAATTTTTTTATAGAAAATGATTTCCTTATCACAACTAATAAAATTTGCCATTTCATTTGTGTTTTCAGAAGAGAACACGATTCTATTTGCATATTCTTTTAAGTGCCTCTGGGAAAGAATAATATCGGCAATTTTTGCAATCAAAGAGTTGGTGCTAAAATTTGAATTTTGAATAGAATCAAAAAGTAGGTCTGCTATTGCTTCAGTGATTTGACGCCAAGAATATGTTGTGACGTCCTTTGATAGAAAGTATTGCAAATATGGAGAATAAACGGCATCTCTAGCATTCAATATATTATTTTGAGCGTGAGCTACCTTCGAATAAAAATCTGACAAATAATCTACTTGATTTTTTTCTTGACAGTGTGTGGTTAATAAACGAACAGTAGCTTTTTTTATTTCGTGATCTAAATGGAATCCAGGCTTTAGGTTTAGAATGTCTAGTGCTTCCCAAGTGGATGGATTGGTTATATTTAGAGTTTGTTTTTGGCTATACAGCGTTTTTTTGGAATTTAGTATTTCTTTATTTATAAATTGAAGTAAAGAACTCATTTTCAAGTATGCTTGGGATGGAGAGTAAGGATAATCCTTTGGTAAACGATTTAAAAGTTGAATTTGTGATTTTTGTTCCGGAAGAAGATAATCTGTTTTTAACAAATCTATTAAATTAGAACCGTAAACCATTTGAAATCTTTCCTTAATAAAGTCAAGTAGAATCATGAATTGACTATATTTTGTAAAGATTTGTTTCACTTCAAATTTTAGATAGTGCCGTATTTCATTCTCACAAACAGTAGAAGGCATATTTATGGCTTTTATTTTTACTTTTTCTATTAATGGAGAAAGAAGTTGATAATCAGGATGATATTGCATGTCTTTAAGACATGCGTTTATTACTTTAATACGTGCTTCTTGTGTAGCTAACATACAATAAGCCCCCTTTTTTTGCTTTTTAGGATATCATGGTATCCTAATTTTGTCAAACAGCATATCTTGTGTTAAAATAACAGTAGATTTGGAAGTGAAAAAATGAGTAAGAAAAGAGCCGAGCAGAAACGATTTGCTGAAGGAATGTGTTTTTATAAATTATTTTGGATATTTCTTTTTGGATGTATTTTTGGAGCTTATTATGAAGAAATTTTAAATCTTGTTATTCACTATCATTATCATCATGAGTTTGTTTGGCAATTGCGAAGAGGTGTGATTTATGGTCCTATTTCACCAATCTATGGAATGGGCGCTATTTTAATGATTGGTATACTTGGAAGAAAAGAACGTCCTGATTGGAAAACCATTTTTTATGGAGCGTTACTTGGTGGAGGTTTTGAATATGCTATTAGTTTTTTACAGGAAACATTTTTAGGAACTGTTTCATGGGATTATACGAACGAATTTTTAAATATTAATGGCCGTACGACCATTCCATATGCTATTGTTTGGGGACTTTTGGCTCTTGCTTTAGTAAAAATTTTTTATCCAAGTATTTCAGCTATTGTCGAGGCTATGCCAGAAAAATTTGGACGAATTTTAACGAAAATTTTGATAATATTACTGTCTTTAGATTTTTTAGTTTCTTGGGGCGCTTTATTTCGGCAAACTTTCCGTCATAACGGGTATCCTCCTGTTACTATTGTTGGTGAATTTTTTGATAAGTATTATCCAGATGAAGTACTTAAAGAAAGTTATACAAATATGGTAATTATTGAGGTTGAAAAATGATTGTATTTTTAGTGCTTTCTCTTATATGTTTTCTAACAAGTGGAATTCTTTTTCTTTATATGAAAAGTCAGCAAAAGAAAAACAGTTTAATATTAGAAAAAGAAATAAAAGAAAATCCTGAAATTGCTATTTTAATACCTGCACGAGATGAATCTAGGGTAATTGAGGAACTATTAATTTCTTTAGAAAACCAAACGATAAAAATTGCGCCTCAAAATATTTTTGTTATTGTTGAGAATGAAAAAGATAAAACTATAGAAATTGTTAAAAAACATCGGATGAATTTTTTTGTAAGAAAAAGATTGGAGTTAAAATCGAAGGGTTACGCATTACAAGAACTTATTGAAGAGTTATCTTTAAGACAACAATTTTATGACTGTTATTTTATTTTTGATGCAGACAATATTTTAGAAAAAGATTTCTTAGAAAAAATGTTGGAAGATTATCGATTTGGTTATTCTGTTTCGACTGGTTATCGGACTTTAAAAAATAAGAATCATTTCTTTCCGGTGAGTGCTGGTTTAACTTTTTTTATGATAAATGAATTACGAAATAAAAGTTCTATCAAGTCTAAGGGAAACCTAATTCTTTCTGGAACTGGATATTATATTCATGGACGATTAATAAAAGAATGGAAAACATTTCCGTTTCACTCGCTTACGGAAGACTATGAAAGCTCCCTATATTATACTTTGTATGGAATAAGTACGCATTATAGGGATGATGCTTGTTTCTATGATGAGCAGCCAATCAGCTACAAACAAAGTTTGACTCAAAGAAGTCGGTGGATTAAGGGCTATTTTTATAACTGGTTTAGATATCGACCTAAGTTAAAAAAGAAATGCAAGGAAAAAATTAATAATTATGGTTCGGTAGTGGAAATGTATTTGGGTATTCTTCCTTTGTTATTAAGTATTTTAGGATTATTATTTTTATTTTTTTCACTTCTAATTTTTTCTATAAATTATAAAAATGGGTTTCTTTTGTTTGGATATTTAGGAATTCTTTTTTTCATTTTCATTTTTGTGAGTTTGTACCTTTTAGTTTTATTAAGTAAAAAAATAAAACTTACAAAAAAGATTTTTTTTCAATCTTTATTTTATCATCCTATTTTTTTGTTATCCTATATTCCTGCTTGTATTCATGCTTTGAAAAAAAATCTAGGTTGGGAAAAAATAGAACATGGAATAAAAAAATAAAATTTATTATTGGATTCGTTTCTTATTTATTGGAAGCGAATTTTTTTTGATTGATAGATGATTAAAATACTATAAAGAAAAAAGGAATTCGATAATATTTCTGTAATATATAGGTAGAAGGAGTATTTTATTCCTTCTTAGAAAGGAGAAAATTAATGGAATACGTTATGAATTTCATTCGTGAAAGAAAAGTGTTATGTGGACTTATTTTCTTTGGTTTGTTATCGATTATTTTTTGCACACTGTATATCACTGAGGTAATGGCTGAAGAATCTTATACATGTCCAAAGATGGAACTTACAGAAGAAACTGTTGACCAAGATGATACTATAGCGATTGATATAAAAGGCGCTATTATAAATCCTGGTGTTTATCGAGTGAAAAAAGGTACTATAATTCAAGAGGTTATTACTTTAGCAGGCGGAGTTACGAAAGAGGCTGACACTAGTAATTTGAATTTGAGCAAAAAAGTTAGTAATGAAATGGTAATTACAGTTTTTACAAAAGAAGAAATTAAAAAAATGGAATTAGAAAAAAATCCTATTCAGGAAGATAATAAAAATGATGACTCTAATAATTCTAATGAAACCAACTTAGTTTCTTTAAATACAGCAACTTTAGATGAATTAATGACTTTGCCAGGAGTAGGGGAAGCCAAAGCAAAAATTATCATTGAATACCGAGAAAAATGTGGTAAATTTCAAAAGAAAGAAGAACTCAAGAACATCAAAGGAATTGGGGAAAAAGTTTATGAAAAATTGGAAAGTTATATTACAATCTAATTGGCTTTTTTTCCTTCTTTTTTTTCTATTATCTATATATTGCATTATTTACTTCGTTGTTCCCAAAAAAAGTATTTACCAAGGAAATGAACAGTCTTTTGAAGGTATTATAGTGGATTTTAGTATCGATGGCGATTCTCTAAAATTTGTGGTAAATGACAGGGAAAAACTTCAAGCATTTTATACTATAAAATCTGAAAATGAAAAACAAGAATTATTAAAATCAATTGGCTATGGCAAAAAAGTTATTTTAAATGGTACATTAACTATTCCTGATGAGAATGTGATACCTAATACTTTTAATTATAGAAGATATTTATATTATAATAATATACATTATATTTTGAATGTTTCGGATATAAAAAAAATTAAACCTGAAAATTTTTTTTATAAAATAAAGAATAGAATTTATACTTATTTAAAACATTTAAAATATTCTGAATATTTTTTAGCATTTGTTTTAGGAAATACAAAAGAATATGATTTAACTTCTTTGCGAGCAAATGGAATAAGTCATTTATTTGCAGTCTCAGGAATGCATATTTCTTTATTTGTAAGTGTTTTAGGTTATTTGCTAAAAAAATGTAAGAAAAGTAAAGATATAATAATTAGTATTTTTTTAATGTTTTACGCTTTTTTAGTTTCTTTTACTCCATCAGTGTTGAGAGTGGTTATTCTTTATTTTTTTGAATTAATTAATAAAAAAATGGATAGCCCACTTTCTAATCATAAATTATTATTTTTGTGCTTTGCTTTTTTATTGTTTTGGAATCCCTTTTATTTCATGCAAATTGGTTTTCAATATTCTTTTTTAATAAGTTTTGCTTTTTTGTATTTAAAACAAGAATCAAATTATTTTAAAAGTTTATTAAAAACGAGTTTTATTGCTTTTTTTATTAGTTTGCCTATCACAGCTATAAATTTTTTTGAAGTAAATCTATTAGGAATAGTATTAAATTTAATATTTGTACCATTTGTTTCTTTGATTTTGTATCCATTTTGTTTTTTAGTAATTTCAATACCATTTCTTTCTTCTATTTATGGTTTATTTTTATATATTTTTGAGCAGATGAATATAATGTGTTCAAAAATAACTTTGTTTACTATCGTTATCCCAAAAGTGCCAATTTTTCTATGGGGTATTTATTTTCTTCTGTGTTATTTGTATCTTAAAAAGAATAAGACAAAATATTTATGGTGGTCCATACTATTTTTATTCATTATAAAAATAAGTCCATATTGTGATTTTTCGACTTCTGTATATTTTTTGGATATTGGTCAAGGAGATTGTACTTTATTCCTTGCTCCAAATAGAAAAGAGGTACTTTTAATTGATACTGGTGGAAAAGTAGAATATTCAAAAGCTCTTTGGCAAGAAAGACAAAAGAAAGGGCGTCAAGCAGATACATTAGTGACATTTTTTCATTCCCTTGGGATTACCAAAATTACTAATTTGGTGTTAACTCATGGAGACATTGATCATCTAGGAAATGCCTTGGCTTTGTTAGAAAATATTAAAGTTGACTCTATTATTTTAAATCGAAATGCGAGAAAAGCTTTAGAAGTTCAAATTGCTCAAAAATATAGTGAAAAAATAAAACAAGATTTAACAAGTGCTTTTTTTCGTATCGATGAATACACGATTACAACAGATGATGAGAATGATTCAAGTTTAATTTATCGAATTGAAGCTTATCAAACAAGTTTTCTTATGATGGGGGAT
>CAQRXS010000016.1 GCA_948874605.1 uncultured Bacilli bacterium | reverse complement strand
GGGGCGTTTTGGAGAGTTTACAGCTTGTTCAAACTATCCAGAATGTAAATATATAAAAAAGTCAGAAAAACAATTAACTGAAATTATGTCATGCCCTAAATGTGACGGAAAAGTCATTGAAAGGAAAACAAAAAGAGGTAAAGTTTTCTATGGATGTAGTAATTATCCAAAATGCGATTTTGCAAGTTGGGACAAGCCAGTAGAAAAAAAGTGTCCCAATTGTGATGGATTACTTGTTGAAAAAAAAGATGGAATTTGTTGTACGAATTGCGAATATAAAGAAGGACAATAAGTCTTTTTTTTAGGTACATTAAAGATGGTATTCTTTCTCTTTACATTTTTATAAAAAGTTCTACAAAAATGTCTTGGAAATATAGTATAATTAAGAGGGAGAGATTTGTATGAAAATTGTTGTTACTGCTGGAGGTACCATGGGACATATTAACCCGGCTTTGGCAATCATTGAAGAATTTAAAAAAAGAGAAAAAAATTTAGAAGTGATTTATATAGGAACTCATAATCGAATGGAAAAAGATATTATCCCTCAAAAAGGATATCGCTATATTCCAATTGAAATTTATGGATTTAGTAAAAATATTATGAGAGATATTAAAAACGTTTTTTTGCTTAAAAAAGCGGAGAAAAAATGTAAGCAGCTTTTTTTGATGGAACGACCTGATGTAGTAATCGGCGTTGGAGGTTATGTGACTTATCCTGTTTTAAAAGTGGCACATGATTTGGGCATTAAAACATTTATTCATGAACAAAATAGTTTACCCGGAAAAAGTAACCGTATGATTAGTAAATATGCTGATTTAATTGGAGTAACTTTTTTAGAAAGTAAAAAATATTTAAAAACAAAAGGGCAAATTATTTATACTGGGCACCCTTGTGGGGCATGGGCAAAGGAAATTCCCAAAAAGAAAAAAAGTGAATTACAGCTTTCAGAGTCGAAACGTCTAGTGACAGTTGTAGCAGGTTCTTTAGGAAGTGGTTCATTAAATAATAAATTCAAAAGTTTTTTAGAAACGATACAACATAAAGATTATGAAGTATTGTATATTACAGGAAAAAGTTTATATGATGATTTTCTTAATGAGGCTAGATTTCCATCTAATGTAAAAGTGGTTCCTTATATGGATGAATTACCTGGATTATTAAAAATTAGTGATTTAGTTATTTCTAGAGCTGGAGCAGGGGCTTTAAGTGAAATACTTGCCTTAGAAATTCCTTCTATTATTATACCAAGTCCATATGTAGCTAATAATCATCAATATTATAACGCGAAAGAATTAAGCGATGCAAATTGTATTTATTTATTAGAAGAAAAAGATTTATCTAATGAAGTAATAGAAACTTCAATAGATAAAGTTTTGAATGATCAGAATCTTAGGAAAAATATGATTGAGGCAATGCAGAAAAGTGACACTTTAGAAAGCGCTACTATGATTTATAACGAAATAAAAAAATTAATAGATAAAAAAGCAAATTAAATGCTTTTTTTAAATAACTTAAATATCACTGGAAATACCCAAGAAGTTTTGATAAAATTAATTTAAGAAGACTATAAAAAGAAAATGGTGATTTGTGTGGCAAAAAAGGTAACTAAAAAAAGAAAGTTTAAATGGAAAGTAATTTTAAGATTGGTTTTGCTTCTTTTTCTTGCTGGTATGTGCTATATGTATGTGCAATCTTTACCTACAAAGCATATTTTAATTCGTGGCAATGATTTCGTAAGTGATAATGAAATTATAACTGCTATTGGTTATAAAAATTATCCGAAGCTTTTTGAAAAAACTCGAAAAGATCTTGAAGATAGTATTAAATCAATTGATTTTGTTGATACAGTAAAAATTAAAAGGGATTTATTAGGAAATTTAACAATTGATATTGTAGAAGCAAAGCCTTTATTTTTTAATCGCAATAATAATAAAGTTGTTTTAGAAAATAAACGAAGTATATCACGACCTTCTATAGATGGTATTCCTATGCTTATTAATTATGTTCCTGATAGTTATTTTGAAAAACTGATTGAAAAATTAAATCTTGTAAATACGGATGTACGACATTTAATTAGCGAAATAGAATATCAACCATGGAAAAGTAATGATGTTATGATTGATGAAACGAGATTCTTTTTGAGAATGAGTGATACGAATAGTGTTTATGTAAATTTACTACATATGGAAAAACTTAATAATTATATTGAAATTTATGCTTCATTAGAGGGGAAAAATGGTATCTTGTATTTGGATTCTTCTAGTGATAAAATATCTTTCAGTGAATATGGAAGTGATAAACGTGAAAATTGATTATAACAAACGAATGCAAGAAATTATAAATTCTATCAATAGTAAGACACCTACGCTTCTTCTTCATACTTGTTGTGCACCTTGTTCTTCAGCAGTGATTGAACGTCTTTCTGAGTTTTTTTCTATTACAGTAGTTTATTATAATCCGAATATAGAACCAAAAGAAGAATATGAAATTCGAAAAGAAGAACAAAAGCGGTTTATTCGAGAGTATAGTACTCAAAATCCTGTAAATTTTATAGATTGTGATTATGAAAATGAAAAGTTTGTAAGTATTGCAAAAGGTTTAGAAACCGTGCCAGAAGGCGGGATTAGATGTTCTAAATGTTTTCAACTTCGATTAGAATTTGTGGCTCGATTGGCTAAAGAAAAAGGATATGATTTTTTTGGAACTAGTTTAACAGTGAGTCCGTATAAAAATGCTCAAATCTTAAATAAAATAGGTGAGGATTTGGAACAGAAATATATTGTTAAGTTTTTGTATAGTGATTTTAAAAAACAGGATGGTTATAAAAAGAGTATTCAACTTTCACGCGAATATCATTTATATCGCCAAGACTATTGTGGATGTAAATTTTCAAAAGTTGAAAGGGAACTACAGAAAAGAGGCAGAAACCAGCTATCTTATTAAGGATGAGGATTTACAATTAGAAGTAGGATATCTAATAAATAATCGTAAAGTTTATCAGGTTTATGATGAATATCAGAACAAAGGAATTGCTACAGAAGCATTATGTCAAGCTACTAAAAAAGTTTCCCATCCCGTATTAGAAATTATGTACAATAATATTCCATCAAAAAAAAGTTGCTCTTAAAGCTTGATATAGAGTAATACGCCAAGAACAACAATTTGAAATATTAACGTATGATACTAAAGAACAGGATGTTTCAAAGTCTAGATAATTTTTCTTGATTTTCTTGATATTTATGGTATGATTAATTTAGAAATGTGAGGAACTTGAGGAGTAGAAATAAACTTCATTTTAGAGACTTTGTGGCAGGTGTGAACAAAGATAAGTTTATTTTGAAGGTTGCAAGGGAGCATGAACCGCGTTGGAGCGTTAAAAGAATAAGTAAAATTAAGGATGGTACCGTCTATCATAGACTCCTTTGGTATCATCTTTTTCTTTTTAGAAAGGACTAGAAATGAAATACAAAAAAGTGACCGTATTTACTCCGATAGAAATACTTGATGTTTATGAACCTGAATCTGCGAGGCTTCATGAAGAAATGGTTTATGATTTACTATCGGAACAAATTTGGAAAAATGCGAATGATTCTAAGGAAATTAGTGAGCAACATGGAGCAATGGTTTTTTATGGAGCTGTTATTCCTAGGGCTACGTATCTGGCTTTTTCAGTAGGTTTTAGTGTTCTTTACGAGACTGAAAGTTATTTATTTTTCTTTCTTGGCGATTATGTTAACGAAGAAATGATAACTTATATTAAGGAAGAATATGGAGACATGGAAGCGAAGCATCTAGGTTTTATAACTTATTGTAAGAATGAAGCTAATATAGAGAAACCATTTATAAGAGAAACTAATTTAGAAGATGTACCGTTAATGACTCAATATAATAATGTAATGGGTGATTTACTAAATGTCTTACACATAAAGAAATCACTTTTGGATACCGAAGAAAGGCAAAAATTATGAAAAAAGTGTACGCTATTAACCCAGATGGAACACTAAAAATTGGTCTTGAAGAATTAGAATGTGGTTTACATGATCGGATTGCTGAGAAAATGTTTGAAGATATTTTAAAGACTAGAAGAAATTGTGGTAATGTAGCTAGAAAAAATTCTAAAATTGAACAATTAATGGAGTTTTATCCTAATATTCACTTCATTAGTGAAGCAATTGGGACTTTATTTGTTTTAGAATTTTTTAGAGATTGTGGAAAGTTAATGGGAGCCTTTACGAAAAGGGAGGATGATTATCTTTATCTTGCAGATTATGAAGATTCTTTAAATAGTAGAAACCTTGTTCTAGAAGAACTAAACCGTAAATTACAAATATATTTAGGAGGAGAAAATTATGGAAATCATCGATAAAAAATATAATCATAAAAATGTAGAAGAAGGAAAATATCAAACATGGAAAGAAAAGGGATATTTTGATTCTGGGAAAAACGGCGGACAACCTTTCACTATTGTGATTCCGCCACCAAATGTCACTGGAAAACTTCATTTAGGACATGCTTGGGATACATCAATTCAAGATATTATTATTCGTTATAAAAGAATGCAAGGGTTTGATGCATTGTGGGTACCTGGAATGGATCATGCTGGTATTGCAACTCAGGCAAAAGTAGATAAAAAATTGCGAGAATCAGGAATAGATCCTCGTAGTATGTCTAGAGAAGATTGGACAGAAAAAGCTTGGGATTGGGCTCATGAATATGCTGAAAATATACATAATCAATGGGCTAAATTAGGTCTTGGCTTAGATTATAATAAGGAACGATTTACTTTAGATGAAG
Source organism: uncultured Bacilli bacterium (assembly GCA_948874605.1). The sequence goes on along the minus strand of CAQRXS010000016.1, from coordinate 11,031 downwards.
GTTTATCTCATGCAGTACGTCGTGTATTTGTTGATTTGTACAATCAAGGGCTTATCTATCGCGGCGAGAGAATGATTAACTGGGATCCTCAAGCAAAAACGGCTTTATCCAATGAGGAAGTTATTTATAAAGATGTTGAAGGTGCCTTTTACCATATTAAGTATCCAATTAAAGGTAGTGAAGAGTATTTAGATGTTGCAACGACAAGACCCGAAACGATGCTTGGAGATAATGCTGTAGCTGTAAATCCTAATGATGAACGATATGCTAAATATGTTGGAGAGTATGTAATTTTGCCGCTTGTTGGAAGAGAAATTCCGATTGTTGCAGATGAGCATGCGGATCCAGAAAAAGGGACTGGTGTAGTTAAAATTACAGTAAATCATGATCCAAATGATTACGAGGTAGGACAACGACACAACTTAAAAGGAATTACTGTTATCGGTTTAGATGGAAGAATGAATGAAAATGCACTACATTTTAAAGGCATGGACCGTTTTGAATGTAGAGAGGCTATCGTAAAAGAATTAGAAGAAAAAAATTATTTATTGCAAATTGAGAAAATTACGCATAGTGTTGGGCATTCTGAAAGAACAGATGTACCTATCGAACCTGTTGTTTCAAAGCAATGGTTTGTTAAAATGAGACCTCTTGCTGATAATGTTTTAGAAAATCAAAAAGATAAAAATAAAAAGGTTCATTTCTTGCCTAGTCGTTATGAAAAAATTATGAATCATTGGATGGAAATTACATATGATTGGTGTATTTCTCGTCAGTTGTGGTGGGGACATCAAATTCCGGCTTGGTATAAGGATGAAGAAGTCTTTGTTGGAATGGAATCTCCAGGCGAAGGATGGGTACAAGATGAAGATGTTTTAGATACTTGGTTTTCTAGTGCTTTGTGGCCGTTTAGTACTTTGGGATGGCCAGAGTTAACAGAAGATTTAAAAAAATACTATCCGACTAACATTTTAGTAACAGGGTATGATATTATTCCGTTTTGGGTGAATCGTATGACTTTTCAAGGACTTCATTTTACAGGTACTAGACCATTTGAGTATTGTTATATCCATGGTTTAATTCGTGATAAAATGGGCAGAAAAATGAGTAAAAGCTTAGGTAATGGCGTGGATCCGATGGATGTGATAGAAGAATATGGAGCAGATGCGCTTCGGTATTATTTAGCGACATCTACTGCACAAGGAACCGATCTTCGTTATGATGAAACGATGGTTCGTAGTACGTGGAATTTTATTAATAAAATATGGAATGCATCTCGTTTTGTAATGATGAATTTAGAGGATATTCCGGAATCTTCAGAATATCAAGAAACTGATAAATGGATTTTAACTCGTTTTGAAAAAACAATTAAAGATGTAACAAAATATATGGATAAATATGAATTTCAAAATGTAGGAAGTATACTTTATAAATTTATATGGGAAGATTTTTGTGATCAATATATCGAAATTGCAAAATTTTCAATTGATGAGAGGTCTACTAAGCGAACACTTTATGAAGTCTTAGTCGGAATATTAAAAATGCTTCATCCATTTATGCCTTTTGTGACAGAAGAAATATATAGAAATCTTACAAAGGAAGAGACTATTATGCTTGCAACATATCCTTTATATGATAAGTCTAAAGTATATGAAAAAGAGGAAGAAAAGATTAGTAATATTTTGGCTTTTGTTAAAGAATTTAGAACTATCAAGCAAGAACATAATATTGGTAAAGAATTTTCTGTTGTTTTAGAGAATGCAGAAGATTATTCTCTTATTTCAAAATTAGTTAAATTAGAAGGGCATATTATTGATGCAAAAGATGGAGAATATTATACTGTAGCATATAAGAATTATTCTTTGAAATTGTTTGACGAAAAAGAAGTTACCGAGGATGATAAAAGAAAAAAAGAAAAGGAAATAGAAAGTTTGAAATGTAGCATAGAAAAAAGAAGTAAATTACTTTCTAATGAGAATTTTGTAAAGAAAGCACCAGAAAAATTAGTTGCAGAAGAAACAGAAAAATTAGAAATGGAAAAGAAAAAGTTAGCAATGCTTGAAAAAGAATAAAAGAAATAGAGCTTTAGGATTATTTGTCTTACAATTTTGTAAGACTTTTTTTCTTTCTTTAGAGTAGTATTTTTCTTTTAGTTGTGCTAGACTTAAATAGGTGGTAAGAGTGAAGGGTAAAAAATATGTTTTATCGATTTTATTGTTTTTCGTATTACTAATTGGAACCTATTATTTTGTATTAAAAGATTATTCTATAGCTGATTTTTTAGAGTGTTTAAAACTTTGCAATCCTACTTATATTTTACTTTCTTTTGTTTTTGTATCTGGATATGCTTTTTTTGCAAGTCTTTATTTAAAACGTATTTTATATCATTTTGGAAAGAAAATAAGCTGGTATCAAGCTCTTGGTTATTTGTGTACCGAAATTTATTTTTCGGCTATCACACCGAGTAGCATTGGAGGACAACCTGTACAAATGGTAGAAATGAGTCGAGATGATATTCCATATCGTATTAATTCTATTGTTGTTCTTTTAAATACGGTTATTTATAAAATTGCTTTAATTGTTTTAGCAATATTTGCGTTTATTTTTTATTCTAATGTGATTTTTTCTCGAAGTTCATTATTCTCATGGTTGGTTATTCTAGGTTTTGTAACAACCATTCTTGTGATTTTCTTATTTTTGCTCTTAATCTATTCTAAGAAAGTAATTCCTAAACTTGCTAATTTTTTATTTCGTGTCTTAAAGAAAATCCCATTTTTAAAGTCTACTAATGATTTAGAACATAAATTTTCATTAGCGATTGGTGAATATCAAGAATGCGCAATATTTACTAAAAAACATCCTTCTGTATTATTTGAGTCTTTTGTGATATTATTATTACAGAGAGTATGTTTGCTTTCTGTAAGCTGTATCATTTATATTGCTTTTGGTTTAAACAGTTTGAATGTATTAGAAATTATATCTCTTCAGGTTTGTATTACTCTAGCTGCAGATTTTGTTCCATCGCCAGGTGGGGTTGGAATTAGTGAAGGTTTGTTGTTGGGGGTAAATCAGATGATTTATGGTAGCACTCTTGCAACAGCGGCAATGATGTTACTGCGAGGAATAAGTTTTTATGTTGTAGTATTACTTAGTGGAATGTTTTATTTAATTTTTCATTTTATAAAAAGAAAAGGAGCGATTTCGTATGATAGGAATTTATGATTATACGGCATTATTTACGTTTTTTGGTACGATATGTGGTATTTTAAGTATTTATTTTACTTTGACAGGTAATATAGCTTATGGGGTTTTGTTACTTCTTATTTCAGGTTTTTTTGATTCTATGGATGGCTTTGTTGCACGAAGCAAGAAAAAGCGAAGTGAATTTGAAAAAAACTATGGAGTCCAATTAGATTCCTTGTCCGATGTTATTTGTTTTGGCGTTGCACCAACAATGTTAGCTTTTCAAATTTCTAGTGGTAATGTCTTGTTACAAGTTTTGTCTTTTATTTACATGTTTGCTGCTATTTCTAGGCTTGCATGGTTTAACGTAGATGAAATGATGCGAAGAACAAAAGAGTCAGGAGCGCGACAATATTATACAGGGCTTCCTGTAACTCCAGCGTCGCTTATTTTTCCAACTATATTTATGTTACGAGAAGTATTTAAAAATATTTTCCCATATTTTTATATTGGAGTTCTGCTAGTGGTTTCGTTTTTCCAATTATCGAAATTACAAATACCACATTTAAAATGGAAGGGACAGTTAGTATGTACAATTTACGGAATAATCGTTCTAATTTTGTTAATTCTAACCATTTTATAGTTGATAGGGGAGATAATAAAGCTCTTTCTTTTTTCTATCAAAATTCTATTGGCCAACTTTTTACAAAAATCCTTATCTCTAAACCAATTACAAAAATGATGGGGATGTTTTATAATTCGAAATTCTCAAAATGTTTGATTGCAAATTATGTGAAAAGAAATCATATTAATATGGATGAATATAAAGCAGATAATTATCGAAGTTTTAATGACTTTTTTACTAGAAAAAAGAAACATATTAAGTTTTCGGAGCAAGCAAGAATGTTATGCTCACCATGTGATGGCTATTTAAGTGCCTATCAAATTTCTGAAGATTCTACTTTCATAATCAAAGGGATATCCTATTCCTTAGAAGAATTACTATGTAATCGTTCGCTTGCTAAAAAGTATATAGGCGGTGCGATGTATGTTTTTCGACTGATGCCAAACAATTATCATCGTTATCATTATTTTGATGAGGGAACATTTGTTTACCGAAAGAAAATAAATGGATATTTTCATACTGTAAGAGCTGTTGCTTTAGAAAAAAGAAAAGTATTTGTAGAAAATAGTCGTGAGTATGAGCTTATTCAAACACGAAATTTTAAGGAAGTTATCTATATGGAAGTAGGAGCTTTAGGAGTTGGAAAGATTGTAAATCATGGAAAGGAATCTTTCTTGCGTGGAGAAGAAAAGGGAAGATTTGAGTTTGGTGGCTCCACGATTCTACTTTTATTTGAAAAAAATGTTTTAGCGTATGATGAAAAATTATTTAAATTGAGTTTAGAAAATATGGAAGCTGTGGTACAATGTGGATGTATAGTGGGTGAAAAAAGATGAAAAAAGGGTTTACGATTGTTGAATTAATTATTACAATTGGCTTGATAACTTTGATTGGCACGGTTATTGTATCGAATATTTCTAGCAATTTACTGAGAGAACAAGAAAAACAGTATGAAGCATTTAAAAAGACTTTGGAAACGGCAGCCTGTGTCTATATAGATCGAAATGTTGCGAAGTCTATAAAAGCTACTTGCAAAGCAAATCGTACTTGCAGTATTCCTGTTAATGATTTATTAACGAATGGACTTATTGAAGAAAGTGATTTAAAAGAGCCTCTTTCGGGCCAAAGTATTCCTAATACCAAATTAATAGTAATAACTTATGATACTGAAGGAATAAAAAAGTGTACTTACCAAGAATAAAAAAAGAATAGTTTTGGCTATTCTTTTCGTTTGGATTTTAGTTTTTTTGTTGTAAAAAATTTTTTTTATATTCTTTATAAGCTTTGATTTCTGTTTCTTCTTTATAAGGTTTATATGGTAGATTTTTATAGTTCAATATTTCTTGGACAATATATTCTGTAAAATAGGGGTTTCTAATAAAAATCGGTCCAAGGAGATAAGTCCCATAAAAGTTCTCTTTTTGTATACCTTCTACGACAGAATTTTCTACAAATCCATTTCCTTCTATTACATCAAAAAGATGTGGTTCTTTTACATATTTTATAATTGTATTTCGATTGGTAAAGCCAATAATTTGTTCTTTTATGTTCGGAAAAGTGTAAAGTTGTTCTCCTACGATTCTATTTTCAATTTCAAAACTTTCAAAGTCCAATAATCCAAGGGTTTCTTTTTCTTCTTCTTGAAGCGTATTAAAGCTTTTTCCAAATAGATCAAGTGCATTTCCAGTAATTAGAAAAAATTTCTTTTTTTTCATAGCTTGCTTAATTTCTTTTTTATATTTTAATAAATGCTTGCGGGCTAATTCAAAAGCTTCATTGTTACCACTTCCAATATAGAATATATCATATTTTTCAAAATCTATCTCCTGTTCAATGGAAAAAGAGTGAGCGATGACTCTAATTTTATGTTCTTCTAGGTGGTGCGTTAAAGCAAGAAGGTTGCCATGTTCGCCATATAGATTCATTAAATCATAATAAAGATGAGCAATTTTAATCGTTTCCATGTTCGTCCTCCTTTATAAGATTTCTAATTTTTTCCGTCATATCAAAACATACCATAGAGTAGATTGTTCCAGAAGTTTTGGTTTTTACGATATTTAAAAGATTATTTATATCATCGATTAAAATAATTTTATCTTTTTTAATTCTTGCATATTTTAACCTGACTAAAACATCCCATTTAAATCTTCCTATTATTATTATCTTTTCTATTGATTCGTCGTTTAAAAGCTCGAAATCAACATCCCATAACCAAGAAAGATCGTTGAATTTGTATCGTCTAGATACGTTGTCAAATCCTAGAATAACAACTTTTTTTTCTGGAGCATTCACGATATATTGTAAGCTTTGAAAATAACTTAAGGCATTTTCATTTTTGCTTTCTAACATAGTTATAGGGCGTTTATTAATATGTAATTCTTTTCCACGTTTGCTTTCAATTTTGTTTTTGTTAAATGCATCTAAGATTAAATCTTCTTTTACACCAATGGTGTTACATAATGCAAAAGCGGCTAAAGTTGCATAAGCTGTAAATAAGAAATTTTTATTTAGTTCACAATAATGGCCGTTTATATCCATATTTTTTTCTTTTAAGTTAACGTTGGTTCCTATATAGTTAGGTGTTCCTCTTTTAAAATCACAATTTGGACAATAGTAAGTGCCGATATGGCCGTAATGGTAAAAAGAGTAAATTAATTTTTTTTCACAATTTGGACAATATGCATTGTCAACACTAAAGACTTCTTTTTTTAAGTAGGAATCTTTCGTTTTATTGATTCCGTAAGTTATAATTTTACCTTGATAAGTAAGGCTCATTTTTTGAAGGCTAGGGTCATCTGCATTTAGTATCAAAGTTGTTGAACCATCTAATGCATTATATATAGCATCATAAATTAAGTCTGGTGAGCCATTACGGGCTGGTTGATCTCTTGTGATATTTGTTAGAACTAAATGCGTCATTTTGTTTTTGGCAAAAGCAAGATGTAAGTGTTTTTCGTCTAGTTCAAGAAGTAGAACTTCATGTTTAAATTTACCAAAAATGGTACAATGATTTAATATCAAAGTTGTAATTCCTCGAATACCATTACTACCAGAAGAGTTATAAACAACATCATAACCAGCATTTTTTAAAATATGATATATAAGAGATGTTGTTGTTCCTTTTCCGCTTGAACCAGTAACACCAATTACATATTTTGGATATTTGATTTTCTCTAAAATGTGTTGGTTCATATTATAGCTTATTGAGCCTGGAAATTGTGTTCCGTTTTTATGGAATATTTTACAGACCCATGTTAAAAATTTATTTACAATAATTTGTAATGATTTCATATACTACCACCTTACTATTTATTATAGCAATTTTGCATTCTCTTTACAACAAACAATAAAAGTTTTGCGAATGGTTGTCTTATTATGATATCCTTTTATAAAGGAATGGGCGATTTTATGGAGAAGTTAATACAAAAATATTTGACTTATATCAAAAATGTTCGTGATTTTAGTGAAAATACAGTTAAAGCTTATCAAAATGAATTGGAAAAATATCAAATATATTTAATTGAGAAGAACATTTCTTTTCAAAAAATTACCAAAGAAGAAGTATGGAACTATTTAGAATTTTTAGAAGAAGAGAAGGATTATGAGAATTCATCCATTGCTAGACATGTTACAGCACTGCGGAGTTTTTATCAATATTTAAAAGAAAATGACTATTTAGAATCTAATATTTTTAAAACGATAAGAAATCCAAAATTAAAAAAAACATTACCTAATTCTTTAAATTATGAGGAAATTCGTAAATTGATGACGTTTGATGTTTTAGAAACCCCTTGGGAGTATCAAGAACAATTAATATTTGAAATGTTATATGCGACAGGATTACGGGTAAGTGAGTTATCAAATATTAAATTAAAAGATATTGATATTTCAGAGAAAACAATTCGTGTTCTTGGTAAGGGTAAGAAAATGCGCATTGTTTTATTTGGGGAATGTGCTGAAGAGTCTTTAAAAGATTTTTTAAATAAACGTGAGGAGTTGCTTGTTAAAGGAGAGATAGAATATTTATTTGTGAATAGGCGTGGAGGTAAATTATCGCGATCTAGTATTGAACAGATTGTCAAAAAACGAGAGCAAAAAATTTGTTTAGATCATCATGTTTCTCCTCATACACTTAGACATACATTTGCTACGCATCTGTTAGAAAATGGTGCAGATATTAGGACAGTACAAGAGTTACTTGGCCATGCAAAGCTTGGGACTACTCAGATTTATACGCATTTAACGCGTGAATATTTAAGAAATGAATATCGTAGTAAATTACCGCGCAAGTAAGTTTCAGTAAAGAAAAAGTCAAATATGTTTGTATTTTTTGACTTTTTTTTCATTTTTCCTTTATAATAATTAATAGATAATAGGAGATGATTGTGTGACAAAATTTGTATATTTGTTTTCAGAAGGAAACAAGAATTTAAAAAATCTTTTAGGAGGAAAAGGTGCTAATCTTGCAGAGATGACTTTGCTCTCACTTCCAGTACCACAAGGATTTACTGTTACTACGGAGGCCTGTAATGATTATTATGCGAATGAAAAAACTTTAAAAGAAGATATCAAACAAGAAATAATAGCTTCTATGAAGAAATTAGAATCTATAACAGGGAAAGAATTTGGCAATCCAATGAACCCTTTGCTTGTTAGTGTACGAAGTGGTGCTAGAGCGAGTATGCCAGGAATGATGGATACTATTTTAAATTTAGGAATGAATGACGAGGTTGCAAAGTCTTTTGCAAGTATAACTGGTAACCCGCGTTTTGTATATGATTCTTATCGAAGATTTATTCAAATGTATTCAGATGTTGTTAAAGGGTTTTCTAAGGATTATTATGAACGTTATTTGGAAGAAGTTAAGAAGAATCGTGGAATTACAAATGATTTAGATCTCACGAGTGAAGATATGATAAGCCTTGCAAATGCTTTTAAAAAGCTTTATTTGAACTTAGTAGGTGAAGAGTTTCCACAAGATGTTTATGTACAACTTTTATCTGCGGTAGAAGCAGTATTTAAAAGTTGGAATAATGAACGTGCTATTTATTATCGTAAATTAAATGATATCCCGTCTTCTTGGGGAACCGCTGTGAATGTTCAAGAAATGGTTTATGGTAATCGTGGAGAAAATTCTGGCACAGGAGTTGCGTTTACAAGAAATCCTGCAACTGGAGAAGACCATTTGTTTGGTGAATATTTGATGAATGCTCAAGGGGAAGATGTTGTAGCTGGTATTCGTACGCCAAATCCTATTTCAAAGTTAGAAAGTGATATGCCTGATGTGTATCAGGAATTTAACCGAATTTCAAAAATATTGGAAACTCATTATAAGGATATGCAAGATATGGAGTTTACGATTGAAAATGGTAAATTATATATGCTTCAAACGCGTAACGGAAAGAGAACTGGTAAAGCTGCTATTAAAATTGCAGTAGATATGGTCCACAGTGGCTTAATTACCAAAGAAGAAGCAATTTTATCTGTAGATGCAAATCAATTGGATTCTCTTCTTCATAAAACATTTGATACAGAAATTCTTCAAGCAAAAACGATGATTGCCAAGGGCCTTGCGGCAAGTCCTGGGGCTGCCTCTGGAAAAATTTATTTTAACGCAGAAGATGCCATTCAAGCTTATAAAAATGGTGAAAAAGTTATTTTAGCCAGATTAGAAACTTCTCCAGAAGATATTGAGGGAATGCATCATGCTGAAGGAGTTCTTACTATACGTGGTGGTATGACAAGTCATGCTGCGGTTGTCGCACGAGGTATGGGGCGTTGTTGCGTTTCTGGGTGTAGCGATCTTATTTTGGATGAAGAAAAAAGAACTATTACGACCAAAGACGGTATTGTTTTGCGTGAATGTGATGAAATTAGTTTAGATGGAGGAACTGGTGCTGTATATCAAGGTCTTATTCCTATGGTGGAACCGTCTATAACTGGAGACTTTAAAGAATTTATGAGTTGGGTGGATGAAATGAGAGTATTAGGAGTACGAGCTAATGCTGATAATGCAGAAGATGCTCGCTTAGCTCTCTCGTTTGGAGCGGAAGGAATTGGCCTTGTACGAACTGAGCATATGTTTTTTGAACCAGAACGAATTTTCCATTTTCGTAAAATGATTTTAGCGAATACGAAAGAGGAAAGAACGAAAGCTCTTGAGAAAATATTGCCTTATCAAGAAAATGATTTTGAACAAATTTACCGCGTTATGAGGGAGAAACCTGTAGTAATTCGTTATTTAGACCCTCCTCTTCACGAATTTTTACCAAAAACAGAAGCAGAAAAGAAGCAATTAGCTAATGATCTTCAAATTACTTTAGAGGAAATAGAAAATCGGATATCTTCTTTAAAAGAATTTAACCCTATGATGGGTCATCGTGGCTGTAGGTTAGATATTACTTATCCTGAAATTGCTATTATGCAAACTAGGGCAGTTATTGGTGCGGCATTAACATTAATGAAAGAAGGAATAAATGTTGTTCCAGAGATAATGATACCATTAGTTGGCGATTCAAAAGAATATGAATATGTTCAGAAAATAGTAAGTGAAACAGCAACAGAAATGATGAATCAAGCAAATATTAATTTATCGTTCGAAATCGGAACGATGATTGAGGTACCAAGAGCCTGTTTGATATCGGGAACCCTTGCGAAATTCTGTGAGTTTTTCTCTTTTGGAACAAACGATTTGACGCAACTTACTTATGGCTTTTCAAGAGATGATGCTGGGAAATTTTTAACTGACTATTATAATAAACAAATTTTTGAACAAGATCCATTTCAAAGAGTGGATGAAAATGGAGTTGGAATTCTAATGAAGGTTGCAATTCAAAATGCCAAAAAAGTTCGTCCAAATATTTCTTTGGGGGTTTGTGGTGAACATGGTGGCGAGCCAGGAAGTGTTGCATTCTTTCATTCTTTAGGCCTAGATTATGTTTCTTGTTCGCCTTATAGAATACCTATTGCAAGAGTCGCCGCGGCTAAAGCTGCTATAAAAGCAAATCAAATAAATAAAAATTGATTTTTGTAATAAAAATAGACTTAAAGTTGATTTTCTTGATTCATCTTGGTCTATTTTTTTATTTTGACTAGGATAACCACAAAAGAGTGAGTAGAATATGATGTTAGGTATGGGTAATAATACTTAGCCTTTGCTTTGTTATTAAACAGGACAAAAACATGAAAAAAATAAAGAAAGACTAATGAGGCTAGTAAACAAA
>CAQRXS010000015.1:7710-16070 GCA_948874605.1 uncultured Bacilli bacterium | reverse complement strand
TTACCATACTTTTACATGTTTGACATCTTCTTTGTACACTTTTTCAGCAGCTTCAACGTCAAGAATGTTTAGGAAAAATTTATATTTTATAATTGTGATTTTAAAATATTTGTAAGTTCAATAATTAATTTTGGATCATCTACTTTTTCCACGTATGTTTCTTCTTGCGCTATTATTTCTTTAAATATTGCTACTTTTGACTGAATTATTTCTTTTCTCTCATCAATTCCCATAACAAGAAAAAATTTATTATTTCCATATGTTGTCTCATTTAGAACCATGTATCGTTCTTGATTTGATAGAGTAATAATAGTATTTATTTTAATTTTCATTACTATTACCTCCTTCTAATAAATCATTAAAACTTATATAATCTGTGTCTTGAAAATCATTTACCATATAGTCATCATTTTCTAATTCCTCTACTGGTTCATCATCAATAGGTTCAACAGAGATAACTTTAAATCGTTCTTTTTCTGGTTCTATATTTCTTGGCGGAAATAAGCGCATTTCTTCCTCTTCTTCTGGTGCATTAGATTCGGAAATTAGTTCTTCTAAGTTTGTCATAGGCTCAACTTCCATTTGCTCTGGAATGATTGGTTCTATTGCATCTTGAATGGAAGCTACGACATCTTCTGGAGTTGGAACTTCGTCGACATTATATTCTTCTTTTTCTGTATTTTCAGATGGAGTTTGTTGTGAAGGAGCTATTTCTTCTTGTCTTTCTTCCGTTTCATTCGGAATATTTATTATTTCCTCACTCTCTTTTGATGCTTCGATTCGGTAGTCACTAAGTGTTTTTTCTTCTTCTATTCCAGATTCCTCTTCTTCATCTATAGCGCCTAGGGACATTTCTATTTCATCTAATATTTGTCTAGGCATTTTTAAGTATTTCTTTCTACCAATAATACTTTCTACTTCATCCGATAATTTCTTTAATTCACTTTTATCTTTTTCTACCGCAAGAATATCTTTTGGTAAATTATTTAATAGTTGTTTTTTCTCTATAGAGGCAATTTCTGCTTCTATTTCTGAAAGTGTATTGTTTAGTTCTGAAAGATTTTTTTCTTCTAAAACTTTAGATGTTGTTACCACAGTTTCTAAATCTTTTTCATAAGAAGCAATTACAGTATTTACTTGTTCTAATTCTTCACATTTACGATTAAATGCTGCTGTTAGGCTTGCTTTTTTCTTCGGTGTTTTGTACTCGTTATTTTCTTCCATAACTTTTTTATATTCTTCTATATCTGCTTTTAATTCATCTCGAACTTTTTTTGTTTCAGCAATCAAATTCATTAGAATACGTACTAAATCCGTATCCATATCTCTTATTTGTTGTTCTAATAAAGATTTTTCTTTTTCTTTTACTTCTTGACGCGTTTTTAAAAATTCTATTCTTTTGTCTAAAACGGTTTTGTCTGTTCCATCATATTTTTTATTTTCGATTAAATTTGCAAATTCATCTCTTTTTTGAATTGCACCTTCTAAGACTTCATCTAATTCATCGTATCTAAAATCCATATAAGGTCTTGCTTCGACTATTTTTAATAATTCTTTTGCTTTCGATAATGTACTAGTTCTATCATCATTGATTAATAACTCTGTTGCTTCATGTCCTATGTATGCTGCATCTGTTATAATTTCTAATCGTCTTTTTTCTAATGTTTCTAAAGCTTCATTTAAGTTTTTTAAATGCTTTTCATCTTGCTCTCTTTGTGATTCATCAATGTAAGATTTGGGGTTAGATAATGTCTTTTCTGTTTCTTCTAATTGTAAAGAGTCTTTTTTTATTTTTTCTTCTAGAGCTACTCTTGACTCTGCTAAGCTTTCTAAACGTTTTTCTACATTCTCAGCTGCTTTTTTCTTAACTTGCAATTTTGTTTTATATGATTTTATTTCATTTGTAGTGGTGTCAATTAAATCTTCATAAAAAGAATAGATAGACTTGTCTTTACCACCAATTGTTTTTAATTTTAATTCTAGTGATTCTAGGAATCCTTCGGAAGTTTTTATCTCTGCTTCTAATTCCAAAATCATTTGATGATATTCTTCTTCTTCTTTCGAAACTTCAGCAATCTTCTTTTTGATTTCTTTTAGAGTATTGTCATAATTTGCAAGTTTATTTTCTAAACTTATTTTTATATTTTCATCGATGATTCGATCACTTGCTCTTATATATTTTGAATCTACCATTGAACGAGTTAAATCATGGATAGAATCTTTTGTTCTTGCAATATCGACTTCTAAGATACGTAGTTCTTCTTTTAAAGTATCATAGCTGTTATTTGTATCTGACATTTCTACTAATAAATCAATTTTTTGTATTACATCTTTTTGCATAAAAGACCAACCTCACTTTTATTCTTTTTATACTTCTTTAAATAATAATAACAAAAAAAAACACTCTTGTAAATGACTATCGAAATTGTTTTTTTCTCACAATAATGACTCATTTTGAGTATTTTAATTACATAGTTTCTTTTTTTATAAGTTTGTCAAATACTTCGCTGTATCTGTTTACGACGATATCCCATGTGTATGCTTCATGTATTCTTTTTTTTGCTAAATCGCTATATTTTGTTCTTTCTTTTTTGTTTAAATTTTCAACCATTTCAATTACTTTTTTCAAATTATTTTCTTCTTTATTAAAATAGAAACAGCTATTTTCTCCAACTTCTTTATTGTAACAAACATCATATAGAATATTTATATCCGTAATGCTTAGAGCTTCTAATAGAGATGGATTTGTTCCGCCAACAGAATGACCATGAATATAGGCAAAAGCTTGTTTTCTAAAATATAAAAGAGTTTCTTCTTCGTAGACTGTACCAATAAATTTAATTCTTTTATCACTTAAAAAGTTAGTTTTTTCTTTTAATTCTTGATAAAATTTATTTTCTTCTACGTTACATATTATAATTAAATCTTTTTTGGTATTTGATTTCATAAACTCTCGGATCATTGTTTCATAATTATTTTCAGGAATAAATCTTCCTACGATTAAATAATATTCTTTTTCTTTTATTTGATATTTTTGGAAAAGTTCTTCTGCAGTTTGACTTTTTTTAGGATTTCTATTTTCATAAGCTCCGAAAGCAATAAATTTTGTTGGCGTGTGATAATTCTGATATTCTTGTTTAATATATGATTCAATCGATGCAGAATCACAAACACAATAATCGCTGTATTTAATGCAATATCGCTCACTTATTTTGAAACATTTTTTTATCCACCATGACCACTTTTCTCTTTTCCATTCTAATCCATCAGGATTAATAATCAAGGATGTTTTTAATTTTTTTAGTTTTTTCTTCCAAATTGGAAATAGTGGTCCAACTTTACATCCAAGCATTAATATCACAGTATTTTTTAATTTTTCTTGTTCTATATAATTTAAGAAAAAATTTGTTGCTTTTATAGTGAATGTGAACATCGTTACAAAACCTTGATTTCCTACATAAATGGAAGGACTTATTACATTATCTATCTTTTTTATTTTTTTATCTTCTGTTTTTTCATTTGTTAAATTAGGAATATAAAATTGGTAATTTTTGTTTTTATTGTTTTTTACCAAATTTGTTACAAAAGTTTCCCATCCACCATAATTGTATTTATATCCTCTTGCGCCAATGATAATTATATTTTTTTTCATATTCTCACCTTAAATCCAAAATGTTATATAAGCAATTCCTAGACTTATATAATAAGTTATTTTTAATAATATTAATAACAAGATATTTCTTTTTTGATATTTTTCTTCAAAATAAAACATGCTTTTTTTTATCGTTTTGTATTTTTTTATTTTATTTAAACTTTTATCAACTGATTGAGATAGAGCATGTACTACCGATAGACTCGTATCTACATATATATGTTTATTTTTTTGTTTCGCTTTAGTGCCTATAATATTTTCTTCATAATATAAGAATGTGCCTTCGTCAAAATATCCAAGTTCTTTAAAATCTTTCATTCTTGCCAAAAAAAATGCACCATGTATGACATCTACTTTTGTAAGACGCTTTTTATAATATTCTTCTTTGTATCTTTGTAATTTTGTAGCATATCGATGAAAGAAGTTTATTGTGGATAAGAGTTCTACAAAATATGTAGGTATTTTCCAACCTTTTATTTCTACTCCACGTTCTATAATGACAGGTCCTAGAAAAGAGATATTTTTGTTTTTTTCTAAAACTTGGGTCATTTCTAGTATCGTATTTTCGTTTACCAAAATATCTGGATTGGAAATAATTACATATTCACAGTCTGTATGTTGTTCTAAATATTTTAAACCAATGTTGTTTCCATAGCTATATCCTTTATTTTTTTTTGCTTCTAATAGTATCACATTATCCTTTGCTAATTTCTTTAATTTTTTAACGCTATCATCTGTACTTTTATTATCCACTATAATAATTTTAGATAATGTTTTAAAGTTTTTAATTTGCTGAATCATTTTTGTAGTATTTTCTGAATCATTGTAATTTAAAATAATAATTCCTGTTTTCATAGATTCTCCGTTCTTAGTTTCCTTTTATATTTTAGTTTAAGTTCATTATACTATTTTCTACTGAAAAAGACAAAGCTTACTCATATTTTTTATTATTTTAAATATGTTCTATTTTTTAAAACTAAAAAGTTGCTTTGTTTCGAGCAACTTTATGATAGATATTTTTGTATCTTCACATCAAAAATCTTTGTTTTTCTTTCAAGTAACAGTTCGTTACGAAAAACTTGATATTCGTCTGAATTTTGATAAATTTTCTCTTTTTTTACTTTTATATTTTTTGCTAATGCAAGAACTTTCGTAGGTGTCCAACCCAGTAACTTAGATATTTGTTTTGCAGTTCCATTTTTATTTTCTATATATATTGTATAATATAATAATTGTTCATCATATGTTAAATAAGGTTTTAAAAATTCAAATTTTACAACTTCTTCTGGATTGATAGGCATTTCATTTTCCAACGGCTGCAGCTCACTTGAGTTGTTTAGAAATCGACGTGCAGTTTGTAATGCTTTTTTCTCTGCTTGACTAATTGCTTGAAATTTTACACCAAAAAAATCTGCTAGTGCTCTTAGTGATATCTTAGTATCACTCAAATATCTATGATAGAAAACAAAATATTGGTATGGCGTTAATACTCTTTTTAATTTTGCCCCTAATGCTTTTTCGGTTATTTGTTGTACAAAGTTATCCTCTGTATTTGCTTTATCAGGTAGTAAATTTTTTAATAAAGGCTCATCACTTATTGATTCATACGAACTGGACATATCTATCTCGACATCATAACTAGTGATTCGAAGTTTTTCCATCTTTTTCATTTCGTTTAGTTGTTCTTTACTTAATTTTAATATGCTACATAATTCCTCATCTGATGGAATTGGATTATTGTTAAGTTGGCATGTTGTTACTATTTTTCTATATTTAACTATTGCCCCCCAAATATGAACTGGGTATCTTATTTCTATTTCTACATTTTGAATTGCTCTTTGAATAGCCCCACGAATATGATATGCCATGTGATTGGACAAGCTACTTTTTTCTTCATCATAAGTTTCTATTGCTCTTTTAATAGCCATATTTCCTTCTTGTATTAAATCCATTATATCTAGATGTGTAGTGCGATAATTTTTGGCTAAGTATATGACAAATTTTAGATTCGATTCTATCAATTTATTTAATACACTTTTATCTCCGTTTTGGTATTTCTTAACCAGTTCTAATTGCTCTTCCTTAGGAAGGATAGTACATCGCGCAATATCTTGTAAATATAACTTATAACTATCGCTTTCAGAGATTTGTGCACCATTTCCCTTTTCTGCCATATAAAAACTCCCCCTTTGCTTTCGCACATATATTACATATTTTTTCTACAAATGTCAACTACCTTTTATGACATTAATTTTAGTGTACTTCAATTGTACTTGTATATTCTGTAGAAAAAGAACACTTTTTAGTGTTCTAATAAAATATCTCTGTTAACTTTTCTTGTAATAATTCTTGATTATATTTTTCTACTGTAAGTAAGGCATTTTCTTTGATTCTTTCTTTCTCTTTACTTGGCATTTTTTGAAATTCTTTTATTTTTGCCTTAAGTTCATTTTCTTTTAAAAACGTCAATGAATTTTTTTTATTTTTTAAATATTCTCTAGGTCCATAAAGTGTACATCCGATTACAAAAGTTTTACACGCCATAGCTTCTAATCCTACTAGACCTAAAGATTCGCTTTTTCTTTTTGTAGGGAAAATAAATAAATCCATAGCATTATAATAATTTACTAGATCTTTTTGGAGAACGAATTTTTTCTGAATTATAATGTCTTCTAAATGATATTTTTTTACCAAATTATCAAATTCTTTTTGTTCGCTTCCAGCTCCTATAAACAGTACTTTGGTATTTTTTAAAGACTTCCCTTTGTTTAACTCATTTAGCGCATTTAATAAGGTATCCCACCCTTTGTTTTTTTCGATTCGACTTACAAAGCCAAAATACGTTATATTTTCTTCTAATTCTAATTCCTTTTTACACTCTATTTGGTTTTTTGGGAAGAATGTTTTTTTGTCTACTCCTCCTGATGGATATATTTTAATTTTTTCTTTTGGAATTTGATAATCACTCATTAAAACTTCTTCAAAATACTCTGATGGAGCAATTATTAAATCAGCATAAGGTAATACAAATTTGCTACGCCTAACATTTTTTTGCTCAAAATCATAGTCTGGTACTATGTCATTTCCATGAACGTTTAAAATTAATTTTGTATCTTTACTTGTTTTCTTTCCTAATAAAACACAGAATGCAGATTGCGAGATAAAGTGAACATAAATGTAATCATAGGAGTTAAAGATAGATTTGTATATTGCTTTTAAATACATAATAGAATAGCCGACAAATTTCCCTAAAAATGTAATTTGTTTTTTCTTTGTTACTCGATCAACTTGAAATCCTAAATCTTCTAAGCTTATGCTTACATTTTTAACAAACGAACCATAATGCTTATATTTTCTAGAGGGATACATATTGGATACTAATAGTATTTTTTTCTGTTTCTTTTCTGTTTTTGAAGCCAATACAGATATGGCTAAAAGTGCATAACCACTGGTCAAGATACCGCCTAGGAAGAACGAAGCTAAAATAGCAAGAATAAAGCCTAAACGTTTATAAGAAGTCATTCTTATATGCACAAGAGTATAACTCCATAATATTAAATATAGCACGAACCCTATCCAACCAACTCGAAATAAGATATCACAAAAATCCATTTGTATGGTTTGTACTTCTATTTCTTTTATTGAAGTGATTCCAAATAATTGTTCTTCTATATTAGCATTTTTAAATTTTTCTTTATTTTCTACTAATTGTTGTTGACGATTTTCAAAAATTAAATTTTCTATTGTAATGCTTTGGCTCATAATCGAGCGACAAGTTGAAAGAATACCTATCATGATTAAAATAGCAAAGAATATTTTATTCTGTTTTTTTAATTTTTTTCTTTCTTTTATAAGGATATATAAAGCTAAGACCACGAAGACTAAAGAGAATAACCATATATTTAAGATAAACATTGTTAATAATATAAGGGCTAATCCTAAAGTTTGAGCAATTTGATTTTGATGATTATGAATTTTTTTCAAAGCGACTGGTAAAAAGGCTATTAGTATTCCTATAATAGGATTTTGATAAATTTTAGGAATATCTGTTTTACAACTTTGTATTAATATTACAAATATATAGAGAAAAAATAACTGTGTAATGTTTTTTTCGGTTTCCAAAGTATCTTGTTGATAAAAGTAAAGTAAACTAATTGGAAATAAAAATGTGTTGATTAGAAATATGCTTTCTGTTTGTAAATCTAATTGTTGACAGTAAATATATAAATGTTGTATTAGCAAATAGCCTAGTATTGCAATTAGGATACCACAATATTTTTTTTCTTTTAATAAAACAGCCATCATAAATAGACCTATGCTCATTAGGTAGCATATACTTATCCACTTTGTAATCTCACTTTGAAATATACTGTTAACAAGATATATAACTGGACCTAAAAATATGAGAATATTTATGATTTTTCTCTTTCTTTGGGAATTTTTTGAGACTACTTTTTTTTCTTTAAATACTACTAATTTGCTTAAAAGATAATTTGCTATGATAACGATTCCTTGACTTGCAAGTTTTATTAATAAATCGCTTATTTTTAAAATTGTAACCCCAAGAAACATTATAGCCATATCCAGGAAAAGAGTAAGTAGTCTAGAACCAACAAAAGTAGTTATTTCTTTTAATTTTTTTTTATTTTTACTTTTAAATACGAATACGCGATTGGTGATATATGCAAAGGCTACCGAAATAATCCAA
>CAQRXS010000015.1:0-7700 GCA_948874605.1 uncultured Bacilli bacterium | reverse complement strand
ACGTTTGCCGTTTGTAGTTCGAATGCATTATTTGGATTTAAAACTGTTTTTGTAAGTCCATAATAAATTACTAAACTTACAATGGTTGTTAGAACTCCAACGATTAAATATCTTACTATTTCTAGAATTTTTTCTTTATTTTTTGCCATGTTTCTTTGCTCCTTTTTTAGGGAATAATATGTTTGTTTTTAATACCAAGAAGAGAAAAACAATCATTAAAGCAAAATACAAAATTAAAGCATATTTTATATAATTCATCGCATATAAAATGGAAGCACCAGAAAAGGCAAGATTAATTAAATATATTACAGCCAATGAAGTTTTAGTAGAGAATTTCATTTTTAATAATTGATGATGTAGATGATCTTTATCTGGAGTTGTGAATGGATTTTTCTTCTGTAGGCTTCGTCTTATAATGGAAAAGAATACGTCTATGATTGGAGTGGCTAATATAGCAAGAGGAATAATAAGAGAAGTAAATGTTGCTAGCTTAAAGCCGTAAAGCGCAGTTGTTGCAACCATGAGCCCCATAAAATTTGAACCAGAATCACCAATATAAAGTTTCGCTGGTGGAAAATTATAAACTAGAAAGCCTAATAATGAGCCAATCATTAGAATGGCTATTGTTGTATCAATATTGCCCGCCATTCCAAGTAACATGCCAATCGTTAAAATTGTTAGAAAGTAGATGATGGAAATACCACTTGATAAACCATCCATTCCGTCAGATAAATCGATCGCATTAATGATTCCTAACATGAAAATCATCGTAACTAAATAATTTAGAGGTTCTGGAAATATTAAATTAACACCCAAAACAGTGAAGTTATCAATTGTAATTTTTCCATACAGCACGATTGTTAATACTGCGACAGCTTGACCGATTAGCTGATATTTCGCACTAATGGGTTTTATGTCATCAATAAGACCAATTAAAATAATTATAAAACTAGCAATTAAAATTGATATCATTTCTACGGTGCCTCGCCCAAATATCATATATCCAAATAGAAAGGATAGGAATACGGCAAGTCCACCGATTGTAGGCATTGGCTTTTGATTTAGCCTTCTTTGGTTTGGATAATCAATTGCACCGATGTGAAAAGCTATTTTTTTAAAGATTGGTACTAGAATAAGACTCATACAAAAGGTTGTTAAAATCATGAGTAAGATGTTAGGTATGGTTACTGCTAATCTCATATGAAACACTCCTTATGCGCTTATTATACCTTAATTTTTTGTTTCAACACAATATTTTGTGTATTTTTAATAAAAAATATTTTTTAAAATATAAACAAGCATTGCGGTAAGCTATAGTTTAATTTTTCTTTTTATTCTCTTCAAATAATTTCCATAGTAACTCTGGATTTTTTATTTCTTCTTTTTGACTTCTTTTTTCTAAAAACGCATCAAATGTTCCTATAACTTTAGCAGGATTCCCTGCAACCACAGAGTTTTCTGGAACATCTTTCGTTACAACACTTCCAGCGCCTACTACAGCATTCGGCCCTATTTTTATACCCCCTAAGATTGTTGTATTACAACCTATAAATACATTATCCATTATTTCAATACAGTTTTGTTCATAAGGAAAATATCCTTTTCCCATGTTATTTAATCCTAAATGAAATATATCGTGAGTTACAAAAGTAACATTACTAGTTACTACAATATTATTGTGAAATTTAATTAAATGTGGATCTGATGGAATTAGTCGTGTTTGAAAGAAGACATTTTCTCCCATACTTTTAAATATTTGATGTTTTTTTATATACTTATTTCTGCTACTACTGTTAAGCATCAAAGCAATACGCAATCTTTTTATTTGATTTTTTGTCCAACTATTCATATTTATTCTCCTCCAAATATACTTGCTAGATAAGTTGTTGTCATCGGGCTTATTAAAACGTGTCCTGTAAAAAGAGATATAACACACAGAAGAATAAATGTAAATTGGTATACTCCTTTTATTTCTACTGTTTTTAGTACAAAAATAAAGAATATTGTATAAATGATAAATCCAATTAAGCCTATACTATAAAAGATATCTAATATATCTATTTCAATATCTTTTTTTTCCATAATTCTTGTTCTTCCTAGACCAAATAATTTTTCTTTTGTGGATAAGCCTTTGTATTCCTTATGAATATTATTTAGAAATTCAAGCCTATTACTATATAGAATGTTATTGATATTTTCTAATGTGAATAAGTCTTTTATATTATTTACTTTATAGAACTCCAACTGTGTTTTTATATTATTATAAAGAGAACTTTTTGGTAACCATATTCCTATTATAATTAATGTAATTATTGACATTGCTCCTAATTGTAACCAATATTTCTTTATTTTCTGATTCCACTCTTTTCGATAGTAAAATAATAAATAAACTATAATAATTATAACACTTAAATACATCGTTTTTGTTCCTAATAAAAGTAGCATACAGGCTGTAAGAACAAGTGTTATTGGTAGCAATTTCTTTTGTTCTTCTATCAAATATGTAAAAGATATAGGGATTAATAAAACAAAAATGTTTGCGAGTTCATTTCCAACATAAAAGTACGACAAGTATAAATTTTTATTTGGGTAAATTTCGTTTATATTGTGACCTAGATGAAATGGATATGGTATAAGGTATAGAAGTAAAAACTCTAGAAAAAGTAGGCAAAAGGTTTTCTTTTCCATTTCTTTTTCTGTACCAAAGTATAGAATTAATAAAGGTAAATAGTATATTTTAAATAAATTTATAATTTCACCTTTTAGATAATTTGGATTTTTAAAATACCAGTAGGAAATTACTCCTAATCCATAAAATAGCAGTAGAGCTAACATTATATATATTTTTTTTTGCTTGTTTTTTTTCCATATATTATAAAGTACATAAACTAAAAATAATCCTTTTATTAAAATACCTAAGCTAATAAGATTTTCCCATGTTGCGATAGAAGTTAAGAAATCAATTATTGGAAATAGTAATAAAATAAAATTGATATTTTTTTTCTTTCTCATTCTGCACCTTTTTCTATTGAATTAATAATATAAATCTATTATATAGTTTCATTCTTTTCTTTTCAATGGTTTTAGTAATGTCTAGAAAAAAGAAAAAGACGATTTTTATCTTAATCATCTTTTTCTCTTCTTTTTATCCTCTTCAAAAATGTCATACATTGTGGCTTCTACTTGAGCTTCTTTTTCTTCCATTTCTTTTTTCTTTTTTGCCAGTTCTTTTTTACTTAATTGAATTGTTTTTTCATATTCTTCAATTATTGAAGCAGCATCACTTACTTGTTTTAATGCTTCTTCTTTTGTTCTTTTTGATTGTTTTTTCGTTGGAGAAATTTGCTCAACTTTTACTTCTTCTTTTTTCTCTTCTGAAGTATCTCCATTTTGTTTTTGGCTCTTCTTTTTGTCTTTGTTTCTTTTGTTTTTTTTCTGAGGAGTTTTTTTCTCTATTTCCGATTTTTCTTCTTCTTTTAATTCGTCTATTTCTAATTTTTCAATTTTTACTTCTTCTAGCTCTTTTTCTTTAACCTTTTTTTCTTTTCTTTTTGGTCTAAAAATTAAAAGTAGTAAAATCAGAAAACCAGCAATACCTAAAGCAATTTCTAAGTAAAGAATCATTTTTTTATTTTCTTCGATTTCTTTTTCTAAAGTGTTGATAATTGTATCTTTGTAAACGATGAACGTTCCTTCTTCTTTATCATATTGATATAAGTGTATGTCCCCAGTTTTAATATTCATTGCCTTAACAAGAATGATATTTTCATCAATATTGGATACTAAGGCTTCATAAGAAGAACTGTTAATTGTCACATTCTTTTTTGTAAAACCATCTTTTTCATCTGTTATTTTTTGAATAAATAATAATTGGTCTGGAGTTTTATTCTCATTATATTGTTCATAAGTGCTTTTTTCTGCATCGTAAATTACAAAATGTGTTGTCCCTTTGGAATCTTTTACCCCAATTAATGTTTGTTTTGATATTTCTGAGTAAAAAGCAGGAATATCAAAATCTTTTATTTTAACTGTCGTTGGTTCATATGTTTGCGGTTTTTGTAGGGTCTTTGCGTTTTTCATTATGGTGTAATTGTTATTATCAATGCTTATGTTGATTGGATTTTCGTCCTCAACGTTAACAGTAATTTTGTACACTCTTTCGTTTCCTGTTTCACTTGTAACATTTATTTCGAATGTATTAACACCTTCATTAACTTCAAATTCTCCTATTCCAGATAAGCTTGCATAATTTGATTCTTTCTCGGCTTCTAATGTTACTTTATCAACAGTCGATGGAACATTTACAGAATACTCTAGCGTTTCTTTGTTAAACTCTGGAGTTAGCTTGTAATCTTTAACGTTTATGCTTTTTAGATAATTGTTCGAATCTTTTTCACGAGGCTTTTGAACTACTACTATTTTTTTATCAGAAAAATTGCGTTCATTGTATGCCATGTCTAATGCTTCAACAGAATAAGAAAATGCAATTTGACCTATGCTTGTTGCTGGACAAGTTAAACTGAATGAACGAGTGATATTACCTCCATCAGATTGTGAGATATCATCGAAAGATTTATTACTAGTACTACCCCAACATTCAATATGAATTTTTGCGGAAAAGAAATCTTTTATAGTTACTGTTGCAGTTACATTTTGACCTGTTGTTATGTAACTACTACTCGTGTACATAGAAGAAGTCAATGCTGAAACATTTTTTATTCCTATTAAGCACAAAAATACAAAAATTAATAATATATTTCTTTTTATTCTTTTCATTTTTTCTCCTAACTTTGAGCTATGTTATCTTTATTTAATAAAGTCAATTTTATTTTTTGCAAATCAGCTAGTGTAGGCTTATTAGAATCTTTCTTATAAACCTTACTTGCTTCTAAGCTTGCTTCAGATAAATCTTGTTTTCCCAATAAATACATTTTTAACATTTGCAAGTCATATAACGATATAGCTCCATCGCCATTTAAATCTCCATATACTATTAAGGTATATTCTTCCCCACTTGCAAATTTTATTATTGTGCCAGTTGTTACTTTTTCGCTATCGCCTAGATTATTACCATTTGATTTTTTTAATGTTATTTCTTTTGACTTGGTTTTATCCTTTAATGCTCCAGCAGTAATCCCTATTGAAACATTTGTTAAATATTTTCCTTTTTTATTAAGGTTCAAATTCGAAAGATGAGTACTTACAGGAGTTATATTTTCTTCTGGTTTTGTATTATTTTGGCTATTGTTCGAACCTTGAGAATTATTGTTAGTTGGCGGTTTTTCCTGTGAGTTTGGTTTATTGTTATTATTTGTTGTATTTTGATTATTACTCGTATCTGGCTTTGTAACAGGGATAGAAGCCTCTCCACCAATATTTCCTACATAAACTCCGTCATTGTTTCTTTTTCCACCTGCTGCGGCATAAACAACTCCTGCTTTTGCTGGATTTTCTTCACTTGAATAAGCACCAATATTATAGAAATTATAGAAACCTTCGTAAGTGATTCCTTTATAGTCAAATCTTTGGCCACTTGATGCGATACCTTTCGTAGATCCCATTTCTTGACGAGACAACGCTGCTAGATAAACAGGATTTACATTCGCTGATTTACCAGCTTCCATAAACATACTAGAATAAGTTTGATTATCTACATTATCTTTTCCTTCCATAAAGGTTCCTTTTAATACAGACTTCACAACTTCTTCTTTATAGACTTCATTATAAGATAAATCTTCAAACATTAATATACTATCTTCTTCTAAAAAGTTTCTTGGATCTAGAAAATATGCTACGGTTTCTTCTGTGGCAATATACCAGTTTCCTTCCGTATTAATATTGTCAGGATGTACACATTTTGGACAGGAAGATTTTTGGATGGATCCTACAAGTTGCTGTTTAGACACTGTTGTTTTAAAATCTAAATTTGTTTGTAAGCTTTCAAAGGTCCAATTTGGATATTTTTCGTGAATCGCTCTTAACCATTTTTTATAACTTTCAGGGAATTTTTCATTGTTTAATAATTTTTCAAAATTTTTATCTTTGACGGTTGTTAATCCGCCTTTTTCTTCCCCATATACTGGATGAGGATTTGTACTTGGCATATTATCAAATATAGGAATGGTAAAATGAAGCGGTAATGAAAGTAATCCATTATCCTTATAACTATTATATGTTGATTTTGCCTCGCTAAAAGGGGCAGCTAAATTTGCCATATATTGATGACTATTTTGTGGACTATCAGCATTGGGATTTACATTATATTTTTTTAAATAACTTGTATTTTGACCTGCATTGATATAACCATCTGCAATAAATTCAGCACCACCTATAATAGCTTTTTTAGGGCTTGTCCATGGGCGATTGTAAGAATATTTTATGTCAGTATCTTTTACTTCTTCTACATAGTCTCCACAGACATAACCACTTTTTCCATTATAGTTTGCACTATACCAACCTTTTGTACAGCCCTTTCCTTTCGTTAAATTGGTGCTATTTAAAGTGACATGATATCCTTTATTTAAATAAGTGTAAATACTTGCATCTGTCGTAGCACCGCTTCGGAAGCTTACCCCACTTCCAGTAATACGACCATATGTCAATGCTTTTGGTTCAGGAATGAATGATACAATTGATAAAAAAAGAACGCCAAACGCCATTGCAAAGCCTATTATTTTTTGTTGTTTTTTTATGACAATCACCTTCTATTCGACATAATTATAGCAAATTTTCTCTTTTTTTTAAAGAGAGTCCATTTTCTCTATGTAAATAAACTATCAAGTATTGAGAATTTCACTAAATTATTATATAATTTATTAGAGGATAAAAAGTTTTAGGAAGGGTTGGTAGAATGAATAGTTTTTTTAGCAAATTAAAGCAAACTCATTGGGTTATTAAATTATTTTATTTTTTTCTTGTCGTTGTATATTTTGTAAGTTTTATTTTTTTTACTAATAGTTTGCTTCATTTAGAAGGAATAGAGACTACTTTGCGGATTGGAATTTTAATATTCTTTGGGTTGTATGGCTTGATATACACGATTATTGGAGCTCGAAAAATGATAAAGGGGAAAAAGTTTGGCTTTCTTATTTTGTCAATGCTCGCTTTCTTGTTTTCTGGAGTTTTTCTTTTTGCATCCAGCTCGATTGATCGAATTTATACAAAAATTGAAAATTTTACTTCTAAAGAAACTAGTACTTACACTACTGTTATATTAACTATGAAAAACACAGAATTTTCTTCAAATAGTACGATTGGAATGGTCACGGATGAGACAGACAGAACTGGGTATGTTCTTCCCACGGAATGGATAAAAAAAGAGAATATAGATAATGACATCGAATATTATGAAAATTCTATAAAGTTAATGGAAGCCTTTTATAATGGCGAAGTGGATGCAATTTTTATTACAAAAGATTTTCCAGTTATTTTTGGTAATGATGAGAGATATCAAAATATTGTGAACGAGACTAAAGTCATAAAAGAATATTCAAAAGAAATGAAAACCGAGGAAAGTGAATTCTTAACCACCACTAAAAGTTTAACGGAACCGTTTACTATTTTAGTACTTGGTGTGGACTCTGATTCTACGAATGGTCTTGATGCAAATGCCGCTTTTAATGGAGATACTTTAATGCTTATTACCTTTAATCCTAAAACTTTGACTGCTACGATGCTTAGTATTCCAAGAGATATGTATG
>CAQRXS010000014.1 GCA_948874605.1 uncultured Bacilli bacterium | reverse complement strand
CATAAACTAATTCATTGTTATTTAATGATTTATCTTTTATATACTCTACTGCTGTCTTCTCTTTTTTATATGTTGCTGTGCTTAATATATTTATACTTCCTTCAAACTTTTGATTCATAATCTCATTTCCAGCTTTTTCATCATACCATAAATAAATACTATAGGTCTCTTCTTCTCCTTGATTTAATATATCTGCCGCGAGTATGATTGATTCATCCATATTTTCTACTACTATACTCGTTCTATCCTCATTGATATGACTTATATCACTTGCGTATTCTCCTAAGTTAATTCCTGCTGTTGGTTTTGCTTCTGTCTCTTTATGAATTGCAAACTTTATCTTCTCTTTTAAATTATAATCTTCTTGTTGATTTGTTGTTAACGTATTTAATGTCACATAATACTTTGATGCTATACTACACTTATTTGTTATCTTAAACTTATATGGGATACCAGAAAGTCCTTTAGAGTCACTCATTGGATAGGTATTATTCATCATAATTGGCGCATTTATTTGTTCAAACTCAATCTTAAAACACCCTGAACTCACAACATTTTCTTGCCCTTCTAAATTTACTACCCAAAGAGCATAACTTTGATATGTCATCAAACATATTCCTATTGCCACCACTACGATTGCTAACCCTAATTTATATTTCAGTCTCATACTATCCCTCGTATTCTATTATCTTAATTATATATATTTTTATAACTAAAATCAAGATTTTTTACAAAAGAAAAAAACTATTTCTAGCTTTTTATTAAGACGTAATGTGATAAACACCAGCTGGATTACCGCAGTTTGTAGATACGCTTCCACCATTGTTATCCTTGACGTCTCCTTTAATTAAGGTATTGTCTGAATTCTCTACTTTATACTTATCACTACTCATCCAACCTTTTATCTCAAGTTTTCCGTTATTATAAGTAACCAAAACACTGTAAGTATAATCCTTTCCTTTTTGATCAAAATAATCATCTAAGGAATTGTCATTATAACATACTGTTCTTCTTGAACCATTAATTGTTCCATCCATTAAATCCATAGAAGCTTTAGTTTGAGCTTGATCTAAAAGAGATATAAATTCATTACGAAATGAGCTTTTTTCAGCATCCCCTAAAATACCAAATACATTAGAACCTGCAACCAACATGATAATTGCTAATACAACAATAACTGCTAACAATTCAATTAATGTAAAACCTTTTTTCTTCATAAATAAGCACCTCTACTCTAACAATTATTATAACCGTTCTGCCCTTTAAAAGTCAAGTAGAACTCTTTAAAAAAATTTACATATTCTATTATTAGGTGATACATATGAGAAACTGCAATTGTAATCGTCCAAATCGTGGTGGTGGATTTTTTACGGTTCTTGCTATTTTAATTCTAAGTGTTTTAATATTTTATCAAGTAATTATAACTTTAATTTTACCTTTTCGTTTTAATATTTTTATTTTAATGCTAGAAATATTAATTCTTCTATTTTTGCTCTACCGCATAGTATGGCCGTATTAAATGTTCTGTTTTATAAACATAATCCAACATATTTCTTACATTTTGAACACGCTCAAATTCACTACCTTTTTCTTCAAATTTTGGTGGAATAGAAATGCTAATAAAAAACAACTTTTTCTCTTCTTCACTCCAAGGACAGATTCTAAAGTACTCTTGTAACAATATCTCAAAGTTCAAATCAAAATATACGTTTTTATAAAATTTAACCAAATCCATTACTGGCGTATCTTTTCTTGAATTGTCCCAGCTAAGCAAACATTCTTTTTCTTTTTTATGAAAATGACTTAAACATAAATTATTATGAATTTGACAAATACGATAACGATCTAATTCACTCACACTTTTATACCATGCTTCCAATTCTCCTTTAGCAAAATTTAGAGAAGCCATAATTTTTGAAATATTACTCATCAACAAATATTCACTTGGGCTTGGAAAAACATCTTCAAAATATCTTTGATAAATTTCATCATAATAATAACTTAAGTATTCAATCTGTGCTTGCACGTTTTCATAGATTTTTTTATATTCATCCGAAGAAACATCTTTATAATAAGTTGTTTTTTGATGCAATAATGCGATTACTTTTATAAAATCAGAAGCTTTTTGCTCTTTAGGCATCGAGGCGTCAGGAACGTATTCATAGATGTTTACTCCTTCTCTAGAATCGTCAATCAAAGATGGAAAAAAGAGAAAATTACGACTTGTTAAATAATCGTATAGTTCTCTTATATTCTCTTTTTTTTCTTTTACAACAACATTGCCACTTGTGGATTCTAAAATTTGAGCATTGCCACAAATAGTAACTTTAGTAGGTTTATAAATATCCTTTATTACATCGATACTTCTATTTTTCATCTGTCTCCGGTATTATAATTTTTTCGCCTTCCGAAATATTGGATAAATCATTATATTCGGATAACATACTTAAATTTGAATTATACATGGTACAAATAGTTTCAACGGTTTCTCCGCTTTTTACAAGATGGATATGATAGGTAGCATATTCTTCTTCATTTGTAACATTTTCCATAATAAGTTCCTCACTTTCGGTCATATCTTCTCTAACTTCTGGTTCAGACATAACTTCTTCCACTATTTCTTCTTTTGAATTTTCTACTTCTTGCATAGGTAGAGCCTCTGCTTCTTCTAATGGTATTATTTCTTCTTCACTTTCTATCGGTTCTTGCCTTTCCTCTTCCAAAGGGTCTGGCTCTCTATCACTTTCTAACATACTTATGATTTCTTCTGGATTCACTTCAACCGGAATCTCTTCCACTTCTTCTATCTCCTGTACTTCAATAGATTCTCCAGAAAGTTCTAATTCAATGTTAACTGTTATCTTATCCTCACTAGTGTTATCATAAGCAAAATCACTAATTTCTAAAGAAATCGTATTCTTTTCTAAATTATCTGGAATTTCAATCGTAAATGGAATTTTAAAAGAAAATGGAATAACATTAGCGCTTACTTCATGGCTTTTATAATCTCCAGTAACAAATAAATTACCATCAATCGCGGTTTCATTAATTTCAAATTCTCTTTCTAACGAAATACTAGTAATTTCACTAACTTTACCAGCAAAATCAAGTTCCTTTGTAAAAGGTATCACGCTTTTCAAACAAATCATCCTCTCTAAGACAATATATGAAGAAATTTTAAAATAATGATTTTTTTCTTGAGGAAAATAGAAAATTAAACTTTTTTCCCAATTTAATTCATGGTAAAATGAATTTTGATAGGAGAATGAAAAAATGAAAGAAAATATATTTAAAGCATATGATATTCGTGGAACTTATCCCGAAGATATTAATGAAGAAGCCGCATATATCATTGGCAAAAGTTACGGTTCTTACCTTCAAGAAAAATTAGAAAAATACAAATGCGTTGTTGGGCATGATAACCGTTTATCAAGTCCAAAACTTCATGAAAAATTAATCAAAGGACTTTTAGAATCTGGCATCAATGTTATTGATTACGGACTCGTTACAACTCCAATGCATTACTATTCAAGAGTAATAGAAAATACATTTGGTATCATGGTAACAGCAAGCCATAATCCAAAAGAAGATAATGGTTTTAAATTTTCTTTTGACCCTCTTGCAAATGCCAGAGGTAATATGATAGAAGAATTCAAAGAATATACGTTAAAAGGAAAATTTAAAACGGGTAATGGTCTTTATGAAAAAAGAAGTATTCAACAAGCATATTTAAATTATTTAAAAGAAAACACCTACATGGGTAGTCGCCCTCTAAAAGTTGTGGTAGATCCAGGTAATGGAGTTGCAACAACAATTATGAAAGATGCCTACCGTATGTTTCCAAATCTTAACATGATTTATATATGTGATGAAAACGATGGGGCTTTCCCAAACCATCATCCAGACCCAGCTGTCGAAGAAAATATGGAAATGCTAAAGAAAAAAGTGTTAGAAGAAAAAGCTGACCTTGGTATAGCCTTTGATGGAGATGGAGATAGAATTGGTATTATTAATGAATTAGGAGAATTTGTCATGGCTGACAAGTATATGATTGTAGCGATTCGGGATATGATTAAAACAGTTCCAAATAAAACATTTTTGATTGATGTAAAATGTTCCAAAGCTTTAATTGATGAAACAGAACTATTAGGTGGAAAAATATTTATGAGTCGTACAGGGACTAGTTTTACAGAAGCAAAAACAAAAGAAGAAAATATCCCATTAGGTGGGGAGCTATCAGGACACATTTTCTTTAATGACCGTGGTCCTGAAGTTTGTAGTTCCATATATGCAAGCTTACGATTCCTAGAAATACTGTCAAAAACAGAAAAATCCTTCAGTGAATTACTAAGTAATATACCACATTACTACTCAACACCAGAAATTAAAATTCCTGTTGCCAATGAAAAAAAATTTTTCGTAGTAGAACAAATTGTAAATTATGTAAAATCTAAAAATTATGATGGTAATTTTGTCGATGGAGTTCGTGTAAACTTTGAACATTCTTGGGCATTAATCCGCGCAAGTAATACAGGACCAAATTTAACTTTAAGATTTGAAGCCACAACCGAGATGGAATTAGAAAATAAGAAAAAAGAGTTTATTGATGTTGTAAATTCCTTCATCGAATAAGCTCTTTTTAAATTGCACTATCAAGCGCTAAAGTAATCATATTATTAAGTGATGTTTCTCTTTCCTCTGGAGTTAAAAATGCTTCTTTATATTTACTATCTACGACAGTAAGAATAGCTGCTGACTCTCTTTCAAAACTATTTGCAATATGAAATAACGCAAATGTCTCCATTTCTTCTCCGAGTAACCTTGTACCCTCTGGAACTCTTTTTAAAACATGTTCATTATCAGAGTAAAATCCAAATTGCTCTGTACACATAACTGTGCCAACATGAACTTTTAATCCTTTTTCTTTTGATTTTTCAATAATATGCTCTGTTAATTTTTTTGTTGGATAAGAATAATGGGTTGGATCTCCATTATAAGAATACGCAAAATTGGCCTCAGTATAGCTTTCATTCGCGATAATTAAATCTGGAATATCAATCTCTGGTTGCAATGCTCCACAAGTTCCAATCCGAATAATCTTTTTTACGCCAAAAAAATAAAATAATTCAAAAGCATAAATACTAACACTTGGCATTCCCATACCATGAGCCATAACAGTTAAGCGATGCCCCTTATACTCTCCTGTATAAGCATACATATTTCGAATTTTATTGACTAACTTAGCATTTTCTAAAAAATGCTCTGCAATATATTTAGCACGAAGAGGATCTCCAGGCATAATTACTACATCCGCGATATCCTCTTTCGTACATTCGATATGAGCAGGCTTTATGTGGCTCATCACCTCTGGTGCTTTCACTCTTTCATTCCCTCTTTCTATTCTAAAAATAATATAACAAAAAAAAAAGAAATGATAAATATCCTTTCTTAAGATTCTGTAAACTCTTGACAGTTTTTCTTTTGCAAACAAATTCTTTCAAAAATCTCTGCAATTTCTAGATTCGTTTCCTTCCATAAATCAATTCGAAAATATTGAATCCCTATATCTCTATAACTTTGAAAATACCTCAAGCGATCTATTGGCTCATGATGATAAAGGAAAACATTCTTGTTTTCTAAAACCGTTACTGGATATCTTTTCTTTTTCATGTCTTCCAAAATATATTCACCATTTGTAAATATTGGATGTTCTTTTAAACACATAACCTTAGGTCTTCCATATAAATATAGTTCTAAAGAATATTTTTTTAAATTTTTAAAAAAACTCAATTCTTCCATCGAAACTTCAAGAGATAGTGTAACACGAGAAGCACCACTTTGTTCTAATAGGCTTATTGTCTTTTCGTTAGCCACATTAAGTCCATAATCCGTAATAATATTTTTCTTATCTTTAAAATCATATAAAAGACCAGTATCTTCTGTTAAAATATTATCAGGAAGTTCACTAGCATCGTGATATTTTGGTACTTGATAATATAATTCTGGATTTTCTTGCACAAGCTCTAGTACATCTGTATAAATTGCATGAACATCATACATTCTAACAAAATTCAGTTGCTCTTTACTACGCACAAAAACGCTTACCTTAGGTGAAGTCATCTATTACACCTACTTTCATAAAGTTTATGAACCGCTTCTCTTCTAACTTCATTGATTTGACTCACTGGAATAAACAAATCAGGCTCAACTTGGATAGAAATATTTCCTTTACAAAATGGTGTCCCTCCAAGTTTAGATAATTGCTTGGCTATTTCCTCTTGAGTAGTACTCCGACTTCTTGCTGGCGAACAAATTTCTTTAGAAACACTTATACAAAATTCATTATCTGTAATCGTCAAAGTAAATAAACTCAAAGTGGCATTCACCGTCATAGACACGGGAATTTTCTTTTCTTCAAAAGCCTGTAACTCTTTTAATAAAACTTTATCTATTGTTTTATGAACCACATCTTTTCCATGAAGATTTATTTTATTATCAACAAAAATAATATCACCCGCTTGAGCACTACTAACAAGCGCGCCTCTTTCATTATATAAAAAATTCACTATCATTCCTAAATCAGAAGGCAAAAATTTAATTCCATCTTCTTGATGAATACACTCCGTTAATTTTATTTTTATTTTTTCCGAATCATATCCTATGACAGAACCAATAGGATACCCTAAATGATTAGCAGTTTCAAAATTCATAATATTTTTATTTTGAAATAAATAACCATCTGTAAAATCCCGATTAAAAATAGTTTTTAACTTTTTTTCTTCTTCCTTTTTTACTTGCATGCTTTTATCATCCATGAAACGACGATAAAAATGCGTGATAAAACCAACATATTCTTTACTCTTCATTCTACCTTCTATTTTAAAACTAGTAATATTACTATTCATAAGTTCTTTTATGTGATGGGATGTATTTAATTCTTTCGTGGAAAGCAAAAACGGTCCATTTGAATCAAGGTATTTTCCATTTCTAAGAGCCCTATATTTCATACGACAATATTGAGCACAAGTCCCTCTATTTCCACTGCGAACTTCTTCTAAAGCACTCATCAAGCATTCCCCTGATACCGATACACATAATGCCCCATGAATAAAAACTTCAATTTCCAAAATATCTGGCAAAGCTTGAATTTCTTCTAAAGAAAGTTCTCTATCAATAACAACTCTTGTTGCTCCAATACTTTTTAAAAATTTCATTTGGGATGGCGACCAAGTATGTGCTTGTGTTGACACATGAATATCCAAAGAAGGATACATTTTATGAATTTCTTGTATTATACCTAAATCAGATACAATAACCGCATCAACGTGATTTTGATGCAAAAAGCCCACATAATGAAGTACAGAAGCCACTTCACGTTCATAAATCATCGTATTTACAGTAACGTAAATTTTAACTCCATAAAGATGACAATAGCGAATTGCTTCTATCATTTGTGAATCATCAAAATTAGAAGCATAAGCTCGAGCCCCAAATCTTTTCCCACCAAGATAAACGGCATCGCATCCATTATGAATGGCAAACATCAAATGTTCCATACTTCCAACTGGAACCAATAATTCCTTCTTTTTCAAACCCCTCACCTCATTTTATTTTTTTCAAATTACCTTTTTTTACCAAATAGACATTACGAGCTATTTCCATTAATGGTTTATCATTATAAGAATCAGTGTAAAGCGTATCTACTTTAGCATTCGGATATTCTTTTTCTAAATATTTTACTTTATTATCAGCAAAGTTCAAAAATGTTATTTTACCATTTTTTAAATCTAATTTCGAACACAATATTTTATCCGTGTTCAAAACATCTTTAATTCCATCAATCAAAAACTCTGGACTAGAAGTTATAATAATATCTTCTGGCTTTATTCTTTTAAGCATGTGCGGATATAATCTTTCGATGTTAGAAAGCCAAAATTCCTGAATTAAAGTTTCAATAAATTCTTGATTTTCTAAAAATGGACGAGAATATTTTTCTAAAGCCACTTGAAATTCCTCTACATCCATCTTACATATTTTATATAAAAACAAAAGACGAACAATCCCAGGAATATATTTCATCAAGGATTTTTTTCGCTTTATCACAAACATTGCAAAATCAAATACGCTTTCTCCTTTGTAAATCGTATTATCAAAGTCAAATATTTGCATTCTATCTACCTCGTCCCTTTTCTTCCTCCAAATTTTTCTCATATAGATTATTCATTGTCATCATATTTCGCCAAATCATCTCTTGGACTCTTTGACGTTCCACGATTTTTTCTTTCAATTCCGTTTCTAAAAAATCAGCTTTTCGCCACATAGCGTAAAAATCTTTTACACGAAGTTCATCTCGATATTTATCTTTTAAAATTGCTTTCATTCTTTCTACTTCTGTCATAGCAATTTTAATGTCTCCATCAGAAGCATCTTCATCATTTCTTACACTCATAACCATTTTAAGCATTCTTTTAAAAGCCTTATCAAACTGTTTTTTCAAAACATTATCTTTTAGAATATCATTCATAATCGTAATTTCTTTTACTTCAATAAAATCTTTTCTTGATTTTAATTTCAGTTTCATAACAAAGCCATTCTTAGGAATTTTTTTTCTTCCCAATTTTCTGTTTTGCATCTCTTTTTCGACCTTATAATTCATAGCAATCCCCCTACTTTAATAAATCACTTCTTCTTTTTTTTGTGTTTTCGCGTGCCTGATATTCACGCCATTCCCGAATTTTTTTATGATCTCCAGATAACAATACTTCAGGAACTTTTAGACCTCGATATTCACTAGGCTTCGTATAAGTAGGATAATCAAGTAATCCATTAGTAAAAGAGTCATTCTCGTGAGAATCATGGTTTATCGCTCCCGGAAGAAGGCGTACAATAGAATCGGTTAGTACCATACTTGCCAGTTCTCCGCCTGTTAAAATATAATCTCCTATTGATATTTCTTCATCTACAAACTCCCGAATTCGCTCATCAAAGCCTTCATAATGACCACAAACGAAAATAAGGTGAGAACAATAAGATAATTCACTTGCCTTTTCTTGTTTATAAGGCACTCCCTGAGGACACATTAATATTACTTTGGAATCTTTGGTTTTTACAGATTCAATAGCTTCTATCAAAGGCTCACAACGAAGAACCATTCCGCTTCCACCTCCATACGGAGTATCATCTACCTGATTATGAGATAATTTAGAAAATGTGCGAAAATCAATAATATTAATTTCCACCAAGCCTTTTTCAATAGCGCGTTTAATGATAGATTCGGATAAAAAACCTTCAAACATTTTTGGAAAAAGCGTTAAAATATCAATTTTCATAATATCAAATCCTTAGCATGAAACACTTTTATTTTCTGTTCATTTTCTAATATTTTTTCGATGTAATAATTATTATAAGGAATATAGTATTTTTTTAAATAGTCAATTTCTAAGAGTATTCCACCCTTATTATACAAAATATCTTTTACTTTTCCAAGAACTTCTTGTTCACATTCAATAGAATAACCAATTAAAGTTTCTAAAATAACTTCCCCACTCTCTAAAGGAATATCTTCCAAATCTACAAAAACAGTTTGATTGCGAAATTCTTCCACCAAATTAATATCTTTCAATGAATCAAATGTCACCAAAAAATGATTTTTATGAGGTCTAACACTTGTTATAGTATGCTGTTGATTTTTAATAATGACTGGAAAATTAGGAATTAAAATTTTTTCTTTTTTAGAAAAATCAGAATATAATTTTAGTTCTCCTTTTATACCATGTGTCATTGTAATATATCCTATTTTTAGCTTAGTCATTTACTACTCCTCCTTTGATATTCATACATAATTATACTTGCGGATACACTAGCATTTAAAGATTCACAAGACTTATTCATTGGAATTTTTATAAACGCATCACAGTAATCCCTTGATTTAGTGATACCCTTTCCTTCGCTACCAATAACAAAGACAACATTGCCTGAAAGTTCTAAATTTTCTATGTCTATACCATCTTGTACATCCGTCCCAATAATTTGATAATTTTTTTGTTTTAAAAATTCGAGACAATCACTTGTATTTTTCCGAACTACATTAACTGCAAAAAGCATTCCTTCGGTACTTCGAATTACCTTAGGATTATATAAATCCACAGTATTTTCATTTAAAATAATATTAGGAATATCAAAAGCAAGAGCACTTCGAATAATCGTTCCAAGATTACCTGGGTCTTGAAGACCATCTAAAAAGATAGCAGGTCCTTCAATATCTCTTTCTGTTAATTTTTGGCAAACAGCTATTATCTTTGGTGGTGTTTCTTGCTCACTTATTTTTTTTAGAATTTCTTTTGTTACAAAATAAGTTTTATAAGCAAATTCTTTTGACTCGGAAGTAATAATTTCTAAAACACAATCATTTTTAATTGCTTCCTGCACAAGATGTTCGTCTTCGACAAGAAACATATTTTTTTGATCACGATATTTCTTTTGTTTTAATTTACACCAATGCTTAACATTTTCATTTTGTAAAGATGAAATTATAATCATGCTCTTAACCTCTTTCTAGCTTCTTTATATTTCGGATAATATTGTTCAACATGAGCCCAAAACCTTGAACTATGATTTGCCTCATAAAAATGACACAACTCATGAATAATAACATAATCTAATAAATCGATTTCTTTTTTTAAAAGCTCACTGTTCAAAGTAATTGTTTTTTTCGTTATATTATTTACACCCCACCTAGTTTTCATAGAACGAATTTTTAAAGTAAATTTGGGAATATTATCAAAATAAGGCAATATGCGATTTACTTCATTGGTAAATACTCTTAAACATTCTTTTTTGTAAAAATTATCTAATGTTTTTTTATCTTTCGCGATTACGTTATCAGATAAGAAAGTAACTTCCTTTGTTTCTCCATCAAAAATTCTAGTATAGGATTTTCCTAAATACTGAAAGAAAATATCTTTTTTTTCTTCACTCTCTTTCATACTTTGCATTTTTTCCAAAGCTTTTTTGTTTCTTTCTATAATCTTACTAATCTTCCTCTCACTAACAAGGCGATTACAAGTCACGATAAGATGCTTAGAATCCTTAAACCGCATATAAACATTTTTATTTTGTTTTCGTATGATTTCCACTTGAATTTCCAACTGATTTAATTCTACTGTCAAAGTCATCACCTACACGTATTTTACCACAAAAAATAAACTTATATAATAAAAATACTCAACTTTAAATTGAGTCATATGTTTTAACTTACTTCTTCTTTTTCTTTATAAATCGAAGTAAACAATTCTGTTCGTTCTTCTAACTTTTCCTCAGATTTTATTTGAGGCAAATCTTCTAAAGTTGCAAGTCCAAAATAATCTAAAAATTCTTGTGTTGTTTTATAAAGAGTAGGATGCCCTGGCATAGTGCTTTTTCCAGCTTCTTTAATTAATCCTTTCGCAAGTAATTTACGCATCGTATAATCCGAAGAAAGCCCACGCATTTCATCCACTTCAACTCGAGTGATAGGCGCGTTATAGGCAATAATCGCTAAAACCTCTAAAGCTGCTGGACTTAGAGTATTGTTTTCAGGTGTCATCG
Organism: uncultured Bacilli bacterium; assembly: GCA_948874605.1. Next base: position 5,075 of record CAQRXS010000014.1, on the reverse strand, counting down.
AAAGTTTTTGATAAAAAGCACGGTGTTCCTCTTTCGTAGTAAGTTTAAAAGACTCGCCTAAAAAATGAATTCGTACTCCTCGATTATTTTGCTCATAAGAATGTTTTAATTTCAGCAATAATTCTTTTGCTTTATCCATATCCACTTCTAATATTTTGCAAATATCTTCTAAAGTAACCCCTTCATCTCCTTGAATAAATAAAAGTCCTTCTAATACCCCTTCTAAATTCATAACAATGCCTCCACTTCAATTTGATTAAAATTTTCTTCTTGAAAAATACGCAATTCCATTGCTTTACTCATTTCTAAAATAGCCAAAAAAGTCGCGATAATATAATCTCTTTTAGGAATTTCAAAAAGCTCCTCAAAATGACAACGTCTCTTAATTTTCAAATAATCTCTAATTCTATTAACTCGATCTCCTACACTTATTTCTTTTCGCGTTATTTTCGTTTCAACAGGTTCTTTATAATGAATTCTCGCTTCAATATTTAAAAGAGCTTGCACTAAATCATCAATAGTTAAACCATCATTAATAAGTTCAGCCTGTCTTTGATAATTTTTTAAATTTTCTGGTAATTTTGTATATATTTGATTTCTTTTTTCTTCCAATGTTTGAAGTTCTTGAGAAAGTGTTTTATATTTTTCATATTCAATAATTTTATTTTTTAAATCTTCTTCACTGGTAATATTATATTCATCTTCTGTAGTCTCTTCTTCTACCGTTTTCCCGATTAACTTCTTACTTTTTAAATGTACCAAACTAGATGCCATTAATAAGAACTCTCCACCAATATCAATATTAAGATATTGCAAAGTTTTGATATAAGAAAGATAATTTTCAATAATCTCACTCATATTAATTTCATAAATATCCAGTTTTGTCTGCCGAACAAAATGGAGTAACAAATCCAGCGGTCCATCAAAATTCTCTAAATGTATATTGTAATCCATAATCATCACTTCTATCATTCTCACTCTCATTGTATCAAAAATACCCAAAGAAAAAAAGACAAAAATGTCCTTTAATTGCAAGAATATCCAGATGCATCTAATTCAAAAGAAATTGTTTTAGCCTCTGTATCCTTCAAATAATACGTAGGTTTATTAAAATAGCGATCTAAGTTACTGCGAATTATAGTCTTTAAATCCACTTCCGTGTTAAATCGAAATCCATTACGAATTGGTACCAATTCAGACTTAATCCCCGAAATCCCACCAAAAACACCATTTAATACTGTATTATCTTGTAAAACCATATCATAATCTTCCGTCGTATTTTCCATATATGTTGTCGATTCAGAAATCTTCACTAAATAAAGTTTATTCTCTTCTTCATCTTTCTCAAATTCATAAGTGAGAGATGTTGAATCTTTAGAACAAGTAAGAACAGGTGCCCCATTCACATTTTCTCTTAACACGACTTGAGGATAATCTTTATCTTCTTTTTCAATAATTGCAATTAATGCAGCATCCCCATTTTCAAAAGATTTTGAAATATCATAACTATATTGCTGCGTCGTAATAATCTCATCTGAAGCGATTTTTATACGTTGTAACAATAATTTTTCAGAAGTATAAAGCTCTATATAATAATTTTTTTCTTTAAATAATGTTGACTTGCCACCTTTATTGGTAATTTCTAAATTCAAAGTTCGCAAAGCTTTATTAATTTCAAAACTTTTAAAATCAAATTTTTCAACAGTCACTACAGAATCATTTTTTAGTTCAATATATTCTATTTCGACTGGTGCTTCTGGTTCCTCACTAGGATTTTTCTCAGACTCAGAAGGTTTCGAATTAAATACTGGCATAGTGCCACTATTTACCCATTCTGTGATATACGGAAGTAAGACAATACCTACAACAAAAATTAGAATCCAAACAATTGCAAAAATAGGCCCACTTTCCTTTGTTTCAATCACACCAATCGTCGTTGGTACAAGCGGTGTATTTGAAATTACAACATTTTCCTTCTTTTTTTTTGCCATAGTATCACCCTTTAATTCAAAAATATTATAACAAAAAAAGAAATAGAAATCCATTCCTTTTTTAATTTCGAGGTTTAAATATTAAAGAAAGTACAAAAGCGAATACAACTACACTCGCAATTGCGGCCGAACTTTTCACAAGAAGTCCTGAGAATAGCCCCATGACTCCTGCCTCATGAAATCCTTCCATGGCTCCTAAATAAAGCATATGTCCAAAGTTAGAAATGATTACAGTAGCTCCGGCTCCACCCCAATCGATTAGCTTATCATAAATACCTAAAAAAGATAATAATGCCCCAAGAGCTGTAAAACCAGAGGTGATATGTCCAGGAGTTAACTTAGTATTATCAAGAATAATTTGAGCGATAAGACAAAAGGTTCCTGCAAGTAAAAACGCATTTAAAAATATCATAATGACACCTCCAAACTTACTGCATGGGCAACTGCTGGTATTGATAATTGTTGATTTACAAAAAACACGTTATGCAATGAGCCAGTACCAACAATCAAAATTTTCTGAGCTTTTTTTGGCTTTAAAATTTTATTAAACAAATAAAGAGGTAATGCCACTGGCCCACTCGCGCCAGCATAAGTTTCTTCTTGACTTTTCAAATATAATTCACATCCTGCATCCATATGATTTTTCAAACGAATGCCATGCGTTCTTTTCAAATATTCTTTTAAAATATTAACCCCAATACAACCCAAATCACCAGTTAAAATTAAATCATAATAATCCGCAGTACGATTCATTTCTCTTAAATGATTATAAATAACTTCAGCTGCGGCTGGAGCCATAACTGCACCCATATGCGTTGCATCTTTTACACCCATATCAGTTATAGAACCTATAGTATAACTCTCTAATTTAATGTTAGATTGTTCTTTTGTAATTAATACTGACACTGAACCAGTTGCCGTAAATGTTGTGGTATTTGGCTTAGGTGCCCCATATTCTGTTGGAAAGCGAAATTGCTTTTCAGCTGCCAAATTATGAGAAGAAGTCACGCAGATACAATTTCCTTTTTTCTTGCCTTCCATAATCTCAGAAGCAACAATCAAACTTTCAACAAAAGACGCACATGCAGAATATACTCCCAAAAATGGAATATTATACTTTGCAGCCGAATAACTTGTGACACTAATTTGATTTGATAAATCTCCACCTACCAATAAATCGATATCACTATGAAGCAAGTGATTCTTTCGTAATAAATTATCAATAACAACTTGTTGCATTTTAATTTCAGCTTGCTCAAAAGTTTTAGTCTTATAGTAATAATCATCCATTGTCAAATCATAGTTTTGAACACTTCCACGCTTTTCAACTGGACCAGCAATACTAAAAGCATCTTTAATATAAATGTTACTTAATTTTTTACTAGCCATAAATAATCACCCCTAGCACTGCCAAAAAAAACGCACTTATAATTCCATAAAGAATAACACTTCCAGCGAGTTTAAAGAAATTAGACCCTAATCCAGTAATAAATCCATCACGTCGATAATCTAAAGCAGAACTTGTCACAGAATGAGCAAAACCCGTAGTTGGTAGAAATAGGCCTGCTTTACATTTACTTACCCAGTTATCAAAAAAGCCTAAAGATGTTAAAACACAGGAAATTAAAATAACTAATACACAAAGCCATACATAAGACTCTGGGGCTTCCATTCCAAAACTAGTTTGAAAAATTGTCACGATTACTTGTCCTAGAAAACCAATAGCGCCTCCCACAAGAAAAGCAATAATAGCATTTTTTAATTTTTTCTCTTTTGGTGTATGTTCTTCCACTAATTTTTGATATTCTTCTTTATTCATAGAATTCCCTCCAAAAGTAGTATGATTGGAAAAATAAAAAAATATACCAAAATATTAAATCTTCTATATTAGAAAATTACAATTCTTAACTTCAACTAAAAAAAAGCAAATACTTAATATAATTGCTCTTTAAGTTTATTATCGGTTTTATAATCAATCCGTTTTTTGTTCATTAAATACTATTAATATCTATTCCGTCATTCATTAATATATGATTTATTTTTTTAGAATCGCGATACTTCCCATGCTTTAATTCAAAGTAAAGGGAATCGCTTTTTGTTATATTTTTACTAGCTTCTAATTCTTTATCTATGTTATATGGAACTTGAATAAAGTTAATATCTATAGCACCATATTCTTTAGAATTTAAATTCCCTTCTAATATAACATAATTAATACAAGTTGTATTTAAAACATTGCCATCTTTATGATCATTTCTGATATAGTCTAGATTATTTCCAATACTACCACAGCAGACTAATGTGCGATTATACATTTTGCTCATTGTTTGTGTGTGTATATGCCCATAAACGATTATATCAGCAACGTTATCAGAAAGAGTCAGAATATTAGGTTCAAACATTTTATATTTTTTATCAATAGCACCGTACATACTGGTATTAGAATAATTATATATTGAATCTGGTCCAGCATGAAAAACTCTTACAAGCCTACCACTCAAATAAAATTCATGGCAAAATGGCAAATTGGATAAGTATTCTATATTTTTAGGAGTTAGCTCTTTTTTAAAATTTAACATTTCTTGCTTATCTTGTTCATTTAACATAGCTAAATTATGTTCTTTAGTAAAATAATCATCACAATTACCACGCAATACAACATCACAATTCTTTTGAACTAATTCAACACATTCATTTGAAAACTTTCCCTTAAAAATTATATCTCCTAAACATATTATTTTATTGCAATTTCTTTTTTTTATATCTTTTAGAACAGTTGTTAATGCTTCTAAATTTCCATGAACATCTGATATGATTGCTAATTTTTCCATAAAAAACTCCATTTCTTATAATGCTGTTGATTTCTTACAAAATTTTATAAATCTTTAATAAATAAAAAGTAGGAATCATTATATTTTAGTTATCACGCAATAAATACTTTTTATTTTGAGATTATCTTAATTCTTCATAGTTTATACTATCACATACAATATAAACTAAAGGCTCTTTTTCATCACTTGCAAAGCAAATATATTCCTTATTTTTAATCTTAATGTATTTGATATAAGCAGCAGTTATATAATC
>CAQRXS010000013.1 GCA_948874605.1 uncultured Bacilli bacterium | reverse complement strand
CCCCCCCTCTGTCAAGAAAGGAAAGAAAAAATACATATTATTGACATTAAAATCCCTATTTTCATAATAAATAAGTTTAACTATTGCTCGATAAATATTGCCAAAAATTTTAGGGAATGATAGAATAAAAAATCAAAAAAAGGAAGTGCAACATGCAAACAGAACAATTATTGGAAAGATTTTTGGAAGAAACAAATTATTTAGAAAAAGATGAAATTTTATTAATCATAGCATATGGAAGTCGCTTAACGAATTCATATACTTCTAGTAGTGATTTAGATATTTTCGTCGTAACAGAACATAATACCTTCACGGCCGCAAGACTAATCGATGGCTACAAAATAGAAATTCATGGCTTCCAAATTGATGAACTAAAACAAGATATTATGTACGTAAATACCTCAAGAAACTCTTACTTAAAATCTGTTTTAAAAACTGGAAAAATAATAATAGATAAAATTAATCTTTATGAACAACTGTGTACATTATTAGATTATCAAATTAAAAAAAGCAGAAACTTAAACGAAAACTATATTGAAATCGTAGAAAATTACTGTACGTCTTTTCTATTAAATGAAGAAAAATATAAAGATGTTTATTATTTTTTAGCGCTTGAATTTTTAAGAAAGTTATATCACGCAAAAGAAAATTGTTCTATAATTCAGTCTACTAAAGTATATGATTTATATAATGATGAAGAAAAAGCAAAAAAATACTTTTTAAAATTGCCAAAAAAAGAATTCATAGAAACTTACTTACAAGCCTTAAAAGAAACAAATAGAAACGAGCAAAAAAAATTTATTATTTCTTTTTTGAAACAGTTCTTAGACGTAAAAACAAAACTGTCAAAATCATCTAATTTCCTAACAACTCAAGAAATTAAGAAAAAACTAATTACTTTAAACAATCAATTAATAAAATGCGAAGAGATGCTTCTAAAAAATCATCCATATGCAAATTGTCTTTACAACTTAACCGTTGGAAGTATCATCACATTTGCAGAAAATATAGAATGCGATTATGAAAAATTACAAGAGTTATATGAACAAGCAGTCAATACCACTGACACAAATGAAAGAATAAATTACTTAGAAAAATTATTCTGCATTTTAGATAGAAATTATCGTTTAGATTATGATGACTACTACTTAAAAATATATAGATAATGAAAAAATTACTACCAAGTGCTTAAATAAACTTTTTAAACACTAAAAACAATAGAACTATATAATGAAACAGCGTTTAATTATATTCAAAACTTTTATCAGTTTGAAAACCTTGTTTCCATGTCTGAAAGCATTACTTTATCATATTAAAAAATAATGTATAACAATGCGTATTGCCAATTATAAAGTTTTGCTTTTCTTCTAATTTTATATAAGTTATAATGTTAACAATGAAAACAGGTGGGCATATGATTAATGAATATTTAAATTTAAAAATAAAGATATATAATACAATAATTTTAAGCTATGCAAAAAAAGATACTTTTGTCGTGAATCAAAAAGGAGAATTATTTACTAAATCTATGCCAAAACAATATATAAGAAAATATAAAAAATACTTACTGGGAGGTTTAGTACATATTTTTAACGAAAAATACAGTGGAGCCCTTTCTTTTGATTTTAACGGCATTTCAAAAAGAACAAAATATATATCTTTTTGTTCTTTCACGGAGCATTCTGGTGAGAACTTCAAAGAATTTTATTCTAAAATATTAAATGGAAAAAAAGAAGATTTTATTTGGCTATATGACTTACGTGCCTATAATATTAAGAGTCAAATAAAAGAAATTAATAGCATTCAAATAAATAATACACGAGTAGATTCTTCTTTAACGAAGCAAATTTGCTCTCTATTTCCATTGCTAGAAAGTATCGAATTTAATAACTGTGTAGTTGCATCTGATTGTGCATTTATAACGGATCATAAAATAAAAATAAATTTTAATGATTGTATTCTTGAAAGTTCAATGTGTTTAATAGATAGTAAAAATGATTTTAATTTCGTTCGATGTAATTTTAAACAGATTAATACTAATATAATGACTTCTTGCAGTTGTTATAGCAACCGTATATCTATGTTTGAATGTGATATTAACTTTTTTTCATTATTTTTAAAAACTAATTTTCCTGATTTAGAATATTTAAGTATAGAATACCTACCCGAATATGATGAAAAAGGAAATAATCAGCAAAAAGACTTAGGTAATAGTTTTACCTTTTTACCTGATAGTTGCCCACATTTAAACAGATTAAGAATTGCAGCTTCTTTAGATAATATTGATTTTTTAAGCAGAATGCCTTTTTTAGAAAGTATTACTATTTTTTCAAGTAGTGGAGATATGGACTTTCCTTTATTAAAATTAAATGATTACAAAGCCACAAAAAAGTTAGAAGAAAAAAATAAAACGCGTATTAAAATAAAGCAAATATTAGATAATAATTATAATGCAGAAGAAAAAGAATATTATATAACCGAAAGTGAAATGGAAAGAATTTTAAAAATGAATAATTTTTATAAAACTTTTTACACTACACCATATGAAGCAGAAACTCTTATAAAATTTGGGAATAATTTTAAAGACTTAGTATCCTATCTATTAAAACCTGACTTTTTAAAATTAGATGGTTATTATGAAAATTATTTCAGTCATTTAATGTTTAGGCATTTAAAAAGTGATGCATATAATATAACCGGCAAATTAAAAGAAATGAAATATCTTTATAATTCTTTATTTTATGATGAACCAAAAGATAAAATTGTATTAACGAAAAAGTGTCTATTTTATATTGACGGAAGACCTATTATCTTTAATAATGAAACAAGAATGAAACCAATTACAACAGAACAAGAAGCTTTAGAATTTCGTCGTAAATATCCAGTAAAACCTTCAAAAAATAATGATTTGACAGAAGATTATATAAATCAATTAAAAGAAGCTGTACAAATGAATGTAGAGTATGGACTAAATAATGTCACAGTTAGTGAATTTGTTTCTAATATGCAAACTGTTAGTTCAAATATTTCTTTAAGCTTAGTTTATAAAGATTTATTAAGAAGATTAGAATCCGGCCATGAAATCATTTATAAACTCTATAAAGAAGAAGAAAAATGGCACTATATTGAGCATTTGAGAAAAGCTTATGAAAAATGTTTAATAGCTTTAGTTAATTTGATAAATCGTAACTACTCATCATTTACTGTCGAAGAATTAATTATTATAGCTAAATATTTACCTGAAGAAAGATCATTTGAAAGCAATAGAGAATTTAATTGTAATCCATACTTCGATTTACATACCTTATATTTAGATGAAGCATCTTTGATTAAAGATATTGATTTGAAATGTAAAGGTAATTTTACGAAATTATTAAAAAGTATTAATAATATGAAAGTATTAGAAAGTAATCTTGTCAAAAAGGAAGCAATTATAACAGAAGAAGATCAAATAAAAATAAAAACATTGTCTTTAAAAAAATCTAATTATCTAATTAATTGATGATAGTTATATATAGTAGATGGTAAGGGAGGCTTTTAGCTTCCTTGTTATTTTATAAAATAAATGCTAAAATAATTACCAGAAAAACAATTAAGATTATATCTTGTATTATTTAGAGTTATTTAATTAATTCGTGACTTTTATTCATTCAAGCCAAAAAAGCTTGAAGAATATTGAAACGAATAATCTAGCGAATAAGCAACAAAATAAAAAGTGAGGAGGTCATAAAATGTTTGAATTAGTATCAAAATATACCCCTAATGGAGATCAACCACAAGCAATTGATTCATTAGTCGAAGGAATTAATAATGGCGTAAAGGAACAAGTTCTATTGGGAGCAACAGGAACTGGTAAAACTTTTACGATAGCAAATGTTATTGCAAGAACAAATAAACCAACCCTTGTTTTGGCTCATAATAAAACTTTAGCAGGACAGCTTTATTCAGAATTAAAAGAATTATTTCCGAATAATCATGTAGAGTACTTTGTGTCATACTATGATTATTATCAACCAGAAGCTTATGTTCCATCAAGCGATACCTACATTGAAAAAGATTCTTCAATAAATGATGAAATTGACGAATTAAGACATGCTGCCACAAGCGCATTAATTAACTATGAAGATACCATTGTAGTATCTAGCGTTTCTTGCATTTATGGAATTGGGGAAAAAGAAGAATACAAACAAAAAATGTTAATACTATCCATAGGCGATACTATGCGTAGACAAGACATTATTAATAAATTAGTAGATATGCAATACGAAAGAAATGATATAGATTTTCATCGTGGAACTTTCCGCGTTCGTGGAGATATTATTGATATTGTTCCAATCAATGAGCATGCTGAAGGAATAAGAATCGAACTTTTTGGTGATGATATCGAAAGTATCAGAAAATTTGACCCTGTTACAGGAGCAATTGTCAAAAATATTAAAAGCACAACGATTTCTCCTGCTAGTCACTTCGTAACTAGTGATGAAAAAATGTTAGAAGCAATTAAACGAATTGAACAAGAACTGGAAAGTCGATTAAAAGAACTTAAAGAAAACAATAAATTATTAGAAGAACAACGCTTAAGAGAAAGAACCAACTATGATATAGAAATGTTAAAAGAAACAGGTTTTTGTAGTGGTGTCGAAAACTACTCCCGTCATTTAGCTTTAAGAGACGCTGGAGAAACACCTACCTGTCTCATTGACTTTTTCCCAAAAGATTTCCTTCTAGTTGTAGATGAATCTCATGTAACATTGCCTCAAGTACGCGGTATGTATAATGGCGATCGCATGCGTAAAACGACACTAGTAGATTATGGCTTTCGCTTGCCTAGTGCCCTTGATAACAGACCTCTAACTTATGAAGAATTCGAGAAGAAAATTAACCAAGCAATCTATGTATCTGCAACTCCTGGAGATTATGAATTAGAAAAAACTAACCATAAATATATTGAACAAATTATTAGACCTACAGGACTATTAGATCCAGAAATCGAAATCAAACCAAGCGAAGGACAGATAGATGATATTATCGAACAGATACGAATTAGAAAAGCGAAAAATGAAAGAGTTTTAATCACAACTTTAACAATTCGTATGAGTGAAGAACTAACCAACTATTTAAAAGAAATGAACATTAAAGTAGCGTATCTTCATAATGAAATCAAAACTCTTGAAAGACTTAAAATAATTCATGACTTAAGAGCTGGAATTTATGATGTTGTTGTAGGAATTAACCTATTACGAGAAGGAATTGATATTCCTGAAGTAAGTTTAATATGCATACTAGATGCTGATAAGCAAGGATTCTTACGTAGCACGAGAAGTTTAGTTCAAACAATAGGACGTGCTGCAAGAAATGCAAACGGACATGTAATCATGTACGCAGATACAATATCAGAAGCTATGGATTATGCTATCAAAGAAACAAATAGACGTCGTACAATTCAAATCCAATACAACGAAGAGCACAATATAACTCCAACCACAATAAAAAAGGAAATTAAAGAAGTTATTACAAATGAAATTAAGGAAAAAGCAGAAAAGAAAACGATTAGTAAAAAAGAAAAAGATCGCATGATTCATGATATCGAAATAGAAATGCAAAATGCTGCGAGAAATCTTGACTTTGAACGAGCTATGGAGCTTCGTGATATCTTATTTGAAATGAAAAGTGAGAAATAATATTTCTTGCTTTTTTATATTTTTGCAAAATAAAAAGCAGAATAGATAAAAAGTTTTCTGCTAAATTACTACAAAGACATATCTAAATTGATAAATTCATATTGAAATGTTTTTCCATAAAAATCATCACGTGACTCGTTATCAATCCAAAACTTTATATCATAGGAAATTTTAGCTGCCGTTAAATTTCCCTCTTCAAATACAAAATAATAATATTCGTCATCTTCACTCTTATAAAAATCTTTCAAAAAACCAACTTGATCTTGAAACGAGAACTTTAAAATATGATAATCTAATGTAGATTCTTTTGACACCCGAATTCCAAAAGAATAAGTACTATCTAAATAAGTAGAATTTACAAGTTGGACAGAATAAGGAGCTAAGTTACTTATGGCAAGTTCATCATTCATTGGAAAAATTTCATAATTAGAATCACTTAGTACTTCAACATAAGCAAAACTAGATGGCAATGGCTCTTTCATTAATTTATAAGCGTCGCTATGCCTCCATGAATTCCATATTAAAGTTCCTACAAATAAGAACAAAATAGACATAAAAATTTCAAAATATTTTATTCGAATTAGTTTATTAAAAATATTCATAGACAAAACCCCTTTTTTATAAGTAAATATATTACTACAAAAAAAAGAAAAAATCAAGTTAACGTTTTTTTCCTTTTTTCTTCGCATTTCTTGCTTTACTAACAGTATTTTTTTCAGCTTCTTTTGTAGAAGATTTCTCTTCAGTACGTAATTTTGGTAAATCAATTCGGATAGGTAAATCCATTTTAGTTACAGGCGCTTTTGTTGCTCCATTAGAGAGATTAATATAATTCTTCTTTGGAAGCGGATCTGGTTCAGTCTCCTTACGATTCACGCCATAACGTTCTGCTAAGCGAGCCTCAATTTCTATTTTAGTATTTTCCTCTCGTTTTTTAGCTTCTTCTTCCTTATTTAGTGTTGTAACTACCTGGTCTTTAGCTGTCTTTAGTCGGAACAATTTTAGAATATCACTAATAATAATACATAAAGCAGGTATGACAACGACAATTAACCAACCTCCACGAGTTGCTAAAAATTGCTGCAATAAGCCTAATTTTGGAACACGAAATAAAACTTTACCAAGAATATTAGAGAACTTTGCTGGTGAACCATCCATTGGAATATTTGCATCACCCTTTGTAAAAAACTGATACTCACCATTCTCTACTTTTATATCGACTACACGATGCGTTATTGTCATACCCTTTGTTAATGTTGCAGAAGATACAAAAGTAATAACATCACCTATTTTAATATCTTCTGGCTTTTCTACTTTTATATCAACAATAACATCATTTGGATTAATATTTGGAACCATACTTTGAGTTAAAATAGTATATAGACTAATAGGTGGTCTATATGCTTCCCCTTTTTGTGCATAAACTTTCATACTAACAAAATAGTAAAGTAAAAAAGCTGCAACAATTACTAAAAGAATTAACACAACCCAAGACAGAATTCCTGTTATGAATTTGATTGATTGTGTTACAGATCTAAATTTTCCCTTATTACTCTTCATAACAAAAAAACCTCTCTATTCTTATTCTATACTTATTATATAAAAAAATACATCAAATTACAAGAGTCAAAAAAGAGAAGCCTAATTAGCTTCTACTTCAATTTTTGCTTTAAATGTTTTACCCATTTGATTATTTTGTATCATACCAGTTTCCACAAAACGATATTCTATTTCATAATCGAATGTTGAGAATCCTGGAATAAGTAAACTTTCAACAATATAAGCATCATTCGTTGGTGCAACAGATTCTTCTTTTACTACAATTCCATTACGTCTAACCGTATAAACAAACTCTTTAGTAGGATTAAATGTATTTTGAACATTAGTAAACTTAATACTATATGGAAGTGTTTTTGGACTTAAATTATTAATTGTCAAACGTTGTGTTGCACTCCATCCTGGTTCTATTTCATCAGCTTTAACATCTTGTTTATGAGTTACATATAAAATATAGTCATTTTTAGTAGTAATATCTAAAAGTCCACCGCCAGTAGTATCACATTTTTTGTCACATTTTCCGTCTCCATCTGTATCAATATTTTTATCTGGTTTCTTATCTCCATTTGTATCTACATTAATATCAGGTTTACCATCACCATCGACATCAATATTTGTATCTGGGAAACCATCATTATTATTATCGCAATTCAAATCACATTTGCCATCGCCATTAGTATCTTGATTCATAGGGTTTCTATCAGGCTTGCCGTCTCCATCTGTATCTACAGCAACATCAGGTTTACCATCACCATTAACATCGATATCAATATCAGGCTTACCATCTCCATCGGTATCAATATTTACATCAGGTTTGCCATCTCCATCTAAATCGATATTAGTCTCTGGCCAACCATCACGATTGACATCACAGTTAACGTCACATTTACCGTCCCCATCACGATCTTGATCGATTAAATTCTTATCAGGTTTGCCATCGTCATCAATATCAACATTAAACGTTGGCTCTTTGCTTCCAGAATAGTCCACATCTAAATTAGGTTTACCATCATGATCTGTATCACAGTTAACATCACAAACACCGTCATCATCTTTATCTACGTTTACATCAGGTTTACCATCTCCGTTAATATCAATGTCAAATTCTGGTTTACGGTCATTATTCGTATCACAATTGATATCACACTTATTGTCACCGTCTAAGTCAATATTAGTCTCTGGCCAACCATCACTATCAACATCGCAGTTTAAGTCACATTTACCATCACCATCACGATCTTGGTTAATAAGATTACGGTCAGGCTTACCATCTCCGTTTGTATCAATATTGAAATGTGGTGTATCGTCTCCTGCATAATCTACAAATAAATCAGGTTTGCCGTCACCGTTCGTATCACAATTTAAATCACAAATTCCATCTTTATCTGTATCTTGATTTACTACTAGATGATCTCTATCACAATCTAAATTACATACTCCATCACCATCTAAATCAACATTTTTATCTGGTCTACCATCATGGTTGTTATCACAATTTAAATCACATTTATTATCACCATTCGTATCTAAATTAATATCAGGAAGTCCATTCCCATCTTTATCTACATTTATATCAGGGAAGCCATCGTCATTCGTATCACAGTTTAAATCGCACTTACCATCGCCATCAGTGTCTTGATTCATAAGATTCTCATCAGGCTTGCCATCCTTATCACGGTCGATATTTACATCAGGTCTACCATCACCATCTACATCGATATCCAAATCAGGTTTATTATCATGGTCTGTATCAATATTTACATCAGGTTCTTTATCTCCATCCAAATCAATATTTATTTCAGGCCATCCATCATCATTAACATCACAGTTTATATCACATTTGCCATCGCCATCAGTATCTTGATTCATAAGATTTTTATCCGGTTTTCCGTCACCATCGGTATCTACATTAAATACAGGTTCCTTATTTCCAGAATAATCAATATTCACATCAGGCTTGCCATCATGATCAGTATCGATATTTACATCAGGCTTGCCATCATCGTTTTTATCAATATTTATATCTCCAAAGCCATCTCCATTGATATCTATATTAATATCTGCAACTTTATCACCATTCGTATCAATATTTACGTCTAGTTTGCCATCACCATTAATATCAATATTTATTTCAGGCCATCCATCATTGTCTATATCACAATTTATGTCACAAGTTCCATCATTATTTGTATCTTGATTCATTAAATTATAATCAGGTTTTCTATCCCCATTTAAATCCACATTAAAAGTAGCTACTAAATTACCTTCATAATCAATATTAATATCAGGTTTCCCATCACCGTCTAAATCAATGTTGACATTAGCTATACCATCGCCAGTCACATCTACATTTAAATCTGGAATACCATCACCATTCGTATCACAATTCAAATCACATTTTCCGTCGCCATTCATATCACAATTTAGCTTACAAGTAGTACTTCCAGGTTTATCTGAACTACCGCCAAACAAACGAATATAAGAAAAAGTTGCTCCTCCTACACTTAAAAATAGCAGTAAAAACAAAAATAAAACAATTAAAAAAGTTCTTTTGCGTTTATTTTCCTTTTCTTCTTCTAATAATTCAGCATACTGTTCTTCATAATCTACATATTCTTGAGATTGTTTTTTCTTATCATCCATACGCCAACTCTCCTACTCTATCTATATTCTATTACAATGATATCACAAAAGGAGTTTAGAAACAAGAAAAAATTATCACTTTTAATCACACAAAAAAACCTGTCAAAAAGCAGGTTTTTAAATTATCAAATTAAGCTACACGAATGATTCCGTCTAATACTTTACCAGTTTGAGTTTCTGATTGATCATTAGCAGGATCATTTTCATATTCAACAACTACATAATAATAAGCAGTTTTTTCGCTTTCACCAGCAGCTAATTTAATAGTATCAATTCCTAAAGAGATATTTTCTTGTCCACCTTTTAAAGTAATAGTAGAACCAACTTTAGTTCCAAAAGTACTTTCTTCAACAGAACATGATTCGCTATAACGAGTTTGTCCTGGTTGAGTTGTAGTGTCAACATCTAATTTACATCCCATAGAATTATCTTTATCTGTTTTTACAGCTGATCCTGATTTATATAAAGTAACTTTTACAGTTCCACCATTAGAACTAATTGTATTATCTCTTACTTCATAAATAAAAGGAACAACAGCATCAGTAGCATCTCCTTTTGCAGTTACTTGTAATGCAGCAACTTCTTTGTGTCCTGGATAAACATTTTCAGCTGTAAATGAACCAGCAGCACCATCAATGTTAGCAACAACACTTGTGCTAGAAGCTAATTTAGCAGTATTAACATTTGTATTTCCAGTTCCACCATTTTCATCGCTTCTATCATCTTGAACAGATGATGCAAAGAATGCAAAAGTTGCCCCCACAACAGCTACTAATAAAGTAGCAACCGCAATAACGGTTAATAATACCATATTTTTCTTTTCCATAATATTTCGTTTATCTCCTCTCTATGATAAAAATATACCAAAAAGAAGAATCAAATTCAAGTGCTTTTTTCATAATTTTACAACTTTTACATTTTTAACATATCTACTTTGCCTAAACAGCATTTTTTTCTCTACAAATCAAAAATCATGTGCTAGACTAAGAAGCAAAAGAGTTATTTAACATTCTAAAGGTGGGGAGAATTTATGAAAAAATACGATTTTAATACACAACTTACTGACGAAGAATTTGAAGACTTTGGCTGTGACATTATTGAAAGACGTGAAAACATAAAATTAGAAAGGTTTAACAAAAGAAAAGACTTAGGAATAGATGGTCGTTTCTGCTATAATAACAAATCTCTAATCGTACAGTGCAAACATTTTCAAAACATAAACAACTTAATAGCCGCTTTAAAAACAGAAGAATTAAGTAAAATAGAAAAACTAAAGCCAGATCGATACATTTTGGTCCTTTCCACAAATCCAACTGTAATTCAAAAAGAAAAAATAATGACGATCTTATCATCCTATATCTTATCTCCAAATGATATAGTCTCGCCTTCTGATATATTAAGTTACTTAAGGGAAGAAAAATTTAGAGATATAAAAAAATCTTTTGATGAAAAACTTTTAGCAGATAATATAAACTTTGAAATTCTGCTAGAAAAAATAAAATCGCCAGAATTAGAAAACAATAGCCAATTATTGCAAAATGAATTTTTTGAAATTGAAAAATATTTTATAAAAACAAAAACATATAAAACATGCTTAGAATATCTATATACAAATAACATAATATTTCTATCTGGTGAAGCTGGTTCAGGAAAATCTACAAATGCAAAAATGCTATTAAATGAACTTCAAAAACAACAAAAAATAGAACAAGCTTATACAATTAGCAATTGTGAAGATATCTTGAAAATAATTCCCACGACAAGAAAAATCGGAATTCTTTTTGATGACTTTTGGGGATCAACATTTCAAGAAATGAAGCTTTCTTTAAACGAAGAAAGAAAACTACTTCATATCTTAAAGCAGTTAGAACAGATGAAAAATATATACTTAATATTAACAACTAGAGAATATGTTTTAAAAAGAGGATTAAATACGTTTAAAGACTTCGAAAACAAAAATCTTGCGAAACGTATTATGCATAAAAACTGCAATTACAATGATTCTGAAAAAGCTAAAATTTTATTTGCCCATATTCGTAATTCAAATCTAAGTTTTGAACATCTTTATATCCTACAGAGTCATGTAAAAGATATCATTTATACTCGAAATTACTCACCAAGATCCATAAACTATTTTATAGAAACATACCAAGACACGAATTTAAATGAGTTTGATTTCCTAAATAAATTTATTGAATATCTCCAATGTCCTTCTGATTTTTTAAAGTCGATATTTTACAAATTAAGTGAAGGCGCACAATTACTAGCTTTCTTGCTCTCATTATCAAACCCAGAAATACAAATAATTCACTTACAAAAAAGTTTTCAAATACTTGCTAAAAATACCAATTATATACGCCCTAGTTTATTTGAAACCTATTTAAAAGAACTATTTGATAATTTCCTAAAATTTGCCTATAAAAATCAAAATATAGTAAACTTTACAAATCACTCTATTTTTGATTTTATCAACCAAGAATGGCAAGAAAAAGCAATAGATTATGAAGAGTTATTTTGTAAAAGTGTCATTTATTTCAATCAAATTGAAAACTTAATATTGAATACACCACTAACAGTAGAAAATCAAAATATTTTAATCACATACTTGATTCATAACTTTGACTCATTAATAATTACAAATGACTTAGATATTTTTCTAGATGCAAGCGATGATACCTTACCAAAAGAATACCTTCATCACAAAATATGGAAAAGTCTTTTGATCCTAAAAAATATCAAAAACACTAACCTAAAAAACTTTCTTGAATTTAGAATCACAAAATTAATTAAAGATTATAGTAATAAATGGCACGATTATACCGATAAAAATTTTCAAAGTATTCCAGAAATAGTTACTTCTGCAGAAAAACTTGGAATAACTTTTCCACAAGAATTTGTGATAATGAGTTATCTAAGTGGCATATCTTATCTATTTGAGCTATCTTACGTAACATATTTCCCGAAATCTTATAAAGAAGCATTAAAAATGTATTTAGAACTATACGGCAAGAAAATAAAAATACACTTAGAATCAAAACTAATTTATGAGCTAGAAATATTATCTGATGAAGGAATAACAGAGGAATACTTACAAACAATCGAATGTTTTCCCAAAATTTTAAAAATGTTAAAAATTCCTAAAAGTAAAAATATATCAAAAATCCTAGAAGAATATACCATTGAATTCCCCACATCGGACTATGATTATTTTCAAAAAGAGGAAAGTCCCCCAAAAAACAACGCAGAAATAGAAGCTCAAAAATTTACAAAAGAACTTTTTATCAAACCCATATCAAAAACAAAATTAATAAAGAAAATAAGAAATTCAAATCTTTCTCAAAAAAATAAAACATTATTAAAAAAATCAGAAAAAGAAGTATATGGAATATATAATATTTTGGAGCAATCAACCGAAGAATTTACCTTATTAATCCTAAAGTTTTATGAAAAATCAGAATCAACAAAAAAAGAAGTACCATTTACAATGGAAATTTTCCCTATATTATTAGATAACTTGCATCTCTCCCAAAATCAACTAGAATTCTTAAAAATTTATGCACATTACATAATTCAAAATAGTTTTAATTTATTAGCAGAAAAACACATAACTCAAAAATATAATATAAAAGAACAAGACATCCAACAGTTAATAAAAACTGGAATTATAAAAAAACAAAATAATCTTATTCACTTTGGAAACGTAGAATTTAAAATATTTTTAGCAGCAATTTATATGAAGGAAAATTATAAAACGAAAAAAGAATACATGAATTTTTGTATTCGAGATGGGATATCTCATAGTAATGAATTAAAAATAATGGAATTATTTAATGCCTATAATTTCAATCAAATCGTTTTTTTACCAATTTTAGATACCATTATATCAGAAGGATTCGATCAATTTAAAACAAATATCTTAAATTTTCAAAAGATGGAAGACCACGTTTCAATAAATTATTCTGACGATTACGTATTATTAAATGACTTTGCAAGTTCATTTTTAGGAATTTCCATAGTCGAAAATTTAAATGATTCTACATCGAACGAACAAGAAGAATTATGCCAAAATTATTATTATTTTTTTAAAGAAATTAGAAATGATATCCATAAATTAAAGAAAAAAGATGCTTATGTAATGAATTAGCATCTTTCAAAATCAAAGTTTATCCAAGTTTAATCATTTTCTTCAAATAGAAAATAGCCAAAATTTGTGTGATAGAATTAATAATTAACGGGAACCACTCTCCTTCAGTAATAAAACTAAATGTGAATAAAGCTACCGGAAAAATAAAACCAACAACAAATAGAAATTTCCGAATATCTTCTTTGTTTAAAAAACACTTCCAAAAAACAGTCTTATAAGAAAGAAAACTCATGGTAAAATTTAAAAGTATATATACAAATGTTATAAAAACAACAGCCATAAAATATTCAAAATTCCAAAAAGGACTCATTGTTTGAAACGTGGCATATAGTGGTTCTAAATATTGCGCTAAAACTAGATTAATAAGTAATGAAATTAAAATCACATAAAACATATATGACATTATATACGCAAAACTTACAAAAGAAACACCCACTTTTTTACCAATCACTTGATTCATTTCCATTTTCTCAATCATAAATATCCTACTCCTTTAGAACACATTCTATCAAAAAAAATACTATTTGGAACATTACTTGCTCGAAATAGCTATTTTTTTGTATGAAATACATTCTTATTCAACAATTTAAAAATTTTTTTCTCATTTTTCATTCAAATATTATAAAAGAATTTTCAAAATCTTTAAATAACTTTCATATCTTGAAGAACGTATTTTATGTTCCTTAACGCATTGTTTCACATAACACATTTCATCATTTTCTTTATAATGTAAACAATTAGAAAACTTGCAAAGAGCACTAGCTTCTTTAATTTCCTGAAAATAATTTTGTAATTCAAAAACTGGTAAACATGGAATATCTAAACTTTTAATTCCAGGAGTATCAATAATTCCTGAAGAATCATCCCAAAAATAATATTTTGTAGAAGTAGTTGTATGACAACCTCGCTGAGATTTTAAGGAAACTTCACCCACTTTAACAGAATCGTTATTCGTAATCGCTTTTATAAGAGAAGATTTTCCTACTCCACTATGTCCAACAAAAATAGTTTGATGGCCTTGAATATTTCTCTTTAATAAATCAAGACCAATATGAGTAATCGTGGATGTTTCAATGATTATAAAACCTAACTCTTTATAAAAGTTCATAAATTCCTCTTCCTGAGGATTTTTTAAATCGCATTTATTCCAAATAATAATGTGCGGAATATGATTCATTTCTAAAAGAATATGATAACGGTCAATGAATTTAGGATGAAGAGGAGGAGACGCGGAAGAAACTACGATACAAGCTATATCAATATTACCGCGATTCCTCTAGTTGTTCCAACACAATCGATTCTTGTACCATCTATTTTCGTACGACTTAGCAAATTTTTTCTAGGTAATACACTACAAATATTACCTTTTTCATTCGTCATCACTTTATCTCCAACTACTAAATTTGAACATTTTTTCAAATTACTAGAAACAACAATATTTTGTTGCAATAATAAAATTCTATCTTGCAACACCTCAAGCACTATGGCTTCCAAATTTCAATACACCTTACTTTCTAAAGTTCAAAAAAAGAACTTACTTTAAAGTAAGCCAAAAACAAGAAAAAGATTATTTAGAAAATTTTTCAAAGTGATTTAGCTTACGAAAAAGATTTATAAAATTTATTTTTTTCTGCATAAAATCACTTCCCTTCAATAAATCTAATATACCAAAAAAAATTAAAAATGCAAGAAAAATTATTTTTTTAAACGTTTTAGTTCTCTAATATTTTTTTCTAAATAGCGATAGGCATTTTCTAAATATTGCGAGTCTTCTAAATCTATTCCTAATACTTGTAAAGAATCTAATATATTTTTTTGATTTCCAATACTCAAAAATTCTATATACTTATCAACAAAGTTTTGTTCTTCATGAATTTTTCTAACAATTTCAATTGCAAGAGCTACACCTATGGAATATTGATATAAATAGTAAGCATCATTGAAAAGGAAATGAGGTATTCGCATCCAAGCAGAACTGTTATCCACATCGATAACAACATCAATACCATGATATTTTGAAAATAATTCTCTATAAATTTGATTTATTTTCTTTACATTTAACTTTTTATTTTGCTCAATAGACTGAATTATAGTATGTTCAAATTCTGTGTTCATAACTTGATTAAATAACGTATTACCAAGACTTGAAACAATATTAGTAAGTAGAAATAATTTTTCCTCTGTATTCTCATAATGCGAAAGTAAATACTCATTGAAAAGAATTTCGTTTACCTTAGAAACAACTTCAGACAAAAACAAACTATATTCAAAATATTCAAATGCATTGTTCTCTTTAGAAAAAGCAGTATGAATAGAATGTCCAAGTTCATGCCCCAAAGTTCGAACACTAGAAATACTTTTATCATAATTCAAAGAAGCATATGGCACTCCAGCATAAGAAATACAACTATAGGACATTTTTCTTTTATGAGGCTTAGAATAAACATCTATCCACCCATTTTGAAGCGCTTCATCGATTTTCTTTTCATAAGAATCGCCTAAAACACGAAATGACTCTTTTAATATATGTACTGCTTCTTCAAATTCTATTTCCATTTTAGAAATAAACCCTAAAGGCAACATCATATCAGAAACTCGGTATTCCTCTACTCCTAAAACCATTTTTTTAAATGCTATATACTCTTGTTGCAAATATAGATTCTTATTCGCAACTTGTATTAAATGCTCAATAATATGAGGGGGAAGTTCCATGGAATTTAAATTTTGTTCCATTAAACTGAAATTACGCTCTTTTGCTTTATCAACTTCGACTTGATATTTTTGCTGTAGTAACACTGCCAAAGTATTTTCAATTCGCATATAAACTGCATTTTGTTGTTCCAAAGCATGAACGCGATCACTTTCACAAGAACCACTTAAAATATTTTGCATCTGCTTTGCATTTAAAGTAACTTCTTCACCATTTTCTAATTCTAAAGTTCCAAGCGATAAATCAATTTGGGTAAGCGTACGATAAACTTCCTTAATATTTTCGATTTCGCGACTTAAAGTATAATTTCCATTTCGTAGTAATATTTTTATATAACGATCGTAGTAAGGATTATTTACACAAAACTTATCCACAAAAACTCGATTATTTTGAAGTAAAAACGTAAAGTCTTTTGTAAGCTTCAAAATAGTCTCATATATACTCCAAGCTTCACGCGTCATTGCTTGATGTTCTTCATCCAAAGCATTTAAATCAGTAAAGCGTTTTGGATAACAATAAACCCTTTCAATTTCATAATCTATTTTAATTTTTTGTTTTAATCCACTTTCAAAAGCTTCAAAGTTTTCGCAAAACGTTGGCATTTCTTGCTCAAATTGTTTTGTTTTATGAATTAAATTTTCCTTTGCAATATCCCATTCCATCTTAGACAAGAATAAATGAGTTAAATCCCAACTTGTTTTCATATTTCACACCCATTCTAGTAATTCATTAAATTCATCATATCCACTTTCTGCATTCAAATATCCTCCACCAGGTACAACAAACTTCTTAGTCGCAATAGAAGCGAATTCCCTTTCAACGTCGTATGGAACATAAGGATCATTATCTGTATAATAACAAATTATATCATTACAATATTTTTTTATTTCCTTGAAAGAATCAAAATACATGGTTTTATTTACTTCATCATAAGCTTCATCAATTCCAAAATATTGATTAAAGCCACAAATAAAAACCAATCGCTTCACTGAAATATGATGCTCTACCAAAAATTTACAAACAAAAACTGGTGCAATGGAATGAGCAAAGATAGTCGTATTCTCATGAATTAAATTAGCATCTACATAGGCTTTCATAACGAAAGACCAATTCTTAAAATTTTGCTTTCCTACTCCAGTTGGTAAATCTGGTGTATAAACCTCAAAACCTTTATTTTCGATGTTTTTTCTTAAATATGGAATCCAATTTGAAAAAGGACTCCCAAAACTTCCATGTATTAAAAAATAATTTTGATTCATATTATCATTCCTTTCAAAAAAGTTTATTATAAATAGTATAACAAAAAAATATGAGATTGACCCATATTATTTCTTATTTACACAGGATAAAAACACGAAAAAAGGTATTGACAAGTTATGAGGATAAAAAAATAA
>CAQRXS010000012.1 GCA_948874605.1 uncultured Bacilli bacterium | reverse complement strand
GGAATGTAGAGTCTTGGAATGCTTCTGTAAATTATTCTAATTACAAACAAGAAAATACTTCAAAAACAAAATGTAATTTATTTTTTAGAGAAGCTGTGTATTCTGATTATATTACCTCTTGTGGTGAAAATGGAAATACAGCAGTTGATTGTATGAAAAAATACAGTGATAAAGATACAATCAATTTAGCATATGATGAAACAGAAGATAATAATTTAAGATATATAGGGTCTAATCCAAATAACTACGTATCATTTAATAACGAATTATGGCGAATCATTGGTGTTATGGAAAATATTGATGATGGGACAGGAAAGAAAGACGCAAGAATTAAACTAATACGTGAGGAACCAATAGGCAAATATTCTTGGGATAGTTCGCCTTCCAATATTAATGGTGGTTATGGTGTAAATGAGTGGAGTGTTTCAGATTTAAACGTTTTACTAAATGATATGTATTATAATCAAAAAAGTGGTCAATGTTATATTGGAGAGAATGATGCAATTGTTAGTTGTAGTTTTGAAGATAAAGGATTAAAAAATGTAAGTAAGCAAATGTTTTCTAGGGCATTATGGTCTACAGGGGCTAATTCGTCAGACTATACTATTTTAACCGCAAACGATTATTATTCTTTAGAAAAAAGTAATAATACTGGAAAAGTTTGTTCTGGTGGTGCTTATTGTAATGATACTATTTCTCGTACAACTAAATGGACAGGGCTGATAGGACTTCCATATATGTCTGATTATGTTTTTGCAACAAGTGGGGATGCTACGATGCCAAGAAGCAAATGTTTCATTTCTAAAATTTATGAATGGAATTTAGAAGAAAATAGTAGTTGTAGAGATAATGACTGGTTTTACAACCCAGAATGGAGTCCGTGGTTTTTATCTCCATTTGGTGGACATCCTGTTATTTCCCATAGTGTATTTCATTTAACTTCAACGGGGCGAGCAAGCACTTATGCAGCGTCTAGTTCATTTGATGTGGTTCCAACTTTATATTTGAACAGTAGTATCATTATTAGAACTGGAGCTGGTAGAAGAGAGAATCCTTATCAGTTATTTTTAAACTAAATAAAATAGATTTTTCATACTTTTATTCAAAGTATTTTTTTCCTTATAATTTTATATTGTATTCCCTTAAAATATCCTTTATAATGTGGATAAGAGAGGTGGGCTCTATGAATGCTACACTTTTACCAGCAGATAAATACATAGTGATTAACAAAACGATTTTAACTGAACTTGATCGAAAGTATTTAGTGAGCCTTTATGAACCTATTATCGGAGCGAATGCTGTAAGTTTTTATTTGACGTTGTGGCGAGACTTAGACCGTTATTCTTTTGTAAGTATTGATTATACTCATCATCATTTAATGACAATTCAAAAAACAACATTAGAAAATATTAAATTGGCACGTAAATCCTTAGAGGGCATGGGATTACTTCGCACTTATTTTGAAGCTGGTGAACCGAATCATTATGTTTATGAACTTTATTCTCCTTTAACGCCGAAAGAATTTTTTCAGAATCCTATTCTAAATGTTGTTTTATATAATAATGTTGGTGCGATGGAGTATGAACTTTTAAAAAAAGAATTTAGTCCAGTGCATTTTAGTTTGAAAAATTATGAAGAAATAACATCAAGATTTGATGAAGTTTATAAATCTAGTAGTGAGTCTCCTTCATTTGAAGCTATTGGAAGAGAGGTATTGCCACTTAATATGCAAGATCAAGTAGATTTTGATTTATTACTTTCCAGTTTACCCAAAGGCTTATTATCGGAGAAAAGCTTAAATAAAAGAATGAAAGAACTTATTAATAATTTAGCTTTTTCCTATAATTTAGATACACTGAAAATGTGTGAAATAATAAGGTTATGTATTAATGAAAAAGGAGTTATAGATAAAGATAGTTTAAGGATTCAAACAAGAAAATATTATCAGTATAATAACCATGGTAAACTTCCTACTTTAATTTATCGTTCACAACCAGAATATTTAAAAAATCCAGCTGGAGATACATCTAAAAAAGGAAGAATTATTGAAGTTTTTGAAAATACTACACCATATGATTTCTTGGCCTCAAAGTATAAAACCGGTGTTCCTACGAATAGAGATTTAAAATTGTTAGAATATTTGCTTGTAGATGTGGGATTGAAACCTGCAGTTGTGAATGTCTTGATTGATTTTGTTTTAAAAAAGAATAATAATAAGTTAAATCAAGCATTTGTTGAAACTATAGCTGGCCAATGGAAGAGGATTGGAATTGAGACTGCAAAAGATGCGATGGAAGTTGCGGAAAAAGAACATAAAAAATATACAAATAAATTGAATAAATTTTTGACAAAACCAGTCATTACCGAAAAGACTCCAGTTTGGTTTGATGAAAAAATTACAAAAGAAATAATGAGTGAAGAAGAAGAAGCAGAATTAGAAAGTATGTTGAAGAAGTATGAGAATTAGTATAGATGAAAGAGATATTACAAATTTTTTAGAATTAGAACAATATTTTAAAGAAAGGTGTTATTTAATTAATTGGCAAGAATTTGAACTTATTTCAGAGATTGCTAAAGGGCTAAATCCTATAGATATTCAATATCGTGCGATACATGAAAACGATTATTTTATAGTGATTTATTCCTATTCTAATGAACCTTATGACAATTTTTATTGTTGGTCAAAGGTTGGAAAGGAAAGGGAGCATGCCCCTAGGCGACGTTTTGTACAGAAAAATGTTGAAGAAGTAAATACTTTATCGTCTCTTTATTATTATCTTATGGAACGTTCTATGCTACTGAATTCTCGAGAATTTGCTTTGTTAGCACAGACGCTTTCATGTTGGAATGTTATGGCATCTTATCAAGATTGTAAAGTTAAATCTGTGAACTGGGTTGATATTAAAAGTGAAAAAAAAGCAATCTATATTCCTTCTGGAATCGATGCTCATAACCAAGTTACAGCCCGTTATTATATTTCTTTTGAACAATTAGGAAGAACGATCAATCTTGATACTTATGTTATGCATTATAACCGATTTGCTCGAGAAAGAAGGAGAGATCATGTTTGAATTTACTAAGAAAGATAAAATTTCTTTAGAAAAAAATTTTAATGATGCGATGCAAAACATAGAGTTTGCTTCGTTAGTCAAGAAAATAAATCTTACCAAAGAAGAAGCAATGAAGAAAACTACAAAACTAGAAGATACTTTAAATGAATTGAATCATTGTAAAAATTGTAAGGGATTATACGAGTGTAAGAATCGTTTAAAAGGACATGTGTCATACCCAGAAAAAAAGAACGATACGCTATATTTTACTTATCTTCCTTGTAAATTTAAGAAACAGGATGTTCTTTTAAAAAAAGAAAAAGTAAGTGAAGAACAAATTAATGTAAATGCAAGAATGAAAGATATTGATGTCAGTGATAAAAAAAGAGTAAAAGTAATTAAATGGCTGGATAATTTTTATGAAAGTTTTGATTTTTCTAAAAAAATGAAAGGATTATATTTACATGGTAATTTTGGTTCTGGGAAAACCTTTTTAATTAGTGCTTTATTAAATGAGCTTCGAGAGAAAAAAAATGTTACAGTGGAATTGATTTATTTTCCAGAAATTTTAAGAACTTTAAAAGACTGGGATTTTTACGATTATAAAATGAATCTTTATCAGTCTATTGATATTTTATGTATTGATGATATTGGAGCTGAAAAGGTAAGTGAATGGAGTAGGGATGAAGTTTTAGGAACTATTTTACAAACTCGCATGAATCGTAATTTACCAACATTTTTTACTTCGAACTTAACGCTTGAAGAATTAGAAGGACATTTTCAAATAAATTCTAGCAGTGAGGAAAAAGTAAAATCACGTAGAATTATGGAAAGAATTAAACAATTATCGGAAGAGATTTCTATGATTAGTGAGAATAGAAGAGATTGATATGCAAAAAGAAATAGAAAAAAGTATTATCAAAAAGTTTCGTAAAACTATATGGAGAGGTTTTATAGATTCTGTGAATGAATTTGATATGATTCAAGAGGGAGATTCTATTGCAGTTTGTATTTCGGGTGGAAAAGATTCTTTTTTACTTGCTAAATGTATGCAAGAAATAAAAAGACATGGTAAAGTTCATTTTGATTTAAAATTTATTTGTATGAATCCTGGATATCATAAGGAAAATGTTGAAAAAATAAAAAGTAATGCTTCTGTACTTGGAATTCCTCTAGAAATATTTGAAACGGATGTATTTGCAGTTGCTAATAAATTAAACGAAGCTCACCCTTGTTATCTTTGTGCACGAATGCGAAGAGGATATTTGTATGATTATGCCAAGAAAATTGGTTGTAATAAAATAGCCTTAGCGCACCACTACGATGATGTAATCGAAACGACTTTGATGTCAATGTTTTATAGTGGAGACTTTAAAACGATGATGCCTAAATTGAAAAGTACAAATTTTAGTGGGATGGAATTAATAAGACCTCTTTACTTTGTAAGAGAGGAAGATATCATTGCTTGGGGTAGTTATAATCGTTTAGAATTTTTGAATTGTGCATGTACTTTTGTAGAGAAAAAAATGGAAAGTAAGCGAGGGAATATTAAAAAGTTAATTCATGAGTTAAAAAAAGATAATCCATATCTTGAAAAAAACATTTATCGAAGCTTAGAAAATGTAAATTTAAGTACAATTATTTCTTATAAGGACAAGAATATTACACATCATTTTTTAGATGATTATGAGTGATATTCTTTTTTTAGTTTTTCAATTTCACATTCCATTTTGTGTAATGCTCTAATAATAGAATCCATTTGAGCATTTTGATTCATTTGAGTTTGTTGATTTGTGGCATTTTGTTGCCGTCCTTGAATTAAGGTAATTTGGCTTGCATAGGTTAAAAGATAATCTCCAACGAGCACAATCCAGTTTCCGATAGAATTGGCTTCATCTGCTGTGAATTCTGGAGAAATTGCTGCACCGACTATTGCAGCAGATAAAGTAAAAATTTGGGGGTCTATATTGGGAGGAAACATATTTTTAGCCTCCTTTTTTATAAGTATATGAATGCAAAAAAAAATAAGTCGCTTTAAACTTATTTTTCTTCTTTTTTGTTTTCTATTTTCTTTTTTTCTTCTTTTATAGGAGTTAATTTACTATTAATGTCGCTTATTTTGCGATAAATCATTAGTATTAGTAAAGCACCTTCGAAGATGATTCTTGCTATAACATTTCCTAAAAATAATACAAGTAGGAAAGCTACAAAACTCGTTGAGATAAAACTAAATGATGAAATTGTAATGTAGATGGCCATTACTAGGTAACAAATTTTTAAAATAGCTTCCAAGGTCATTGTTTTAAAACTTAAAAAATCGTATAGTTTTTTCGTAACACCTGTATAACTTTCTTCGTTTCTAGGATTTAAGAATGTAAAGAATAAAACAATTCCTCCACATATAGCTACTAGGAAACTAACAATTCCCCAAACATCTACTGAACTAGACATAAAAGGATTATTATAAATTTCATAACTATTTGAATACATATTTTTCATTCCTTTCTATAGTTTATATTAGCAAATTATATGTATAATTACAAGAATAATGCTTCCTAGTAGGCAGCAATTTTACTTTGAAATTATTATATTTTATGATAGAATTTGATTAGGCCGATTTAGTACAGTGGCAGTACACATGCATGGTAAGCATGGGAGGACAGTTCAATTCTGTCATTCGGCACCATTGACGAATCTGTTCGAACTATTCGAATTTTTAGATATAGAATCAATCAGAAATGGTTGATTTTTTCGTTTTTAGAAAAAATTATAGAACTATGATTAATGTAATCAAAAAAGAAATTGATATGGGAGAATCTTTAAAGAAACGATTAGAGATAATATGTGATTTTTGTAATACTACCCCAACTATTATAAATGGTAGTATTCGTAAAATTGATAAAACTAAATTAAACTATATCGAGCCTCATAGAATTATTATTAATAACATAATGTTTCTTGCCTTTAATTATTCAAATGAAATCTATAAAGTATATGAGGACACCGGAATCAGTGTTAAAACAGGTAATAAATGACCTGCATTTGATGAATTATTACAAAATATTAAGGATCCGAAGTGTAATATGATTGTTGTATTAATACTACTAATGCTAATGGAAAAATGATTTCAAGAATACTTACTTCAGTTAGTCAGCAAGAAATTGAAAAATTGAAAGAAAAAAAACTTATTAAAAAACACTCTAGAATTTTGGAAAGATAAATTTTTACGAGTTATGTCTTTAATCAAAAACAAGTTATTTAGTAAAAAAAAAGAAAAAGAAAAGTATTTTGATGTATCAAAAGACCTATACAAAAAAGGAATTATGTAAGAAGAAACTTTTAACGAATTAAAAGATAAATACCAATTTAGTAAAGAACATGGTGATAAAGGAAAAGAATATTTCGAGATAGAAATATAAAATGTAAAATAATTATGTAAAGAATCTTAAAATATGGTATAATACTATCTGTTTTGAGGAGGCTTTAATAATGAATAAGCAGTATGGGTGGGTATCAGAATATAGGAGAAAAAAATTTTTTGAAGGACAAAGATTAAGAAAAGAAAAGGAATTATTAAAATCTTTTGATGCACATAGTGATTTGGAAATACCTAAAACAATAGCAATAATGATAGATTTAGATGGAACATGTGATTTTATAAATGATGAAAAGGCCAAAATATTTATAGCTCAATTAGATATATTGAGAAAAAAGTTCGAGGCAAAGATAGCAACAATAAGCATTTCTACACATTATGACAATTCGGATAAAATGCAAGAGGTATTAGAAATATTATCTCGTAATTTATCGAGTTGTATTAAAATAGGTATTAACTTTTTTTATGGTGGGATATATGACTTTGATAAAAAAGAAGAGATTTCACAAGAATATAGTTTTAATCGCGATAAAGTGAAAACTTTTGATAGTTATTATGTTAATAGTATAGGGATGGACAATCAATGGTTTGCTATTATTGATGATAGCATTCCAGATGATACTTATAACAAATATAAAAATTCCCATCCAATGTTGGTATGTCGACCTTCACAACATGATGAAGAAAGTTTATCAAAGAATAATTTTATGAGTATGTCTACAACAACAAAAGGATTTGATGGAATTATTGAAACTTTAGGTTTGTATATAGATGCTATAAAATATTTATCTCCTAAACAAATTATAGAAGCTCAAAGAAGCATGATAACCCATTTGTCAAGTTGGGATTTAACAGAAAAAATTAGAAATCGTGATTATGCTTTCCTAGAAAGATATTTCAGAGAAGGTTTTGCAGATGAGGCAGATTATAGAGATTCATTAAATTGGTTAAGGTATACTAATAGTGATAAAATTCCTTCAAAAGATGAATTAATCTATTTGCGAGAAATATTTGGATTAATGTCTGAGCATTTTCAGAAAATAAATGAAACTGAAAGTATAGAAAAAGTTTTAATTTTACAAAATGCATTTGAAACAAATAACAAATAATACAATATTATGTGATATATACTAAAAAGTATGGTAAAACGTTATTAGTGATTGTTTCTTATATTAATTGTCATGGAAAAGTTGTAGATAACTACGACAATGGCACCATAAGCGGATACATTCGAACTTCAAAAAAAGATTTAATTAAGGAAAAAATGATTTAAATTCTTGTTATGGAGAATGAGAAAAAAAGTGTTACTATTGAAGATATTTATAAAAAAATAATAATTTAATCGGAGACGATACTTTGAAAAAAAATTGTTGTGGGGGTTTTACCTTAAATAAAATTAAGAACAAATGATAATCCATATGACGATAAGTATGAATTTTTAGATTTATATTCTAAAGCAATATTAGATGCTGGAGGAATTCCCGTAGGATTATGCTTAAATGAAGGGAACTTAGATTATTCCTCTTTAGAAATTTGTGATGCTTTTTTGCTTCCTGGTGGCAATAAAGTATGGAGTTGTTATTATGAAACTATTTCTTATGCCATTACTCATAACAACCCTTTATTAGGAATTTGTTTGGGAATGGAAGGTATGGCTATCTTTAGCTGTGTTTATGAAAAGATGAACAAACCGTTTTCTAAAGAATCTTTTTATCAAATCTATGATATTTTAAAAGAAAAAAATGATGGTACTTTATTACAAAGAATAGAAAGTCCAAATATGCATGGGGATGTAATTGTTAGTTACAATAATACCGATGAAGCAAGTCATGAGATAAATATAGTTGATAAAAATTCTATTTTATATGATATCTTAAAGAGAGATGAACTAAGTGTCGTAAGTTTGCATCATTTTAATCCTAAATGGGTTGGAAAAGATTTTAAAATTACAGCAAGATCTCTAGATAATGTTATTGAAGCTATAGAGTATGATAGTAAAGAGCATTTTATTGTTGGAGTACATTTTCATCCAGAATGGGATAGTGATTTAGGATTGTTCCGGAGGCTTATTTTAGAAAGTAAAAAAAGACAGGATAATTAATAATCTGTTTAGGGGGCATGAAATGTCTAAAATTAGTAATGTTTTAACAATGCTTGAATATTTAAGTTCAGGAAAAAAATATAGTATCGCTGAATTATCAGAAAAATTGGAAGTTACTCCAAGAATGATTCGGGTATATAAAGACGAGATAGAAAAATCAGGTATTTATATAGATACAATTAAAGGACCATATGGGGGATATGTATTAAATCAAAATATAAATGTACCAAAAAGATTTATTACCCCTAATACTGTCATAATAAAAAATAAAGAATTTTATAATTTAATAAATAGAGCTATAAAAGAAAAACGAAAATGTTTTATAGAGTACTACTCCAAAGATAAAAAAAATACATCAGAAAGAGTAATTTTACCCTATGATTTAATATTACTTGGTAATGAATGGGGTGTAGCTGCTTATTGTGAATTGAAAGATGAAATAAGACATTTTTATATCAATCGGATAAAAAATATAAAATTATTAGATGATTTTTATAACTGACAGATATATTTCCTCTTCTTTTGCTAGAATGGAACTAGTGAAGGAGAGGTTTTTAAATGATTAAACATAGGCATACGGAATCGACAAAAATAAATTTTTCTAAATTAGATGATAGGCTACTATCTATCAATGACCCTTTTTTAGGGCAGTTTAACAGTATTAGAGAAATGTTATATGAGCTTACTATAGAAAATAAACCAACTTTAATTGTAGCAACTGGAGGTTCAAAGATTATTGCAAATTACCTACAACTTATTGTTGAAAGATTAGGTTTTGGGATTCTTTGTGAAGTAATTGAACCTAGAGATTATTTTTATAAATCTAATAGAGATAGTTTTTCTAATTTAATTGCTATTTCGGCTAGTGGAAAGACAAATGGTATTGAAGAGGTTTTAACTGCTTTTAAAGGTAGAAAATTTTTAATATGTGAACAAAGAAAAGAACAAACTTATGATGTTATTGATTGGGGAAATGAACTTTATGATAGAGAAAAAAGTTTTATATCTTTGGCAACTAGTTTAGGCCCTATGGCTTTACTGCTTGATGCAACAACTTCTATAAATATGGAACTATTGCCTCATGAAATTCAAAAGATTAATGATAAAATTAGAGAATTACTTGCTAGAAGTGCTAATAAAATTGCTAAGTTAGATGTGGATTTTAAAGATATTGATTTGATTCAAATAATGAGTGGGTATGAAACTAAAACATCTTGTAGTGTATTAGAATCTAATTTAGCAGAAGTTGGTTTAGCAGCACCAGTCATTCATGATAAGGGGTCTTTCTGCCATGGAAGGAGTAATTTGTTATTTCAATATCCAAAAAGTAGGATAATTTATTTAGCGCACGAATTAAAAGAACTGGATCATGTGCTTATCGATACTATTCAAAATGAATATGGTAACTTGGAATTATTTTGTAGTGAAACACTTGATGAAACTATTTTTTGGAAGGAATATTATTTATCTTTGCAAATGTATTTTCTGTCCAGAAAAATTGCACAAGATAAAAATATTGATTTCACAATGCCTGAGTATAACCCGAGGCTTATAAAAAAAATTTATAATTTTAGAGGAGAGATGTAATATGGAAAAATTATTTTTTGTGACAGGAAATGTGAATAAGGGGTATGAAATAGCGGATAAGTTTTCTAGAGAACAGGTATCAGTTGAAGTAATAGAAATGGCTTTTCAAGAACCAGAAGTTAATGATATTGAAACTGTTTCAAAATGTAAAGCAATGCAAGCTTATCAAATTTTACAAAGACCATGTTTTGTTATTGATTCTGGTTTTAATATTTATGATTATCCCAATAATCCTGGATATCCTGGTGCTTTTGTTAGACGTAGTGGTATATCAGAAGATATTGATGGTTTATTACAAACTTTAAAAAATGTAAGGGATAGACGAGCTCAATTTCTAGACTGTTTAACTTTTTATGATGGAACAGAATTTTATTGTTTCTATGGGAAAGATGAAGGAGTTATATCCTATGAAAAAAGAGGACATGAAAATAAGTTTGCCCGTTCTGCCTTATGGTATGTATTTCAACCAAATGGTTCATCTAAAACATTAGCTGAAATGACGGACGAGGAAAGATGCAACCGAATGAATGGTCATATTTCTGCGAAAGAACAATTTTTAGAATGGTATAAAACAAATTACCGTGGTGCTCGGTTAATCAAAAGCTAATATATGGCTTTTTTTATTGTAAGTAAAATTTTATTTTATGATTACAAGTTTGAATTGTTGTTGTATAATAAAAACAACTTGAATTGGGAGGTTTTTATGAAATTGTATTGGCAAGGTTTGAAACTATTATTCAGTAAATTTATTTTACGAAAAGAAAATGGCGCTATTATCAAAGTATTTGCAGAAAAGATGGGTGTTGTATATATCAAGTTTGCACAGATACTTGCTACTCATAATTATGGTAATTTATTTACAGAAAAAGATAGGGAATTATTATCTAGTATTTGTGATGATTGTAATCCTATTGAATATGACGAAATAGAAGAAATATTAAAAGAAGAGTTTGGAGATCATTTAAATGAAATATTTCAGTTTATTGAAAAAACACCTGTTGGCTCTGCATCGGTTTCCCAAGTTCATAAAGCAACTTTAATAAATGGAGAAGAAGTAGCTATTAAGATTCGAAGAAAAGATATTACAAAAACGATTGAAAAAGATATAAAGCGAATAAAAAAGATTGTTCACAGATTTGGTAAATTTGTGAAGTTCGGTAATTATACTGGTGGAGATAAAGCTTTAGATTTATATTTAGAATGGATTCGACAAGAGACAGATTTTCATCATGAGGTTCATAATATAAAGCTGTATCAAAATTTTGCTGACAATGTAAATGGGAAGGTACCAGGCACTAAAAAAATAAAAGTTCCTAAGCTTTATGAAGATTATTGCTCAGAAAATATTATTGTTATGGAATTTATCAATACTCCTACCGTTAATAAGATGAATTTATCTCTTGAAAATAAAGATAAAATTGTAACCGCTTTGAATAGCTATATTAAGTTAAGTTTTTGGGCATTGTTTCATGATCAATCTGTCGTTTTTCATGGAGATCCTCACAGTGGAAATATTGTAATTGATGAAGAAGGGAATATTTGTTTTTTAGATTTAGGACTTGCATTTGAACTACAAAATAGTGAATTAGAATTGTGTCGAAATTTTTATTTGACTGCTTATTCTGGTGATGCAGAAAAATTTTATCAAATGTTGATTCCTTACGGCAAAATGTCTGAGGAGAAAAAAAATTCTTTTAAAAGAGATTGTGAAAAGTATTGTCAAGAATTAAAAGAAAAAGAAGTAACTTATTATTTTGTAGATATGATTAATATTTGTTTAAAATATGAATTTGTTCCGCCAAACTTTCTTTTTTGTATGGCAAAGGCTTTTATTTGTTTAAATGGTATTAGCAATTTTACAGAAAATAAGTGGAGTGCGCATGAACTATTGAAGGGACAAACCATGGAATTTTTTATACAAAGAAGTATGAATGATTGTAAGAAAATTCTTGCCGATGGAATTCATTTCGTTCCAAAGACTATAAATCATACTTTAAAATATGGAATTGCAAGTACTTTGGCAGAAATATTTACCAATTCAGAATTGAAAAGAGATGCCATTAAATCTTTAGAACATGTAAAAGAGGTATTAGAAATAGCTAAAAATAATTATTAGAATTGGCTTGTGGATTCCTTTTATAAAAAAGAACAAGAAGCAAAGGGGAGGTAATTTTATGAATAATATTTTTAAAGTGGCATTACTACAGTTAAATAGAGAAGAAAATGAAGTACTTGCTATCAAAAAAGGAATTGAATTTTGTAAAAAAGCCAAAGCTCAAGATGCTGATATTGCTGTTTTTCCGGAGCTTTGGAATACAGGATATGAATTACTTTTTGAAGGAAGATTAAGTGATAATCAAGATGTATCATATTCGCAATTTAATAAATGGAAAAATAAAGCTGTTACAGAAAGTAGTCGCTTTGTTACTACCTTTAAAAATCTAGCCAAAGAACTAGAAATGGCAATTGCTATTACGTTTTTAGAAGAAGGTAGTGATTTGCCTTATAATACGGTTATGATAATTGATTCACAAGGACAAACAGTGCTTAAGTATTCTAAAGTTCATACGGTTGATTACAAAATGGAAGCATACATGTCATCAGGACGGGAATTTCAAGTTGGTGATTTGGTGTATAGGAATGGTAAAGTTAAGATAGGGGCGATGATTTGCTATGATAGAGATTTTCCAGAAAGCGCTCGATCTTTAATGTTAAAAGGTGCTGAAATAATTGTTGTTCCAAATGCTTGTTTCATGACTAAAATAAGATTGGAACAATTAAAGGTGCGTGCATATGAAAATTCTGTTGGAATTGTAACCGTAAATTATGCTAATGACGGTGGTAAGTCTTCCGCATTCAGCCCGATAGTAAGAAAAGAAAGTTTTCAAGAATTAGATAATAAGGTATTAATCATGGGAGAGAATGAAGAAATTCAAGTAGTCGATTTTCCTTTACATGAAATAAGGGATTATTGTAAAAGAGAAAGTAATTCTTATTATCGTAAACCTTATGCGTATCACGCACTACTTGAAGAAACTAGGTAAATATTATATGCTAAATTAGAAAAAATGCATACTTTAATATAGGTGATGCATATGAAAAAAATTCAGTTAGAGCAGTATAATAAAAGTATGGGGACATTAATTGATTTGTCGAGTCCGCAAGACTATTTATATAATCATCCAATGGATGCAATTAATATTCCTTACCAAAAATTTATGTTATATTATGATAAATATTTGAAAAAAGAAAACCCATATTATTTTATTTGTCGTAAAGGTGTGCACAGTAGAAGAGTGGTAACGATGCTCGAATATTTTGGGTATGATGTTACACAAGTATTGTATTCTTAATTTTTCTTGCATTTTATTTTTTCCTGTTGTAGAATAGCATCTATTGAAACAGGGGGAGACTTTAATGGATATAGAAAATATATTATATATGTATGAAGTATATTTTAAGCAAAGTCAAGAAGAACTGGAAGAATTATATTTTTGTTCTTTATCCGGAATAGAAAATGCGGTAGATCATTTTGGAAAATTACCACACGAGCAAAAGTCTTTGATTTTACTTGAATTTGATACAGGCATACCATTTACGAAAATATTGGGAAGATACTTAAATTGGAAAAAGTTATCTGCAAAATATAACAATGATTTATCCAAGGAAGAATTAAGCAATTTACAACAAGAATTTAGTGCTAAATATAGTAATGAAGTAAAAAGATTTTATAAAAATAAGAAGAAGGTAGAAGAATTGCAACAGCATGCGAAGATTGCGCTTAAGTTTGCTAGCTTGAAAAAATATGAACCATTTCTTGAAAAAATTCTTCGTTCTGGCAAAGAAAATTCTGTTTTAAAAGAACCAATGAAATGGTTATTGGAGGAACTAGCACATGAATTAGAAGAGTTTACTTCTTGCGAACTAAATGAAGATAATAGAAGTCTTAGTAATCTTTATAAAATCTATTTAAATGCTTTAGAAAGTCTACAAAAAGAAACAAAATTAGATTTGAATGATACACGATACTTATCGCGAATGTTACAAGTTGAAACAGAAATTCAGAATTATCCTCAACACTTGCAAAATATAAAGGATATTTTATGTCAAATTAATGAAAGCATTTTATTTTTAAGTTGTGAGTATACGCCAAACTTTTGTGAGGCTTTGTTAATTTGTATTGAAAATATGAAATATGATAAACAAGAAACTCTAAAAATGTAAAGAGTTTTTTTGTTGTAAAAGATACAATTGTTTGATATACTGAATGAAAGAAAAGAGGCTCTAGTATGGAATGGATTCTTATATTTTTATTAGTAATTGTAATTAGTCTTTTGATATTTTTGATTTTTAAAGTTAGTAAAAATAAACAAAACGATGTTAGCATAACCGAGAAAATTGGAAATTTTGAAACTAGATTTACAAAGGAATTAGGGGAATTTAAATATGGTTTTTCAAATAATTTGAAAGAAGATTTTGAAAGCCTTAATAAAAAAATTGAAGAACGACTTATATGGATGAATGAAAAGGTAAATTCTAGGTTGGATGAAAATTTTGAAAAAACAAATAAGACTTTTACGAATGTTTTAGAACATTTATCTAGAATTGATGAGGCTCAGAAAAAAATAGATTCTTTATCGATGGATATTGTTTCTTTACAAAGTGTTTTAACAGATAAAAAGACAAGAGGGATATTTGGAGAAGTTAATTTAAATTATATTTTATCAAGTGTATTTGGAGATAATAATAAGGGGATATATGAATTACAATGTAAATTGCCAAATGGATTTATAGCGGACTCGATGATTCATGCTCCTGAACCCATGGGGAATATTTGCATTGATTCGAAATTTCCATTAGAAAATTATGAAAAAATGACGAATCGTAATTTAAGTAAAGATGAGCGAAATGTTGCTTTGAAAGCATTTAAATTAGATGTAAAAAAACATATTGATGCGATTAGTAATAAATATATTATTCATGAATATACTGCAGATCAAGCTATTTTATTTTTACCTGCAGAAGCCATTTTCGCAGAAATTAATGCTTATCATTCTGACTTACTAAAGTATGCTTATGATAGACATGTTTGGCTTACATCACCAACAACTCTTATGAGTACTTTAACCACAGTGGCAATGATTATTAAAAATCTTGAACGAGATAAGTATGCAAAAGTAATTCAAATAGAATTGAGTCGTTTATCCGATGAATTTGCGCGTTATAAAGAGAGATGGGAAAAATTATCTCGTAGTATCGAAACGGTAAGCAAGGAAGTAAAGGATATTAATATTACGACAGATAAAATAACGAAGAGATTTGATTCTATTAATAAAGTGGAACTTGGCACAACAAGTGATGCTGAACTGCAAAAAATTACTAATTAAAAATATTGAGGTATATGTATGACGAGTAGGTTTGGAATTATAGAAATAGGTAGTAATAATACGAAAACACATATTTATGAAGATAAAAAAGTTATATATGAGGACACAACAACGATTGAATTTAAGAATCATTATAATACAGAAATTGCGACAGAAGATTTAAATAAATTATATAACGTAATAGAAAATTCTTTTCAATACACAAATAATATTCATATTTATGGATGTAGTATTTTTAGAAGTCTATCCAAAGAGGAATTAGAAAATATCAATGAAATATTATATAGAAAATATCGATTAAAAATCAACGTTGTTAGTCAAGAAGATGAGGTTTATTACACTGCAATCGGTTGTTATGACGAAATAGATTATAATAAAACTATGTGTATCTTTATTGGTGGAGGTGGTTCCATTGAGCTTTTATTTGTAAAAGATAAAAAAGTGATAGATAAAAAATATTTTGATTTCGGAGTAGTAGATATTACAAAAAGATTTCCTAGTTTAAAGGATGATATTCCGATGGTTACTTTTGATGAAGTATATTATTATGTTGCTAATTTAATCGGGGATATTAAGGTAGAAGCTGACATTTTAATTTTAGCTGGCGGAGACCATTTATATTGGTATGATAATGCAGGATATGAATTATTGGAAAATAATCTTTATACAAGTTCCAATCAAAAATATATTATTACCAGAGAAATGAGTGACCAATATGATAGAAATGCATTTGTTACTTCTCTTAATAAAATAAGACAAAGTAGTGATAATCCTAAATGGTTTGATGGTTCAAGAGCAATGAAAGTTACAACCAATCTAATATCTCATCAAATAAATGCAAAATATATTGTTCCAACTAAAATTAATATGGATGAGGGATTAAAAATTAAATTAAGTAAATAATTTTTATATGGAGTACTAAATTTATACTATGTGGTTTCATAGTATTTTTTTGTATTTGTAAATAAAAAAAAGAGTTTATTCACTCTTAACGAAAATAAATTAAAACGAATATTGCTAAGCAGAAACAGTAAATAGAGAATTTCCAAAGTCGTCCTTTTTGAACTAAATTTGATAACCAACGATATGTAAAATAAGTTACGATTCCGGCAGCCACTAGTCCTGCTAAATATGGTAATAACAAACTTCCAATATTACCTGCTTCTAACAAGTCTAACATGCCTAATCCCATCGAAGCTATACTCACTGGAAAATATAACATGAAAGTGTATTTTAATGATGCAGCTCTTGAAAGACCACATAGTAAACATCCTACTAAAACTGTACCGCTTCGACTAATTCCAGGAGTTAAAGCTACCATTTGTAAAAGACCTATAATAATTGCGTCCTTGTAAGTAATATCATGGTCTTCTTTTTTTCCATTTGCATTTTTGACTAAAAATAACATGATCGATGTAATTAAAAAGGCTATGCCAAGAACCATCATATGTCCAGATAGGGCATCAATCTTGTCCTTTAATAAAATACCTGCTAAACCTACTGGAATACTTCCTATAATAATTAACCAACAGTATTTATAATCACTTTGGTATTCCTTTCTTTTCTTTTTGTTAAAAATAAAGCAAAAAAATGCAGTTACAAGTTTTACAATATCTTTCCAAAAGATAAGTAAAATAGCTAAGAAAGAACCAAAATTTACAATGATTTCAAAATTTACATCTGCTAGTAACATATCTGTATTAAATACATTTTTAAATAACACTAAATGTCCACTACTAGAAATTGGAAGGGGTTCTGTAAACCCTTGAATAATTCCTAGTATAATATATTTTATCAATTCCATACAATCACCATACAACATTATATACTAAAAACTCAAAATAAGAAATAGAATTTTATGGGTGAGTATTATAAAAAAATTTATTCTTTGTCTTTTGGGAATCCTTTTTTTGTCTATTAGTCTTTTTTTTGGAATTCTTTATTTAAATCTTTTTACTTTTGGGTATAATATTCAAAAATATGTTTATTTTATTAGTAGAAGAGTAGAATGTTTCATAGGATTATTAGGTATTCTTCTCATTGTAGTTTCTTTAAAAAAGAAAGGATAGATATTATGCACTACTATTATGATGTATTGGCAAATTTAGAAATAGACTTATGGGATTTTTATGAATGGGAGGAAACTGATGCTATCTTGCCTATAAAAAAAGTTCCATTAGTTAGGGTAACAGAATCCGATATTAAATCTTTTTTTAAATATAATGTTGTTTTTGATCAAGAATGGATTCAAAAATATTTAGAAAAAACCATTGTTAAAAATTCAAAAGAAAAATTAAGCTGTATTTTATTTTCTAGTACCAAAAATTGTATCTTACTTGAAGTTGATGGGTGTGGGCGTACTATATCACGAAGTCGATTATTAATGGAAGATGAGAATAATTGTAATGAAGTTGCTTTTGCTATTAAGCCTTCTTCTGTTTTGTATAAAATTGAAAGTAAACTTAAACAAAGACAAGAATTACGGCAAATTACAGCTGAAAAGCACTTGATTGAAGTGGAATTAAATACTTTGAGAGAAAATAAGAATCAAATTAAATGTAGTTATCTTTACTACGAATGGTTTGGTTCTTTGGAATCTAATTTTGAAAAAATGTTAGAAGATATGACGGAAGAATTAAAAAAAGAGACTTTTGCTAAATTTCATCAAATTGCCAAAATTATTAAAATGTCTTATAAGGAACGCTTATGAAAAAAATATTTTTATGCTTCTTCCTTGTTTTTTTTCTAAGTGGATGTGCGAGGTCTTATGCTACTGAACCAGTTCGGGATTATTTAAATAAATTTCGAAATAGTGAAGAAGAAGTTACAATTGCATTAAATGAATTATTGAGACAAGAAAATCTTTTAGCAGAGCAAGAAGAATTGTATCGGTTGATTATGAAAAAGCAGTATGTTGATTTAGAATATAAAATTGTTTCTGAAAAATATAATCGCGATCATGCTGAAATAACAGTCGAACTTACTGTCTATGATTATGAACAAAGCCGTATTGATGCAGAGCGTGAAATGCAAGAACATAAAAATGAATATGAAATGACAGATGGTTCAATCAATAAAGAGAAATATTTTGATTTACAATTGAACTATATGAAAAAAGAAAAAAGACGTGTAAAATATACTGTTAATTTTGATGTAAATTTACAGGGTGAAATTTGGGTGCTCGAAAATCCTACTCGTGAAGTTATTGAAAAAATTCATGGATTATATCGAAACAAAGAGGACTAAAATAAGCCTCTTTTTCATATGCTTTTTTAGGTGATATGATGAAATACTTTTTACTATTATTCTTTCTTTTTTTACCTTTAAAAGTAAATGCTATTAGTGCTGAGGCATATGCAGTTATGGATTATGATTCAGGACGCATTTTGGATGGCAAAAATTTAGAAAAAGAGAAGTTGATTGCTAGTACAACAAAAATTATGACATGTATGATTGCATTAGAAAATAAAGATTTAGAAAGTGTTCGAAAAGTGGGCGAGGAAGTTTTAAAAGCTTATGGAAGTGCAATATATATTAATATGGAAGAGGAAATTTCTTTAAAAGATTTATTGTATGGCTTAATGCTTCGAAGTGGAAAT
>CAQRXS010000011.1 GCA_948874605.1 uncultured Bacilli bacterium | reverse complement strand
ATTTTACAATGAGTAAAATTAGAAAAGCTAGAAAGGCAAAAATCTCCGACAATAATAAACAGGTATTATAATCAAAGGTATATCCAAATATTATTTTACCTAAAAATATTGAAACAAATAGAAATCCTAATTTATTTGTAAGAGCTTCTACAACGCTTTTTTTTGTATAAATGACGTCTCCTTTTTGAAGATTCATAAGTAACGGATAAATACTAGCTAATATTAATTGGGTAAACGCAATATCAAAGAACATTGTAAACTTTGTCCAAAAAATAAGATTTGTTGATTTTAATAAAACTAACATTGCTCCAGTAATCAATCTTAATACTAATGATATTAAAATGCCGTCTTTTAACTTTTCTGTTGGAACCCGAATTGTAAAGAAAAGCAAGATTAAAACTGTTACCAAATAAGAAACACTTATGATATGACTTATTGTTTCCGTTGATAGTCCAACAGAGTTCATCCAGAGTTCTCGATAATTATCGAAAAGTCCGATTGAAAAACCAAAGATGCCTAAAAATATTAATAATAAAGTACTTTGTCTTTTTATGGACTGCTTCATTCTACCACCTAATATTAGTATATCAAAAAAGAACCTATATTTCCATAAGTTCTTTGATATTCTTAATGACCTTCTTTTCAATCCTAGAAATATAAGACTGACTTATACCTAACATATCTGCCACTTCTTTTTGTGTGTAACTTTCTGTGTTATTTAGTCCATATCGTAAGACCATAATTTGTTTTTCTCTCGGATTTAATTTATTTATTTCTTTTGACACGAAGTTTTTCTCAACGCTTTTTTCGTATTCGTCACTCACTAAATCTGTTTCTGTTCCTAAAACATCTTCTAGGTGTAGTTCATTTCCTTCGCTGTCATAATTCAAACTATCTTCTAGAGATATTTCTTTTCGACGCTTTTTGTTTTTTCGAAGAAACATTAGAATTTCATTCGCGATACAACGAGAAGCATATGTTGCTAGCTTAATATTTTTGTCGATTTTGTAGGTCTCTATTCCCTTAATTAATCCTATAGAGCCAATACTTACTAAATCTTCCATTTCATACCCAGTGTTTTCATATTTTTTTGCTAGAAATACTACAAGTCGCAAATTATGTTCGATAAGTTTATTTTTTGCTTCTATATCTCCCTGTTTTGCTTTGATGAGAAAATCTAGTTCTTCTTGTTTTTCAAGGGGCGGCGGAAGCTTATCCGTTGAACCAATAAAGAAACATTCGTTGTACTTCTTTTTTAACCAATTTAATATTTTTTTTATCATAATAATTCCTCCAAACAATATGAATTTAAAATACAATCTATGCCATCTCGTATTAAATCCCCTTCACTTATACCAATTAAGTAATTTTTACTTTGTTTGCCATTTACTTCAACAAAATCAATTTTCATACATTTCATAAGTCCATGATGATTTAAAGCATTGTATGGAACATAGATAAAGT
Organism: uncultured Bacilli bacterium; assembly: GCA_948874605.1. The sequence goes on along the minus strand of CAQRXS010000011.1, from coordinate 17,832 downwards.
TTTCTTTAATATCTTTGATTTTTTCTTGATCTACAATTATAATCTTTTTCTTTGTAATAGGATCTATCAATTTGTTTCCTGTATCTAAATAAGATGAAAAAGACTTTGTAGTTCCATTTGTAAATTTTACTTTTATGGTATAATAAGAAGTATATTTTTTTGTGTCTTTTCGTTGTTGATAATATACGTATAGCATGATTGGTGAGGCTATGACTAGAAAAATATAATTTACAGACAATTTGTTATAAGAAAATACTAGTCCTTTCTGTTCTTCCGCAAAATTAAGGTTTAAAAAATAAAGAAATCCTCCTAGTACAGTGCTTGTCATATAAAGATAACTTAAATTTTGAATGGTATATTTCTTATCTTTTAACCCAAATGCAGTGATACACATTATAAAACTTACTACTACTTTAAATAAAAATAAAGTAATGGTATTAAATGGAATGAAAAGAGCGAGAATCGTAATTGCTCCAAACACGGCACCAAGGACTAATCTTTTTAACGATGAATTTCTTTTCAAGGTATTATTTACAGTCAACAAGAGAAGAAAATCAAAAAACAAATTTAAAAGAAATATAAGGTCTATATAAATGGTCATATCTTCACCAATATGATTGTATAAAAAAAACGACGTATATTTTGTCGTTTTCTGTCTTATGCTTTTCTTTTATTCTTTTAGTTCGATTAAAACATAGTTATCTCGACCACGAATGGTTGCAAAAATATTTTCTTTTAAAATTGGCAAATCCCATTTTGTTAAATCTTCTGTAGTCAATACAACATTCGTTAAATTATAATAGTTATCAAAACCATATATTTCCCAACTTGCGTTTGAGTTTCCGAATGTAACAGGAACAAGTCGATTTAAGATTTGATAATCCGATGGCATATTGCGTATCAAAGGGGCATGACCAATAGAACCCGTTACTTGCACTTCTATCGTTTTTCCTTGGAGTAGATTTAAAGAATTTAAATCGGATATTGTTTGTTGGATTCGATAATCTGTATACGTTTTCTGGACAAATAAAGCATTTCCATAAGTGAAAGAAAAAATAAAGAAGATCCAGGCAAGTCCTGCTATACATAATTTGCCAATAAAGTTTTTTTCATACGTTGTGATTGGTATGGTTAGAAAAAATAAAAATATGCCAAAGCCATACATTGCCCGAGGAGAAAATAATGGGCTTATTAAAAGTGGATAGATGCCAAATGATAAAAGTAACATTAAACCTAAAACTATGATGGAAACGACGAAAGAAAAAATTTTATTTTGCTTTGAAGTTTTCACAATTTGAATGAATGCCATAATTCCTATCATGATGATTAACCACAGCCATTCTATTTTGAAATCCTTTTGAATTAATGTAAAATACTGTGAATAGTTTTTTATCATATTAGGGAGCATATTTGTTAGGGATGCCATTTCTGTTGATACATAGGTATTGACAGGAGACATTAAGAATTTTTGAAATACGAGTAAACCAAAGCCATACCCTAGTATCGAAATCATTATTTTTTCTAAAATATCTTTTGTGTTCTCTTTGCTGTTCCATCTTGTTAAAGATAAAAATAAGACAAACATAGGTAATATGCCACACGATACTTGATATGTTGTGCAAACGATTATAGCACTCAGAAAGCAAGAAAATCCATAAATAAGTTTCTTTTTGTTATAAAACAATAATGGTAATATGGATGCCAACACAGACAAAGCCATATAAGGGGCGTCGTATTTATAGGATAAGCATTCTAAAAAATAAGGGTTTAAACCTAAGAAAATGGATGTCAAATATTCCATAAAAGTAAATTTCTTACGGTTCGTCACGATATATAAAACACTGACTACTGAAATAGAAAGCAATAATATTGCTAGTAACTGAGGTATTGGCGAAATATCCGTCAAATATTTATCTGTATGAATGAATATTGATAATGCACTTGATAAATATCTACTAAAGTTCGACCATCCACGATATCCAGCAAATGCTCGTCCCATATCATCGATGTAATTAAAATTTGCTCGTAAAATGGCACTAATGCCAAGTAAATAGATTCCAAATAAAATTAAAACTGGAGCAATAAAAGGGTTCAGTTTTTTCCTTTTTTCTTTATAATCAATTTTAAACATAACTACTATCACTTCATTTCTACTTGCTAACAGAATATCAAGAAAATAACTTAATCGTCAACTATTTTTAAATTCAAAAAAATAACTATTTTTAGTAGTTATCTTTGCTTCTTAAAAATGAAGGAATGTCAAATTCTGTAGTATCATCTTCATCTAATCTTCTTTTTGGTAGTGGTGTTTTACTTTCTTCTGCATCCCCTTTTCCATCAAATCCTGTGGCAATTACTGTCACTATTACTTCATCAGTAAGATTTGAGTTTGGGATAGCTCCAAAGATTATATTAATATCAGAATTTGCTGCTTCTCTTACTGTTTCTACTGCATCTTCAATTTCGAATAATGTTAAAGAATCTCCACCAGTAATATTAATAATTGCATCCGTTGCTCCGTCAATTGTTGTTTCTAATAACGCACTTGATACAGCTTGTCTTGCAGCTTCAACAGCACGGTTTTCTCCTATTCCCATACCAATACCAATCAATGCTGTACCAGATTTTTCCATAACTGTTTTAATGTCAGCAAAATCTAGATTGACGATTCCTGTAACAGCAATTAAATCAGAAATGGATTGAACGCCTCGGTGTAAAACGTTATCGACTTCTTTAAAAGCATCTTGAAAAGTCGTTGTTTTATCAATGATATCTCTTAGTCGATCATTTGGAATTATAATTAATGTATCTACATGTTTTTTTAATTCTTCTAATCCAACAAGTGCTTGCTCCATTCTTCTTTTTCCTTCAAAACGAAAAGGCTTTGTAACAATACCAACAGTTAATGCGCCTGATTCTTGCGCTATTTCAGCGATGATTGGAGCAGAACCAGTTCCAGTTCCACCTCCTAAACCACAAGCAACAAATACCATATCAGCACCTTTTACGGCTTCTTCAATTTCTTTTTTACTTTCTAGTGCCGCTTCTCTTCCCACTTCCGGATTTGAACCTGCACCACGTCCGCCTGTAATATTTGCTCCTATTTGAATTTTATTTTTTGCTTTACTAGCATTTAAAACTTGTAAGTCAGTATTTACAACATAGAACTCTACGCCTTGTACCCCTTCTTCAATCATTCTATTTACAGCATTATTACCGCCGCCGCCTGCACCAAAAACCTTTATTTTTGCAATAGGATCTATTTTTAAACCATTATCCATAATTTATCCTCCTTAATTATCAAAAAAGTAACCAAACAATTTTCCAAGAAGGGAATTATCCCCAAAATTTATTTTTCTGTTTACATTACTTAATTCTTCTGCTTCTTCTTCCGTAAAAATAGAAAATTCTTGTTTTGAATGTTTCATTTTTTCTTCATAATATTTTATTAGTCCAGTTGAAGAAGAATAGATGTTACTTCGAACACCAAGTTCTCTTGTGGTAGCGATAACTGCATTATGACCAAATGTTTCTTCTACTAGCAAACTAAAATTCGTCATTTCGCTTACTCCACCTGTTATCATTATATAATGAATTTCTTTTTTTGTTAAGAGATTTATTTGCTTTTTTGCTATTTTTAATATTTCTTCCATTCTAGATGTTGCAACTTCTGTGGCTTCATATTCACTAATAGTAACTGATACTCCTTCTTTATTCGTGAATTCTTTTTTTATGCTTGCGCTTACACCACGCTTATGAGCTGCAGCAAGTCCTTGTTTCACTATATATGCATCAGATTTTTTTAAATTAAAGATGTAAGCTAAATCATTTACAATGTTGGCTCCACCTATGGCTATTTCCTCAGTATTCGTAAGTAGCCCTTTGTTAAAAATAGAAACTGTTGTGAGATGATGACCAATATTAATGATTGCTCCTACCACATCTTTCATAGAAGCTTTTTGCATTTCATAATAGTCCCCAATAGTTCCTAAAGTAAAATCAATTACCTCCACACCTATTTTTTCTAGACATTTCATGATAGTAAAAGCATTTTTTCTTGGAACTGTTACAACAAGAGTTTTAACACTTACTTTTAATCCTTCCATGCCAATAGGATTTTTCACAGTTCTTTCTTCATCAATTTGGAAAGATGTTGGCTTTATAGATACAATTTCTTCCGCTTCTTCTAATTTATTATAAGTTGAAGCTTGCATCGCATGTATTAAATCTGTATTTTTTATAATATGCTCTTCGTTTGTAATAGTACTTGAGCCTTCCATTATTTGAAACTTTACTCCTTCACTTGGCACAGTAATAATTACTTTGGGTATTTTTTGCCCCAACATATTTTCGCACTTTTGAAATACTTCTTGAAGCTTTGGAATGATTGCATTTGGCTCGACAATGAACCCTTTTTTCACTCCTTTTGAAGTAACAGAAGAGGCAGCAAGAATATTTATTTTGCCACGCAAAGACTCACCAACTACAAGTTTAATGGTATCCGAACCTATATCTAAACTAGCAATAATCTTTCGCATAGAATGCCTCCTCTACCCTAATAACATTATATCAAATATGAAAAAAAAGACAAGATTTATTCCTATTTCTCAGTACAAAAAAATGTGAGAATTATCTTACTATTATTACCAATACTGTAACTTTCATTTGTTTCTTTTTTATTTAAGTTCATCTGCTATTTCATTTTATTTTTTACTTCTAGTTAAATTTTAGCATAATTTAAAGTCAAAAAAAATTCAACTTTAAGCTTTCGCTTTGTTTGAATTTTTTTGCAGACTTAATACATAGTTATCATTTACTGTAAAGTAACTAAATTCTTTTAAGAATTCTTCTATACTTATATACATTCCGTTACAGATTAGAATATAATTTTCTAAATATTCTAAAGACGCGATTCCAGCAGCAATTTTTACATATTGCGCAATTTCTTTTTTTTCAAGAATTGATTCCATTATTTCCTGTAGTTTTGCTAAACTTTTTGTTGTGAATACCGGTGGTAACCAAGCCAATATAGCTGCATTTTCACAAGTAAGTATAATATTTCCAGCTATATTCGCATAATATCTAACCTCTGTAGCCTCATTTCCATATTCTGGAAAAGTATCTATAATACTTTTTTCATGAGATTTCGCATATAGTTCTATAAACTCTCCATTTGGTTTGATGATTGCAACCTCACGCATATATTTTAAAGGCGACTCATCTAATTCGTTGTAATCGCTTGGGCTAACACGTTCCATTTCTTTTCCATGGGTTTTATTTAAATATTTGGCATTTTCTAAAAATGAAGAAAATGTAAGATTTGGATTATTCTTTATTAATTTTATTTTTTGAGAAATGATTTCTTTATCAATCGTATTTGTTAAAAGTTCTTGAACAAGTAATGGCCGCTTTTCTAAAAAATTAATAGCTAAGCTACGATTTCCCTCCATAAAATTTTCTTCCAAAAAATATATTGTAGGCCAAAAGTCTTTTCTTTTCAAAGACTCTTCTATTATAAATTTTTTTGTGTACACAGTTTCTGTATCCCATAAATCTAAAATATTTTTTTGAATTGTTGGATTTAAAAGGCCTTGAAAATTATTTTCAAATATTTTTTCTATTTCTATTTCAATATTTTCTTCTGGTTCATAGTATGCTACATAACCTTTTTCTTTAAATGGAAGATTTTGAAAATACGGTTTTATATTATATGCTAAATGAGCAAATTCATCGTTTATAAAATAATCTCTCACCTCTGTATCTAAGAATAAAATTTCTAAAAAGCTTTCATCTATATATAGTAGTTCTTCTGATACCTCATTATAATAACCGTTATGTAAGAGAATTTTAACATAATCGTATTTTTCTTTATTATGTAATTCTCGAAAGAAAAAATAATCTATGCATTTTTTAAAGTTTTCTAAAAAATATTGATGTTGCTCTTTGAATAATATTTCTACTCCTTTTTGATTTCGTATTAAAGATTTTTGAAAAACACCTCTATTTCGTTTTAGATATTTAAAAGCATCTAACTCAAATAAGGCACATTCTTTTGGATATTTTTCTTCTATATTTTTCATGATTTGTTCTGTAAAAAAACTTGGAACAAGATCATGTTTTCCTGAATTATTTATATACTGATAAATTAAAGGAATATATTGTGGATATTCTGCGCAACATTTTTGAAATAATGTTATTAAAAAATCGTCAGTATATTTTTTTTCCATAACATTCATCTCTTTTCTGGCTATATAATAGCCAAGATTTTATTAAAAGTCAAAGAGATTTTTATATTTCTAAAGAAAAAAAAGCCTAAGGGCTTTATCTACAGCAACGATTTTGATATACATTTTCCACTTCATCTACTTCAGAATAAGAGTATACTGGAGTATAAGTATGATTGTATACATGATGATTTACTGTTGTTGTATGATATGGCATGATGTGTGGCACTTCATAATTAATTACTCGATGACATACTTGATTTTGCGGACATTCACAAATTGGTGGGCAAGTACACCCACAAACTGGAGATGGTGGACAGCTAGGCATGCAATTTGGCATTGTACTTTGACATCCACAACTGTTCATTCCCATAGCTTCAGTGCTCATTGTTTGACTTGTTCCAGCATAATTCATCGTAAAATCATCTCTTTCATTCGCTTTATTTTTCATCATTTTTGTCATTCCTTTCTACTTTAGTGTATGTAAAGTAAAAACAGGTGTTTAGGCAAATGTACGTAAATTTTTTAGAACCTAAAAAGCTAAAAAAACAGCTTTTGAACCGTTCTTTTTAGAATTATAAAATTATTTATTTTTTAAAATGGCATTTTCATGTTACCATTTTTTAGCATTTTCATCATTTTCTTCATCTCTTCAAATTGATTTAATAAGCGATTTACTTCTTCGATATTTCGACCAGATCCTTTTGCTATTCTTTGTTTTCTTGTTGCTTTTAGAACTTCAGGATGACGTCTTTCATAAGGAGTCATTGAAAGAATGATTGCCTCAACATGTGCCATTTGTTTTGGATCAACCTCAATATTATTTAAACCCATTTTTCTTGCTTGAGGAAGCATCTTAATAATATTTTCTAGTGGCCCAAGTTTTTTAATTTGTTTCAAGTTAGATAAAAAGTCTTCTAAATCGTATTTTCCACTCATCATTTTTTTTGCTTGATTTTTTGCATCTTCTTCCGACATGATATCTTCTACTTTTTCAGCGATACCCATGATATCTCCCATATCTAAAATTCGTTCCGCCATACGAGTTGGATAGAATGGCGATAAACCATCTAATTTTTCTGAATCTCCAACAAATTTAATTGGAACATTTGTTAAATGTCTTACAGATAAAGCTACACCACCCTTAGTGTTACCGTCTAGTTTTGTTAAAATACAACCTGTAAGTTTTAATTTATCGTTGAAACCAGTAATAACATTAATGGCATCTTGCCCCATCATTGCATCTATAACAAGCAAGATTTCATGAGGGTGCGCAAATTCTTCTATTTTTACAAGTTCTTCCATCAAGGATTCATCAATATGAAGACGACCAGCTGTATCGATAATTATATAATCATTTTGATTTTCCTTTGCATAATCCATAGCATGACTGATTATTTCAAGAGGATCTTTCTTTCCTTCTTCGTATACAGGGATATTTAAACTTTTTCCAACTGTAACTAACTGATCGATTGCAGCAGGACGATATACATCGCAAGCGACTAACAATGGACTTTTAGCGTGTTTTTTTCTTAAGAAATTTGCTAATTTTCCAGCGGAGGTTGTTTTTCCTGAACCTTGAAGTCCAACTAGCATTAAAATTGTAGGCTTCTTTGTAGTTTCAAGAGAACTTTCTTTTTCTCCCAATAACTGGATTAATTCATCTTTTACAATCTTTATAAATAATTCATCTGGCTTTAAACTTTTGCCCACTTCCATACCTAATGCTTTTTCTTTTACATTTGTTACAAATTCTTTTACAACTTGATAGTTTACATCAGCTTCTAATAAGGCCATTCTTATTTCACGCATGGCATCATTTATATTTTCTTCCGTAATACGGCCAAGCCCACGGATATTTTTTATGGCACTGGTAAGTCTATCTCCCATATATTCAAACATATTGTGTCCTCTTTTCTATTTTTTAGGATAATGTTTCTTTCGCATTTTTTTGCTTTCTAATATTGGTTTATCCTCTTTCTAGTTCATTATACACGAAAAAAAGAGAAATTTCATCTCTTAATTATATTTTAAAAATTTTATTACTTACTCGATTATGATAGCAAATACATATTATCATTATTATAGCAATAATAATTAATGCGATTGGAATTGTACTACCAGTTTGAGGATTTTCTACTTCATTTTTTTTATCATTGCAACTCGCATTAAAAATTTCTTCTGATACTTGATCCCCAATTGAATCAAAATAAATATTACCTATCTTTTTACAGATATTTTTCTGACATTCTATTTGAAATTGTTCTTCTGTTATTTTTTCTCCATTTTTACTATAAAAATTATTTTCTATTTTTTGACATGTTACTTTTTCTTTACAGCTTGCTGTAAAGTCATTTAAATCAACGATTTTTCCTAATGCATCGAAATAGGTGCCATCGCTTAAAATTGTACAATAATTTTTAAAGCATGTTTTTTGATATTCTAATTTGCTTACTTCTTTTCCATTCATATCAAAATATTTATTCTCTTTTGTACCGCAGTAAATTTTTTCTTTTTCACATTCTTTTTGATATGTATCCTCTGAAACTATCGTTCCGCTTTTTCCATAATATGTTCCGTCGGATAATTTTGTACAGATGTTTTTCTTGCATTGCTTTTGATAGTTTAAACTATCAACGACTTCTCCACTTATGCCGAATTTTGTGCCATCTGTTAATTCTTCACAAATGTGTGTTACACATTCTTTTTGATAGGTTAATTCATTTACAACCAACCCATCTTTTCCGTATATCGTACCATCGGATAATTTTGTACATTTATTTACCATACATTGTTTTTGGTATTCTATATTCACTTACTTCTATACCTGTTTTTCCGTAATATTTATTATTTTTTAATTCACAATATATTTTTTCATCGCATTCTGCATGATATACCGCTTCTGTTACAACTGTGGCGTTTACTCCATAATATGTGCCATCAGATAGTTGAACACATTTATTTATTTTACATTGTTTTTGGTATTCTAAATCATTTACTATTGTACTAGAACTTCCATATTTCGTTCCATCAGATAGTACTTCACAAGTATGAGTTACACATTCTTTTTGATAAGTTAACTCATCTACAATCGACCCGTCTTTTCCATATATTGTACCATCAGATAATTTTTTACATTTATTTACCATACATTGTTTTTGATAATCTAAATCGTTTACTATTGTACTAGAACTTCCATATTTCGTTCCATCAGATAGTACTTCACAAGTATGAGTTACACATTCTTTTTGATAAGTTAACTCATCTACAATCGACCCGTCTTTTCCATATATTGTACCATCAGATAATTTTTTACATTTATTTACCATACATTGTTTTTGATAATCTAAATCGTTTACTATTGTACTAGAACTTCCATATTTCGTTCCATCAGATAGTACTTCACAAGTATGAGTTACACATTCTTTTTGATAAGTTAACTCATCTACAACTGACCCGTCTTTTCCATAATAATAATACCTATTATTGTGCTTCATGGTTTGACATGTTCCAAAAGAATGTTCTACTGCCGAGATAAATTTTACTGTTGCTTCAGGCGGTTCAAAATTTATAGTTTGTGTTCCAACAATAATGTTTCCTAAATTTATTATTTCAGATGCAGTTAAAGGCGTTTTATATAAGGTAATTTCTACAGAAGTATTACCTGTTTGCTGATAACTTGTTTCATAACTTTTTTCAAAAAGGAAGGAATCAACATTTATGGCAGAGACTCCAAAAGATAGTTTATTCTTTCTTGTTGTATTTTTCACTTCTATTATAAGTTGGCACTCATATGTATTATTATAAACAGTTACATCTCTACCACTTGATTCATCGTAATACGTTCCACGTCTACTATCTGTATTCCTGCAAATAGATCTATTTATAATTCCATCTATTTCTTGACCATATTCCGCTTTTACATTTTTACTAAATAATAAAAAACTACTTACTAATATTAAAATTAACCAAAAACATTTTCTCATACAAAAACACCATAGCTTCCTATGATGATTCTAACATTCCCCTCCCCCTAAAATCAATTTACACTTTTCTTTACATTTGAGGCAAGATTTGATTCATTTACTAATTCTAGTAAATTTTCTTTTATTTTTTCCTCTTTTAATGCTTGGCATATTTCTAATATTTTTTTATTTTTTTCATTTATTTTTAAAATGGTTTCGTATTCTTCTAATTTTCTTTCAACAGTTTTTATTGTATTGCCAATAGATGCTCTGGAAACTTTGAGGTTATCAGCGATTTCTCCCATGGATAAATTTTCTTCATAATAAAAAGAAAAAATTTCTTGTTCCCTATTCGTTAATAATTCCTTATAAATTGCGAATAAGTCATTAAAATATAGAACTTTATCCATTACTCCATCATTCCTTTAAAAAGACCATAAATATAGGCTTCGATATCGAAGGCTTGTAAGTCTTCCATTTTTTCTCCTAATCCAATAAATTTTACTGGTATCCCTACACTTTCTTTTATGGCTAAGACAATTCCACCTTTTGCAGTTCCATCTAGTTTTGTTAAAACAATCCCCGTAATACTTGTAATCTCTTGAAATGATTTTGCTTGTAATATTCCATTTTGTCCAGTTGTTGCATCAATCACCAGTAAGGTTTCATGAGGAGCATCAGGAATAATTCTTCCTATTACTTTATTCATTTTTTCTAATTCTTTCATTAAATTAACTTTATTTTGAAGTCTTCCAGCCGTGTCAATTAAGACAATATCTACGTTTTCTTTTTTGGCCATTTCTAACCCTTCAAATATGACTCCAGAAGGATCTGTGTTTTCACGTCCAAAGAACAAAGCGCCCGTTTTATTTGCCCAATCTTCTAGTTGAGCTACTGCACCTGCTCGAAAGGTATCTGCAGCAATTACCATTACTTTATTTTTTTCTTCTATGTATTTGTGGGCAAGTTTCGCAATGGTGGTCGTTTTTCCTACCCCATTTACTCCTACCATAAGGATAACCGTAGGCCCAGACTCAGCCATATTAATTTTATCGGATAAAGATTCGTTATTTACATAAATAATAAATAATTCATCCACGATTACTTCATTTAAATATTTCGTATCCGTTATGTTTTCTTTTTTTACTCTATCTCTTAATTTTTCAAGAAAAGTGAATACTGTATTCACACCTATATCTGCCATGATTAGTAAATTTTCTAATTCTTCAAAATACTCTTCACTAACACGTGTATATTTCACACCTAAAAGACTCAATTTTGAAACAAATTCTTCCCTTGTTTTTTCAAGCCCTTTTTCATAAGTTTCTAGTACTTCTTCTTTTTTTGGTGTTTCCTCTTGTTTTTTTACAATATTTTTTAATTTATCAAATAATCCCATAATAATCCTCCTTAAAATTTATAATATTTTACTAAATTTAAATTTTCTCTTTATACCCTTTTTGAGCTAATAATAACACTCTTTTTTCTAGTTCTTCGTAAGGAAGCTGATATATAATATCGCTTAATCCTATCCCCATAAAATGAGGATTTTGATAGTTTCTTTCTATGAAATAATATACCGCTGTGCTGATAAGCCAAGATGATTGGAAATAATTTTTTAAATCCTTCTACTGGTTCAATTGCACATATACTTCTTTTTAAAATTGGATATTTTGAAAAAAATTCTTGCACTGTCTTTAAAATTACTTCACAATATTTTATTTCTAATCCTTTTAAATTCACAAAAGGAATTTCTAGTACATCCCTTAAATATTCTTCGTATTTTTGATTATTCTCCATAGGTACAAATATCATCTGAAGTATAGCTTTTTAACTCAGAAAAAGCATTCCCTTCGGCAGTTGTATATTTCTTTTTATAAACAATTATTTTTTTCGTAGTATCACATAAATTACTTTTGTTTTCAAAAAAATCAGCATCGATAATTTGTTGAACAGTGACTTCTTTATAGCAAATGTTTTTCTGCGCTTCATCGGGATTTTTCTCATCAAAAGTATTAGGACAATCTCTTAAATACCATTTTTTTGATTCCACATACGTTATAGCGGTATCTTTTAGACTTGCAACTTGTTCTTTTGCTAGTTCTTTTTTTTGTGAATCAAGCACAGTGAATACAGAAGCTCCGCCTACTGTAGCTAATATGCCAATAATTACAATTACAGCAAGTACTTCAATTAATGTAAATCCTTGATTTTTTTTCAATTTTATCACCAAATACAGTATATCATTAAACCTAGACAAAAGTAAATAATTGCGTTATAATTGTTCAAGCGAAACAACTTTAATTTTTATTTATAAAGAGGTGAATTATGGAAAAAAATAAAGATACTACGTCCATCGTTGCTTTAGGTGGGCTTGGTGAAGTTGGTAAAAATATGTATGTCGTGCATCATAAAGATGAAATTATTATTATTGATGCCGGAGTTATGTTCCCAGAAAGTGATTTGATGGGAATTGACTATGTTATTCAAGATGTAAGTTATTTAAAAATGAATGAAAGCAAAATTAAAGCGCTTATCATTACTCATGGTCATGAAGATCATATTGGAGGAATTGCTTTTTTACTTCAAAATGTAAAAGTTCCTGTTATTTATGCACCAGGAATCGCGGCAAGCTTAATTAAAAATAAATTAGAAGATAACCATTTAAACTATCAAAATTTAGAATCTTTTCATAAAGATACACATTTAAAATTTAAATATTTTGATATCGAGTTTGTTACTACAACTCATTCCATTCCGGATAGTTTCGCTGTTGTAATAAGAACTCCAAATGGAATTATTTTTGAAACTGGAGATTTTAAATTCGACTTGACTCCAATTGGGCCTATGGCTGATTTGCATAAAATTGCTCGAATTGGCGATGAGGGTGTTAAATTATTACTTTCTGATAGTACTAATGCCTTGTCGGAAGGATTTTCTAAGTCAGAATCTTGTGTCGACGAAACCTTGAATGATATTATATCCCGTCATTATGGTCGTGTTATTCTTGCTACTTTTGCATCTAATATTTTTCGTATTAAACATATAGTCGAAACTTGTAAAAAGAATAATCGTCAAATTGTAACTTTCGGACGCAGTATGAAAACTAGTATTGAAATTGCAATTGAAAACGGACTTATAAAAGATCGAAGTATATTTATTGATGAAAATAAGGCAAAAGATTTAAAGAGAAACCAAGTATGTATTTTATGTACTGGTTCTCAGGGAGAGCCTCTTGCTGCCTTATCTAGAATTGCAAATGGTGTACATAAACAAATATCATTATTGCCAGATGATTTAGTTGTTTTCTCTTCGAAACCTATTCCAGGAAATGCTGCAAGTATTAATAAAATTATTAATAAACTTTATTTAAAAGGTGTTAAAGTATTTACGAATGAAGAATTCTCAGATATTCATACTTCTGGACATGCAAAAGAAGAAGAATTGAAATTAATGTTACGTCTTGTAAAACCAGAATATTTTATGCCAATGCATGGTGAATACAGAATGTTAATGGCTCATAAAGCTTTAGCAGAAGATTGTGGTATTCCGACAGATAATATATTTATTTGTAAAAATGGTGACACTATTGAATTAACCCCAGATGGTGTACGCCGAGGAGAAACTGTTACGGCTGGTGATGTTTATGTCGATGGCTCAAGAATTGGTGATGTGGGTTCTTCTATTTTAAAAGAAAGAAAAATTATGAGTCATGATGGCATTTTAATGACAATTATTAATGTGAATCCTTTAAAGAAACAATTACTTATTAAACCAAATGTTACTACTAGAGGTTTTGTTATGGTAAATGAAAATGCTGACTTAATTGATAAAATTGAACGAAAAGTTACCTCTATTGTTCGAGATTGTTTTTCAAAAGGAAATTACAGTTATACAGATTTAAAAGGTCAAATTATTTTAGATTTATCTCCTTATATTAGTGCATTGACAGGAAGACATCCAATGATTTTACCAGTTATTATGGAAGTTAGACAAAGCGATTAAAGCTTTGTTTTTTTGATAAAAAAAGCTGTATTTTTTAAAGCTTTTTTAATTGCATTAAAGGTCCTCTTGTGTAAATTTCTTCTATACTTTGATTTTGTACATTTCCTAAAGCATACTCATCCATCAAATCAAATGACTGATTTCCTGAGTTTATTATATTTCCATTTGCTGAAATATATTGATAAGAAATTACCAAATATGTATCTCCCTCATTTTCTTGTATTCTATAATTCTTTTGATAATCTATTAGTTCATTTAAATCCGGCTGTTGCTTACTTAATCCATTTTCTAATGCCCTACCATAAGGTAAAATATTTTCATATTCCATTATATGTTTATCAATTGGAGCAAAATAAGTTAGTTTTTGTAATTTTTTTACTACTTCAGGATTAGCCTCTTTGTGAAATTGATCTTGGGATACCATAAGCACTCCAGGGCAAAGTCTTTGTCTTTCACTTTTTAGCAAAATATAATCTCTTAACTTATTTAATCCATTTACTAATTCATCACTATAAGATAGACCATTAATACCAAACAGAAACATTTGCACAATAATATCTTTATCAATTATTTTATCTACAATATATTCAAGCATTTTACCATTTAACGTTGGTTCGCCACCTGAAAATAATAATGTTCCTATATAATAAATCTCATTTTTCTCAAAAAAAATCGTCAACAATTTCTTGCGTCAAATCTATATCTTGTGATTTTCCTCTACAACAATGAGCACAGCTTTGATTGCATTTACGTGTTAATTCAATTTGTAATCGTGAATAATATAATTTCATCTCAAAATCCCCCTTGTTAATAGTTTATATAATATACTTTTTTAGAAAAAAAGACAAGTATTTCCACTTCTATAATTTTTACAAAAACATTATTTTTCCTAAAAAAAAACAGTATTTCTACTGCTTAATTTACCAAATTATCTAAATCTATGTCGCTTCTGTCGTGCTTTATTTGTTCCCAACTATCTGTTTTTTTAATCATACAAATGATATTAATTGGAATCCAAGTGGCGATAAACAATGTAAAGAAAATAATTCCAGACATAATATTTTTTACACTTTTTTTATTATATTTTACAACAAAGATATTCATAGCTACATTGATAAAATAGAAGACAATAAAGAATATTAATCCTGTTGCATAAAGATATGAGAAGAAATCAAATAATTCCACCCCTACCCAATTAAATATTGCTAAAACAATGGCTAAGAAAAAACCTAATACTACAACAATTGGAGCCGCATACATCATAAACATATCAAAGCAAGCAATATTACCCGTTTTAATAAATGTTTTTAATAATCTACCGCCATAAATCTTTAAACAACTAAGTGTTCCACTAGTCCATCTTTTTCTTTGTTTCCAACTTGCCCAAAAGCTTTGAGGATGTTCGTCATAAGTAATCGCTTCTTCTACAAATACTACTTGAGTGCCATTTAGTGCACATTGACCTGTAAACTCAGAATCTTCTGTAAGCGTTACGGTATGAAAACCTTTGGCTACAATCTCTTTTTTTACCATAAAGCCTGTACCATTTATTGCAGCTGAACCTGAGAAATTCATTCTTGCACGATTAAAGAAAAAGTTTTGAATAAAATAGAACAAAGTATATGAACCTGTTAACCAGTTATCTCCCATATTTTTAGCATCTCTAAAACATTGAGCAACTTCAGCTCCTTCGCACATAGCATCATTCATACGAGCTAAAAAATCAGGATGAACTAAGTTATCTGCATCAAAAATGATAAATGCATCTAAATCATCACGTTTTACCAATTTTTTGAAAGTATCTTCTAGAGCATCTCCTTTTTGTTTTACTGGAACATCACAATGAATAATTGTTGCACCTGCTTCTTTCGCAACACCTTCTGTGTTATCGGTACAGTTATTTGGAACTACAAATATTTCATATAATTTTTCTGGATATCTTTGTTTTTGTAAACTTTTTATTAATGCACCAATAACTTTCTCTTCATTTCTACCAGCAATAACAATTCCAAACTTATGCTTTGGTTTATGTCTTCCAAACATACTCTTATGATAGTTTTTAAATCCAAATAATCCTGTAACAGCAAAATACATACTATATATAAATGAAAACGCAAATAAAATATAATAAATGGTTACTACAACACTCGTCATTTTTTAATTCATCCTTTCAAAAAATTTATTCATAAATTCTTTACTTATCTTGACATAAATAAATTATAGTATAATACATAAAAAAAAGCAACTTACAATTTCGTCACTTAATAAATTTACATTTATTTACATATATTCTATTTTTCTGATATCATGTTTATTAAATTATAACTGATTATAAACAGCAAGATTAATGGAAATAAATTGGCTTTGTTAACAGAATCTATTATTTTTAAAACAAGAGAAAGAATGGACGAAAACAAAAAGCCAATGATACAAATCCATGTGGTATGTGAATGTTTTTCAAAACAATAATTCACTATTTTAATCATTAAAAATATCCCTAGTACTAAACCTATGGCAAATAAAATACAGTACATTGGGGTTGCCAAAGGATTCGCGAACAATGATAATATGAAATTATAACTCCCTAGCATCATATATGTCGCGGTTCCACTTATACCAGGTAATACAGTTGTTAAAGCATCAATAAATCCTAAAAAGATAATATATACACTACTAAAGATAGATTCATCTGGAGAGAACGATGGAAGATGCAAGTTCTTTTCTATAAAAAAGAAAAACAGAACTATTCCACTAATGATGAAAAAATCAAAGGTCGTTATTTTTTGTTTTTTGACAATACTAGGTACGGTTCCAACAATTAGTCCGATAAAAACCATAACCGTAAAAACATAATAATTTTCTAAAAAATAAAGCATTATTTTGCTGGCAAATAAAACGGATAATAAAATTCCTATACCTAAGGGACATAAGAAGAGAAGAGATTCTTTTTTTGTCTTCCATATGTTTTCTATCCTTTTTAAAGCTTCTTCATACACACCCAAACTTATAGCAATTAAGGAACCTGAAACTCCAGGTATGATTTTACCTAGTCCAATAATTAAACCTTTTAAAAAAAGAATAAGAGTCTTCATAGTATTCACCTACTCTTATTCTATTGCAAATTTATAAATTTATTCTTTTGCTTATTTCTCTTCCGTTGTTTTTTCTTTCTTTGGTTTTGGTAAGGCATCTTTTCTAGAAAGATTTAAACGACCACGATTATCATAACCTAAACTTTTTACGACAATTTCGTCGCCAACTTTTACTAAATCACTCGGTTTATTGATTCTTTCATGAGCTAATTGAGAAACATGAACAAGCCCTTCACAGTTTGGCCATAACTCAACGAAACAACCGAAATCTTCCACTTTTGTAACTCGACCAGTGTATAAAACATCTTGTTCTACTTCTCTTACTACATCAAGAATCATTTGTTTTGTAGTATCAATTATATTTTGGTCTGTATGATAAATAATGACTCTTCCATCATCTTCTAAATCAACTTTAACAGCATCTTTGTCATTTACGGTTTTTACATGACTTGCATCTAATATGATTTTTGTAATCATTTCGCCACCACGACCAATAACATCTTTAATTTTTTCAGGATTAATCATAAATGTAGCAATTTTTGGAGC
>CAQRXS010000010.1 GCA_948874605.1 uncultured Bacilli bacterium | reverse complement strand
AGTTAGAAGTTAAAGTAGGCGAAGAAATTGATTTATTAAAAAACGTTTCTGTCACAGATAACTCTGGTGAAAAAATAAATCTTACAGTAGAAGGAGAATATGATTCTTCAAAAGAAGGCGAGTACAATCTTACCTATGTTGCAATTGACGCTTCTGGAAACAAAACAACAGAAAAGTTTTTATTAAAAGTAATTTCGGAAAAAGAAGAAAAAAATAGTTATCCTAAGCTAATTCCAACGGGTAAGAAAAAAGAAATAGGAACCACAGAAAAAGGATTTACTATATATGAGATAGATGGCTCTATCTATATCGATAACGTTTTAATAGCTAACAAAACATATCCATTAAAAGACGGTTTTGTTCCAAAAGATACATACACAAGTGCTGAAGGAGTAACAACACAATGTGCAACATGCATTAATAATACGGCTTATTCCGCTTGGCTAGACATGAAATCTGATTCGGCAGCCCTGGGACTAAATATTTGGATTCAAAGTGGGTATAGACCTCAAAGTTTACAAGTAAGACTTTATGATGATTACGTATCAAGAGATGGAAAAGCTGAGGCAGATACATACTCTTCAAGACCGGGACATTCAGAACATCAAACCGGATTATGTTTTGATTTAAATTCCATTACGGATGCATTCGCGAATACCCAAGAAGGAAAATGGGTAAACGAAAATGCTTATCGCTACGGATTTATTATCAGATTTCCAAAAGGAAAGGAAAAATATACAGGATATAAATATGAATCATGGCATTTAAGATATGTTGGTACAGAATTATCTTATAAACTATACAATAATGGTAACTGGATCAGCTTAGAAGAATATTATGGTATTTCTAGTGAATACGAAGATTAGGAGAATTAGAAATGAAAAATGATTTGATAAAAGAGAGTATTTGGAATGACAAAACAAAAATTCGCTTATTATGGCTAGCTTTTGTAATTTCAGTTATTGGAGCAATTATCTTTTGGTTTCAAATGGATAAGGCTTCCCTAAATTATGATGAAGTTAAAGTTACTGTCGTAAGCTCCGAAACGAAAAAAGTAAAAAATAAACAAACGGGTAATACTACAGATTTTTATGAAGTAAAAGTCTTGTATGAGGGAGAAACAAAAGACTTAGAAAATGTTCATAATGCATACTCTTACACAAAAGGAAAACAAGTGACCGCCTATCTTTCAAACAATCGTTTATTTGCTAATATAGAAGGAGTCAAGACCTCAACTCCAATGGCTATGATTTATTATGTTTTCTTATTTGGAAGTTTCATTTTATTATTCGCCGCGGCAATATATACCTCGAAAGTTAAAACTACAAAAATAAATCAGAAAGAAGAAAAATAAAATGAAAAAAATAGGTGCAATAGTTCTTCTAATACTAGGATTAATTGGTATTATATGCATTGTTCATCAAAAAAATGAACCTGTTGTAAAGGAAGAAATCCTAAAAGAAATTACCACAGCTGAAGTAGAGAATTTATTACAAGAACAAAGCGACATTAAAGTGTTCGTTTATCCCACAGATAATTCCTATGAAAGAGTAGAAGAAATACTCGGAGAATACATGGAAAAAAATAATCAAACGATTTATAAAATGGAAAGTTCAAAAACGAAAGGGACTGTTTTAGAAAAATTTGCATTGGGTATTCCCATTTTACTAGTCTATGAAAATGGTTTATACAAAGCTAGTTTAGAATTGGAATCTGAAATATCTATCGAGAAAATTGAGAATTGGTTTAGTACATTAGTAGTCGAAGAAGAACATACAGAAAAGATTGTTTTAGATTCCGTAAAAAAAGAAGAAGGAAAAGTAAACATATATTTGTTTTGGGGAGATGGTTGCCCACATTGTGAAGCAGAAAAAGATTTTTTTGAATCGATAGAAGACGAATACGGAAAATATTATAATTTACATCTCTTTGAAACTTGGAACAATAAAGAAAATTTAGAACTTTACAAAATATTTGCTGAAAAAATGAACCAAGATGCCAAAAGCGTCCCATTTACAATTATTGGTAGTCAAGTGATTAAGGGATATGGTGAGTCAAATAAAGAGCAATTTATTAAAGCAATAGAAACCGAAAAAGATAAAGACTTTGATATCTACTTTGATAGAATCAAGACAAATTAAATAAAAAAATGGATGTGATAGTATGAAAAAAATTTTAATAAGTATTTTAACTGTTTTTGTAACTCTTTCTTTATTAGTGCTAAGTATAGTTTCTAATATAGAAGCTTCGATTACAAGTTCTGTAGGGAGTGTAGTACAAGAACAATTAACAAAAAATGTTGTAAAATATGTGACTGAAAATAGTAACATAAAAAAGGAAAATATAGAAACTGCAATGAAACAAGTATTAGAAAAAACAGATGGAGTTCAAAATATTTTTGACTCCTATATAGATCGCGCAATAAAAATAGTTGCAGGTGAATCAGTAGAAGAAATAAATGTTTCGAAAGAGATTGAAGCAGTAATGAATCAAAGTGAAGACATATTAAAAGAATATGGTGTGGAAATCCCAGAAGAAGAAAAAGAAAAATTATTTTCCTATATAGAAGAACAAGATATAAATAAAAAATTAAATGATTCTATAAAAGAAATTCAGGATTTAGTTCCGAACGAAGCAAAGGAAGCAATAGAAATCTATAATTTTCTTCGAAGTTCTACATTTAAAATGATACTAATTTGCTCTATTGTCGCATGCATATTGTTAATTGCTATTCTGAAATCAAGTTACTACAAATGGTTATCAAACTTAGGTACAGGTATGATTATAAATGGAATTATGATTGGCATTGTACTTCCATTACTTATAAACTACGCATCGCGTATGCTAGATGGAAGTTATTTAAAAACGGAGTCCTTTGCAAATTATGGTTATATCACCTTAATAATAGGAATTATCTGTGTGATTTTAAATATTATAATTACAAAATATTTACAAAAACAACAGACCCAAACTATCGAACTTTAAAATGATGCTTAGTGTATCATTTTTTTTAAAAATTTATGCTATAATTGTTTCGTTATCAAGGAACAAATATGAGGTGTAGTATGAATTATCTAATAAAAATTGAGAATTATGTGAATCTATTTTTTGAACCAATCCCTTATTCAAAGAAAAATAAAGAAATAAAGGAAGCTGTTATTAAAAGTTTAGTAAAAGAATTAGAAAAAAAGGAATTCTTTGAAGTGATTGCAGAATATAATACATTAGAAAAGTTATGCCAAAAAGCAGGCTATGAAGAAAAAGATATAAAAAAACTAAAAGAAACAGATAATCTTCTATCAAAAGAAGAATTGAAAAAAAGTTTTAAAAATGCTCGCAGAAGTTACTACTTTCAAGTTATAACCTCTATATTTGCTGTTGTTTATCTTTATAATTTCTGTGTAACACCAAGTATAGGATTTATTTTAATGGCTCTTCTTTTTTTCTTTTTTTCTTATCGAATAGGGAAGAAGAGAAAAAATAGAAAAGAGCTTAAAGAAACTTATTCTTTAGATGCCTATGATTATTTAAAAAAGTTACAAGACAAATACTATAAAAAAACTTTAAATTCTTTTTTCTTTTTCATTTTATTCCTAATATATATTATCTTAGATATTTTTATCATGAGAAAAAACTCTAAAATATCCGAATTAATCGAATCTTTTAATTACATTCTCTTTTATATCGAAGTAGGTGTGTTACTTTTTGCTAAAAATATTTTACTTGCAAAATGGTGTAGTAAAAAAAGCGGGAATACGAAATGGTATTGTAGTTTTAGAAATGTTATAAGGTTTACTGGAGTATTTTGGGGAATATACCTTATCATATGTGCTCTATTCAAAACTAATTTTAGAACAATTTTCTTCCTTTTTGCCATTATATATATAATTATTGCTGGAATTTACATTTTAAAATATAGAGGAATTTACACTTATAAAAATATTGTGATAAATAAAAAAAGAATTGCTTTTTATAGCATTATTTGTTTAGCAATGATTACATACCAAGTTTTACAAAAAGATTTTTGGATATTACAACCTTATATTAATTCCATTCCAAATATTGCTCAAGAAAAAGCCACGATTACTTATAATGAAGAAAATGGCGTATTTACTATTATCAATGAAAAAGAAGAAGATTTTAAAATTTTACAATTAACAGATATTCATCTTGGTGGTAGTATATTTTCATTCCGTAAAGACGCGAAAGCTCTAGATACAATTTATAATTTAATAAAATACACAAACCCAGATTTTATAATAGTGACTGGTGATTTAACTTTTCCTTTAGGACTATTTTCATTTTCAATCAATAATCATACACCAGTAATGCAATTTGCATCATTTATGAGAAACATAGGTATTCCTTGGGCTTTTACTTATGGAAATCATGATACAGAACCTGTAGCAACCTACTCGAAAGAAGAATTAAATAATTTATATAAAGCATTATCGTATAAAACCAGTAAAAATTTATTATACCCTTATATAGAGCCAAATATTACTGGGCGTAATAACCAGTTAATAGAATTAAGAAATAAAGATAATACATTAAACCAAGCTTTATTTTTAATTGATTCGAATGCATATACTGGCGAGGGTTTAAACAAATACGATTATATTCACGATGATCAAGTAGAATGGTATAAAGAAAATATTTTACGATTAGAAAAAGAAGAACAAAAGAAAATATCTTCTATGGTATTTTTCCATATTCCACTGCAAGAATATAAAACAGCTTATGAATTATATGAAAAGGGAAGCAATGAAGTAACTTATTATTTTGGTGAAAATAATGAGAAATTATTTGATAAAGTTTGTGCTTCAGAATATCCAAGTAAAATGTTTGAAGAAGCTTTGAATCTTGGAAGTACAAAAGCCTTTTTCTGTGGACATGACCATTACAACAATATGTCTTTAGAATACAAAGGAATTCGTTTAACATATGGAATGAGTATTGATTACCTCGCTATGCCTGGTATTAGCAAAGAAGAAGAGCAAAGAGGTGCTACATTGATTCAAATAAAACAAGATAGCAGCTATGAAATTTCACAGATACCATATACTTTAGTTCCAAAAGAAAATTAGAAAGGTTTGAGAAAATGAAATTAAAAGTTTTAGAAGATAACAATACGTTTATAGATATGTACTACCTAGGAGAACCTGGTGTTAGTTATTACATAGAAGATGGTGAGGATAAAATATTATTTGATGTCGGATATTCAGATGCCTTTATAACAAATGCAAAAAAAATGAATATAGATTTAAATAAAGTAAATAAATTAGTAATATCGCATGGTCATGATGATCATACAGGAGGACTTCAATACTTTTTTCAAGAAAAAAGAAACATCGAATTAATATCACATCCAGAATCATTTAATTATAAGGAAGATGCAACAGGGCTATATATTGGCTCTCCTTTATCAAAAGAAGAACTCTCAAAAGTATGTAAACTAAATTTGTCGAAAAAGCCAATTAGTATAAGTAAAAATATTACTTATTTAGGAGAAATACCTGTTTCAAATAATTTTGAGGATAGATACAGTATAGGTAAAACTATCCAAGATGGAAGAAAAATAAAAGATCAGCTTGAAGAAGATTCTGCTTTAGTTTATAAAAATGAAAATGGTTTATTTATTATAACTGGCTGTTCTCACAGTGGCATCTGTAATATCATAGAATATGCTAAGGAAGTTTGTAAGGAAGAAAGAGTATATGGCGTAATAGGAGGATTCCATTTATTTGAAAATGATACTAGATTAAAAGAAACAATAAAATACTTAAAAAAGAATGATATAAAATTATTATATCCATGTCATTGTATTTCTCTAGAAGCCAAAATTGAAATTGCGAAACAAATGAAAATTTATGAAGTTGGTGTAGGGCTAGAACTAGAAATTTAAGAGAGGTATAAGATGAATATAGAAAATGAGATATTTCAAAAGAGTAAAATAGATTTGAATAAACTACTATCCTATGGATTTATAAAACAAAACGAAAACTACATAATATCCAAAAAAATATGTAATGATACTTTTCGTGTAGACATAGTAGTTTCAGAACTTGGTGTAGTAAAAGGGAAAATATTTGATTTAAACTTTGAGAGTGAGTATACCAATCATCGTCTTGAAAATCAAAAGGGGCAATTTGTGAGTAAAATAAAAGAAGAATTTAAAAATATTTTAATTGATATAAGAGAAAAGTGTACTACGCCAAAATACTTTTTTTCAAATCAAGCAAATCGAATAGCTAGTAATATTTTAAAACTATATAAGGATTCTCCAGAATTTCTTTGGCCTAAATTTCCGGGTTGTGGAGTGTTTCGAAGTCAAAGAAACGCAAAATGGTATGCCGCGATTATGAATATCAAGAAAAATAAAATTGCAGAAGGTGAAGAAGAAGTTGAAATATTAAATGTAAAATTAAAAGAGGAAGAGATCCAATCGTTATTAAAAGAAAAAAACTTTTATCCTGCATATCATATGAATAAAAAGAACTGGATTACGATTCTTTTAGATGATACCTTAAAAGATGATGAAATAATGTATTATATAAAGAAAAGCTATGAATTAATAGAACAAAGAAAAGATTTGAAAAATTAAAGAAATTTGGTATTAATATCATTAAGAAAATGCCAAAAAAATTAAGTGACAAAATGAATGGTTAAAGAAAAAGAACAAGTTTGAAAAAAATTTGTTCTTTTTGTAAAGAGAAGTAAAAAAGAAATTGACAATTGAATGGCTATTCAACTATAATATTTATGGTTGAACGATTATTCAATTAACGCATAAAATATATTAGAAGGAGTAGGATATGGCAAAAAATGAATTTATATGTGATTGTAATGTCATTCACAAAGATATCGTAGAAAAAATGTCAAAAGAAATGTTATCAGAAGATTTCTTTTATACAATCGCAGATTTTTATAAAATATTAGGAGACTCAACAAGAATGAAAATTTTGTATGCTTTAGATAAAAAAGAAATGTGCGTCTGTGATATTGCAAATGTTTTATCGATGAGTAAGTCATCCATTTCACATCAATTAGGTACTTTAAGAAGAAGTGGGATAGTAAAATGTCGAAAAATGGGAAAAGAAGTTTATTATACGCTCGATGATGATCATGTAAAAAAAGTAATAGAAATTGGTATCGAACATATTGAACATAAAAGGTTAGGAGGAATAGAAAATGAAAAGTAATTTTAAAATAGAAGGTTTAGACTGTGCAAATTGTGCTTTAGAGCTAGAAAGAGTCATTGAGAAAATAGAAGGAATACAACAAGTAAATATAAATTTTTTACTACAAAGAATGGAATTAATTTATGACGAAGAGCAGAAAGAAGAAATAATGAAAAAGGTAAAAAAAGTTATAAAAAAAGAAGAACCAGATGTAGAGGTTCAAGAAATATGAAGAAAAAGGGTATTAAGATAATTATTTCTTTGTTTTTATTTCTAATTGCTATATTAGTAAAGTTTGAATATATTTGGTTAAATAATTGCCTCTTTATTTTAAGTTATTTATGTGTAGGTTTTGAGATTCTAAAAAAAGCCTTGCGTAATATCCTAAGAGGAAAAATATTTGATGAAAACTTTCTAATGGCTGTAGCAACTATCGGGGCAATTGCAATTCAAGAATTACCAGAAGCCGTGGCTGTCATGTTATTTTACCAAATTGGAGAATTTTTCCAAAAATATGCCGTAAATAAATCTAGGAAATCAATTTCTTCTCTCATGAACATAAGACCAGATGATGCAAATCTATTAGTGAACGAAACTTTACAAAAAGTAAATCCTAAAGAAGTAAAAGTTGATGACATTATTGTTGTAAAACCAGGTGAAAAAATCCCTTTAGATGGTAATATAATAGAAGGATCTTCTAGTCTAGATACCAAAGCGCTTACAGGGGAAGCGCTTCCTCGAGATGTCACCGCCCAAGATGCTGTTTTAAGTGGTTGTATAAACCTAAATGGCTTGATAAAAATTAAAGTAACGAAAGAGTATGGGGATTCCACTGTTAGTAAAATACTTAATTTAGTGGAATCTGCAAGTAGCAAAAAATCTTCTTCAGAAAATTTTATCACAAAGTTTGCCAAATATTATACTCCAGTTGTAGTCCTATTAGCCGCTTTCATTGCTGTAATAGTTCCATTAATAACCAAAGAAAACTTTTCTGTTTGGATTTATAGGGCTTTATCATTTTTAGTCGTTTCCTGTCCCTGTGCCTTAGTAATATCTATTCCACTTAGTTTCTTTGGGGGAATAGGTGGAGCTAGTAGAATGGGAATTCTAATCAAAGGAAGCAATTATTTAGAGGCTTTATCTAAAGTAGATACTGTTGTTTTTGATAAAACTGGAACTTTGACAAAAGGAGTTTTTGAGGTGCAAAAAATTGAACCTACAAATGCTACAAAAGAAGAGATTTTAAAGTATGCTGCATATGCCGAAAAATATTCAAGTCATCCTATTGCGGAAGCAATAAAAAATTCCTATGCAAGCAAAATAGAGGAATCACAAATTAAAAATGTAGAAGAATTACCAGGCTATGGAATAAAAGCAGAAATAAACAAACATACTGTTCTTGTAGGGAATGAAAAGTGGATGGCTAAAAATAATATCAAGTTTGAAAAATGTAATGAAGTAGGTACAATCTTGAATATTGCCATAGATGGAGAATATAAAGGTTATCTTTTAATTGCGGATAAGGTAAAAGAAGATGCTAAGCAAACTATCAAGGAGTTAAAACAAAATTTTATTAAAAAAACAGTAATGCTTACAGGAGACCGTCAAAGTGTTGGCCAAAGTGTTGCCAAAAATTTAGGAATTGACGAAATTTATACGGATTTATTACCACAAGATAAAGTTTTACAATTTGAAAATTTATTACAAAAGAAAAAAGAGGGTAGTAAAGTTGCTTTTGTAGGAGACGGAATTAATGATGCCCCAGTTTTAGCAATTGCAGATATCGGCTTTGCCATGGGTGGCTTGGGTGCTGATAGTGCAATAGAAGCTTCTGATATCGTAATTATGACCGACGAACTAAAAAAAATCGTAAGCGCTATTAAACTATCACAAAAAACGATGAGAATCGTGAAAGAAAATATTATTTTTGCCATAACCGTAAAAATAGTAGTTCTTTTGCTCGCATGTCTTGGAATTTCTACCATGTGGGCCTCAGTTTTCGCCGATGTCGGTGTATCTATAATCGCAATATTAAATGCCTTAAGAGTATTAAGAGTTAGTAAAATAGAAAGGATGTAATGAAATGATTACAATAAAAATAAAAGTGAAAAATATGGTCTGTAATGGCTGTGAAAATAGAATCCAAAATGTGCTAAAAACAATAGATGGGATATTGGATGTGCAAGCAGACTATCAAAAAGAACTGGTTACGATCAAAACAAACAAAGAAATGGATATAAATTTAATTTATGAAAAAATAGAAGATCTTGGTTTTGAAGTAATAGGAGACTCACATAAATGAAAAAAATCATTTTATCGATTGAAGGAATGACTTGTGCCGCTTGTTCAAGTGGGTTAGAAAAATATTTAAACAAACAAGATGGGATTGAAAAGGCAATAGTAAATCTTGTTATGGCAACCACGACAATCGAATACGATGAGAAAAAGCTAAATCTCGAAAAACTAGAAGAGTTTGTAAAAAACGCTGGTTTTAAAAGCTTAGGAGAATTCAAAGAAATAAAAATAGAACAAAAAACGAAACAAGAAAAAATAATCTTTATCATCCATACATTTTTAATAATTTTCATGATGTATATATCAATGGGACACATGATAAACCTGCCAATAATATCCATACTAGATCCACACACTCATCCCTGGAACTATATGATTTGTCTACTTATTCTAACATTGTGTTTTCTAATTTATGGCTTGGATATTTTAAAAAATGGTTACAAGAATTTACTTCATAAAACACCTAACATGGATACATTAGTTGGAATCGGAGTAATTACTAGTTTTCTTTACAGTTTATACAATATGTACTTAGTAAGTAAAGGGACTTCTTCTGCTGTTATGAATCTTTATTTTGAATCCTCAGCTACTGTCATTTATTTTATAAAGCTTGGAAGGTATATAGATGGATTTAGTAAAGATAAAACAAAGGAAGCAATCCAAAAACTTGTTACCATAACTCCAAACCAAGCGACAATTAAAGTGGATAATGAACTAAAACTTGTGAATTTAGATGAAATAAAAAAAGGAGACATTGTTGTCTCGAAAGCTGGTGAAAAAATCGCGGTAGACGGAAGTATTATTTATGGCAATGCGCATCTAGATGAATCTTTCATAACGGGAGAAAGTAAACCGGTATCAAAAAGCGTTGGGGATAAAGTCCTAGCAGGAAGTATGAATTATGATGGATACATTGAATACATGGCAACGGGAATAGGTGCCTATTCAACAGTTTCTGAAATTGTAAAACTGGTCCTAGAAGCTTCTAATACCAAAGCTAGAATAGCTAAAGTGGCAGATAAAGTATCAAGCTACTTTGTACCCTGTGTAATAATAATTGCTATCCTTACAATGTTATTATATTTGAGTTTTGGACAGACTTTTGAAAATGCCGTATTAACATTTGTTACCATTTTAGTAGTCGCGTGTCCTTGTAGTTTAGGGCTCGCAACACCACTTGCAATTATGGTGAGTGAAGGCTTGTGTGCTACAAAAGGTATTCTAATTAAAAAAAGTGAAATACTAGAAAATGCTTCCAAAGTAAAAACAATCGTTTTTGATAAAACGGGAACTCTAACTTATGGAAAATTGCAAATTGCTGAAATTATAAATTATAGTAATTTACCAAAAAATGAATTATTACAACTAGCGGGAAGCCTAGAAGCAAACTCTTCACACCCAATTGCTAAAGCTTTTACAGACTATTTAGAGAAAAATAGCATTGCGAGAAAAACTGTAAATAATCTAAAAAATATTCCTGGCTGTGGTATGATAGGAGAAATAGAAAATCAAAAAATCATAGTTGGTAATAGGGAAATGTTAAAAAAATATAAAATTTCAAATAAATATCAAGAAGATGAGAATCGTCTAGCGACTCTTGGTAATAGTATTGTTTATATAGCGAAAGATAATATAGTGTTAGCTCTTATTGGTGTAAATGATACAGTGCGAGAAGAAGCAAAGAATGTTATAAAAAATCTTTCTGATATGAAAATAGAAGTCATCATGTTAACCGGTGATAATGAACAAACTGCCAAAAAAATTGCCAAGTCGATTGGAATTAAAACTGTAATATCTAACGTTTTACCAAAAGAAAAAGTCGAAGTCATCAAAAAATTAAAAAAAGAAGAAGGTATGGTTATGATGTGTGGTGACGGCATAAATGATAGTCCTGCTCTAGCAAGCTCCGATATTGGTGTAAGCGTTAAAAGTGGAACAGAAATTGCCATGGATTCTTCTGATGTTATATTAACAAAAAATGATTTAAAGAGCATAGTAAAATTAATCCGTATTAGTAAAAAAACAGTTCAAAAAATAAAACAAAATTTATTTTGGGCCTTTTTCTATAATATTTTAATGATTCCAGTTGCCATGGGATTATTACATCCTTTAGGGATTTCT
The DNA here is from genome assembly GCA_948874605.1 of uncultured Bacilli bacterium. The sequence goes on along the minus strand of CAQRXS010000010.1, from coordinate 7,846 downwards.
TTAAATCCTATGCTTGCTAGTCTTGCAATGGTTTTAAGTAGTTTTACTGTGATTTTAAATACGCTAAGATTAAAGTACTCATTAAAATAAACTTTTAAATTCATAAAACGGATGCTATACTTGAATCAGTAAGGAGATGTTTTATGGATATTTTAGAAAGTACAGCCTATTGTCAATTATTTGAAACTGTAAAAAAAGAGGGGCTTGAACCGATTATGAATCTTGTACAAGATATACAAGATATATCAACTAGAGAGGATTTAATTCGCCAAACACTATTTGAAAGCGAATGTGATTTAGCTTCATTTGCCAAAAAGCATAAAGATATAATTGCTTACTTAAAAGAGCATAGAGAATTAGAACAATTAAATTTAGAAAATGGGAACCAAAGAAAACATATATTAAATACATTAAGAAGTATTCAATACAAATTTTCCTTAGTAAATCTTTATTTAGAAAATGCTAGAAGATTAGAAGCATTAAAAGTATCAAGGGTAACATTTGTTTCTTCTTTCGCAAACAGAGACGATTTTCTATGCGAGATTTACAGAAATGAAACCGGTGAGATTATTCATATTACAAAGCAATATACAGATGGAACAATTAAACCAGAAGAAAGAATGGAAGAGGAAATATTTAACTATAGTGCAATTCCTTTTAGTGTAACAGATGCATCATTCGTACTAGATGTTACAAATACAGAAATTTATGGCTCAATTAGAAACATTGCAATTAGAAACTTTGGGTTTGTGGGAAGTAAGTTGCCAAGAGAAGAAGAATTACAAAAGTATGAGATACCTTACCAATTAATCAAAAAATAGTAGGTAAATGATGCACGGAAAAGTGAGACAATGTCTTTCTTTTTTTATTACACATTATTCTAAAAATTATTGAAATATATGGATAAATAAGGTAATATAAATGTAAGAGATAAAATGGGGCAACATAGAAAGAAGGAAAATTATGACAGTAGACATAACTGGAATTACTACAACAGATCAAGAAACCATTCAAAATACAACTCGCGAAATGCTTGATTTACAAGGCGGACATTCGGCGAATATTTGCTATACACAAAGAGATTGGAAAGAAATCATTTTAGAACCAGCTGAAAAAACTCAAGATCGTATTTTGGCAAATAAAGAAAATAATCATGGAAGTGTCTTTGGGCATGGCCATATTACTTTGTATATTACTGGTATTCCCAAACTTTTAGCGATGTACTTAAATAATGAACACGAGTACAATACTAGTGAAAAATCAGCACGTTATACAAAAATGTTTCCTAGTGAAAGAGAGCTTTTATTGTATGAAAAATGGATTGGCATCTTTGAACGAAAAATAAAAAGTGATTATCCAAATGAAAAATTTTTGTCAGATAGTAAAATCCATAAATTAGCAATGGAAAATGCTCGTTACATGATATCCGTTATGACACCTACAAAAATGGAATACACAACATCTTATAGACAGTGGAACTATCTTTATCACTTTTTAAATAAATTGGGACAAAATGAACAAAATCTTCCTATTATTGAAATATTAAAACCAAGCATTCAAGAACTTAGAGATTTATTAAAAAATACTGGTATTATTGATTTATCTTATGGAATCGAAGATTATAGAAAAAGAGAGTTTTCACTTATTGTAAAAGATAATGATTATGAAGAATTCTTTAAAAGAAGCTATAGTACGAATTATTATGCTAGTCTCTCTCAAGTAGCTCAGGAGCAAAGACATAGAACATTAGATTTAAATATTTCTATTCCAGAAAGTCCTTTGTTTTATCTACCGCCAAAGCTTGAAGATGATGCCATTTTAACAAGAGAATGGTTTAATGACATAGCTTCTGTTGCTGATTTATATCCACAAGGAATGCTAGTGTATGTAAATGAAACTGGTAAATATGAAGATTTTATTTTAAAATTGCAAGAAAGACTTTGCTCTTGTGCACAACTAGAAACATGCATGCAAAATTATCAAACTTTATTAAAATACACAAAAGCTTTAAGAGAATCTACAGACCCACGTGATAAGAAAATATTAAAAGAGTTAGAAATCTACGAAGTAGGAGCAAGATGCCTATCTGGGTATAAGTGTGCAAATCCATGTGGATTTAAAGATGGAATAAATTTATCTAGAAAAATATAATACTTTGATTGCCTGTAATTAAATAAAATTACAGGTCTTTTAAAAAGTATTTCGTAATATCAGTAGAAAAGTTTATTGATATTTGATATAATTTGGTTATTGAGAAGAGGATGAAAATGAAAATAAAATTATTAATGTTATTTATTTGTGCCTTATTTTTAATAAGCGTTACAGGTTGTACGAAAGAGGAAAATACTCCATTAGAAGACGAGAAAAAAGAGGAAAAGTCCAAAGGAAACTGTGAAGTCGCTGAATGTATGAAATTACTAAATCCAGAAATGAAAATAGAAGAAATGAATCAAATTATTGGTTTTGAAGGAGAGAAGCAAGAAGAGAATGATACATATATTTGGCAACTGACATCAAAAACAAAAATAACCGTAGAATTTAAAAATGGTTTTGGTACTATTGATGCAACATATGAAAAAGAAAAACTAAAAAATGCAGATTTAAAATTTTCTTTATGTTACGATATAGCAAATCATATCAAAGAAAAAAATTATACCTATAAAGAGATGGTTGAAAAATTAGAAGGAATAGAAGGAAACTTAGAATCATATTCTAAAACTTCAAAAATGTATTCTTGGATAAACAAAGATGGTCAAACCCTACGCGCTACTTTTTCAGAAAGCGCAAACTGGAAATGTTCAATTGTATCTATACGTTAAAAAAGATGATAATTTTGAATTAAGCCAAAAAATAGACTGTTTAAATAATTTTATACACAATATTAAAATAGAAAATTATTTTGATGGAATTTTGGTATGGCATCTTATGATAGCCTTATAGTTGGATTATAAAGTAATATTTTTGAGGAAAAACTATTGTAAGAGAAAAAGCTTTATGGTAAGATAAGAATGTCTTAAAAATGACATTTTTCTTTTTGGTCCGTTGGTGAAGTGGCTTAACACATAACCCTCTCAAGGTTACATTCACGAGTTCGAACCTCGTACGGATCACCATTTTAAGAATTACTAGGTTGTAATACCTAGTTTTTATATTAATATAAAGAAAAAAATTTAATAGGAGAAAAAAATGGAAAATGCTAGTTTAGAAAAATTAATTCAAAATTATAAATTATCTAAAGCTGAACATATCAAAGTATTAGAAAATCTAAAAAAGAGTCTTTTTAAAGGAAAGAAAATTGCTTCACGTCCAACTATCTTATTTGTTGTAGGTCAACCTGGGTCTGGCAAAACAACATTTATTCAAAATTCTGACTTCTCAAATTTTATAATAATAAATTCTGATGAGTATCGCCATCTAAATAAGTACTCAGAAGAAATATTATTAAAATATCCAACCAACTACTCAAAACTTACAAATTTTGATGCTCATTTATGGGGAGATGAATTATTTCATTATGCTATAGAAAGTGGATATTCTGTATTAAGAGAAAAAGCTCCAGTGGATTTATTTTTAATAGATGTAATAAAAACCAAAAGCCAAAATTGCGAGATAGAAGTAAATATTATAGTGGAAGGCGATTTATCAAGTCTACTTAGAACTAGAGAAAGATATGAAGAAGAACGATTGGTTAGTAGATATGCAAAACTTTCTAATATAGACTCACATAATAAGTGCTATCAATTGTTACCAAATTTTATTTTAAACTGCTTATCAATGAATGTTAAAGTATGTTATGTAGTAAGTGAAAATAATCGATTTCAAGTTATTCCTGTAAGTGAAAACTCTTTAGATTTATTAAATCATTTAAGAGAAAAAAGTAACATGAAAAGCATATTAAGTTATAATCAAAGAATAGGAAAAATAAAAAGCAACATGACAAATAGAAATGTGTCTAGAAAAGAGTGGGAAGAGTTAAAAAAAGTAGAAAATTTATATCTAAAACTAGTAAATAAGAATGGGAGCGAGTAGTATTATGAAAAATGCATATTCCGTTATTGATGATTTAAATATAGATGCAATAAAAATGTTAAAGGAAAATAATATTTCAGTGGTAATTAGAAATTCAGAGAAAACTCCAAACTCGAACGAAGTAATGTCGCTACTACAGAAATATGACATTTTAATTATTGGTGTCCAAACGAAAATCAAAAAAGAAATTCTTAAGTCTATAACATCTCCAAAAATAATAGCTACGTTATCCATTGGTACAGACCATATTGATGAGGAAGTAAAAAAATCAAAACTGATTACCGTATTAAACATAAATATGGCAAATACGATTTCAGTAGCTGAACATATTTTTTCATTAATTCTTTCGTTAAATAAAAGGATAACAGAAGCAAATAATTTAGTACTGGAGAAAAAAGGGCATAAGAAGAATATACAAGTAAGAGCGGAAGATATTAGTGGTAAAAAATTGGGATTAATAGGCGCTGGGAATATTTCTAAAGAAGTAATAAAAATTGCTAAAGTATTTCATATGCAAATATCTTGTTTTACCAAAAATCCTACAAGTCATCAAGATTTAATTAATCTAGGAGTTAGCTTTGTATCATTAGATGAAATATTAAAGAAAAGTGATATAATAAATGTAAGTATTCCCCTAACAGAGGAAACAAGGAATTTAATATCCAAAGAAAAAATAAAATTAATACAATCTACAGCTACATTTATCAATACTTCTAGAGTAGATATTGTAGATACAAAAGCTTTAATAAAAAAAGCAGAGGAACACAATACCTTTTATGTAGGATTAGATATTGATTTAGAAAATTATGAAGAACTGTTTTCTAAATTTAGAAAAAATGTAATCGTAACACCTCATATAGCAGGAGTATCGAAGCAAGCTATAGAAAGGATGGATGTAGAACTTGTAAGTAAAATTGTAGAAAAATGCTAACTAGGTAAATAAAGGAAGGAATTAAAATGAGTTCAATATATTTGAAAGTGCCAACAAAAGAAGAATTAATTTTTTGTCAAAAGTGGCTGCAAGACGTCCAAACGATGAAATATAATGCTGGCTATGATATTGATTTAAAGGGATATGACAAAAATACTGGAACAATTTATAAGACAAACGAGGAAATGTTGTCATGGTATAAGAATTGGATGAATAAAGAACCAGATAAATATTTTGCCTATATTTATGATTCTGATATCGAAGAACCAATTGGGGAAATCTATTATTATTTAGATGGAACTATCCATAGTATGGGAATTGTAATTCAGCATAAATACAGAGGAAAAGGCTATTCTTATAAAGCACTTTTAGAACTAGAAAAAATTGCTTTTGAGAAAAACAATATAAATGAATTATCAGATATAATTCCTAATGATAGAATCGGTGCAATAAAATCTTTTGAAAAAGCAGGATTTATTAAAACAAACTTAGAGAAAAAAGAATTTGTATTTGATAGAGCAATCACGACCAATCAGTTTTTAATTACCAAAGAAATGTATAACAATTCTTGTGTTAAAACATTAAAAAAGTAATTTTAGAGTTCCATATTGTCAAATAAAATAGATTGTGCTAAACTTAGGAAGATAAAAGGGAAGTGTAGGAATGAGAATTGCCTTAATTAATGAGAATAGTCAGAAAAAGAAAAATGAATTTATCTTTCGAGTTCTAGAAAAAGTTGCTGCAAAATATCATCACGTAGTTTTTAATTATGGAGTAGAAGAAGGCAAAAAAGCTGATATAGATTATGTAGGTGCTGGGGTGTTAGCAGGAATTCTATTAAATAGTAAAGTAGTAGACTTTGTCATAACTGGCTGTGCGTCAGGACAAGGTGTATTAATTACTTCTAATGCTATGCCTAATGTTTACTGCGGACTAATTACGGATGAAGTTGATGCTAAATTATTTGCACGTATCAATGCTGGAAATGCTATTTCCATACCGTTTGGCAAGTATTTTGGTGTAGGAGCAGAATTTCAATTAGAAAGCATTTTTAACTCTCTTTTCGAAACCGAGTTCGCAAGCGGTTATCCAACCGAAAGAAAAAATGTTCAGGATGAGCAACGTGAATGTTTAAAGAAAATAAAGGGATATGCCCAAAACACTATGGAAGAAATATTAGAAGAAATAGATAAAGACTTTTTGAAAAATATGATTCATAATGACTATTTCGAAGAAAATTTCTTTATGTATTCTGAAAATGATGCCATTAGTGAGTTTTTAAAAAATATAATAGATGCGTGGGAGTAATCAAGTTCTAAAAAAGAACTTTTTTCTTTTGTGAAAGTTAAGTGAAGATTTTGTAAGGTCATTGACATTTATTTTTTCTTGTAATAATATACTTTAGGTAGGGACAGAATGGTGGGTGAATATTGTGAATAAAAATGATGTTTTATATCAAATTAAAGCTTTTGATTTAGCCGCATTCCGATACTTCATGCAAGTTTCAAAACTAAGCTCTAAAGCAGCCAAATGTTTAAGCCCAACTCAACTACAGATTCTAGATTATTTAATTCAAAATGATGACAAAGAAATCTTACAAAGAGACTTAGAAGAAGTATTGTCCCTTAGAAGAGCGACAGTTTCAGGCGTGTTAAAAACTATGGAAAAAAATCATTTAATTGATCGTATTTCTATTCAAAATGATGCAAGAATCAAAAAAATAGTTATCAATGACAATGCCAAAAAAGCATATATGGAAAAAAGAAATGAATTTGAAAAATTAGGAGCTTTAATAACGAAAGGAATATCTGAGTATTCGCTTGAAACGTTTTTAAAAGTGCTTAAGTGTATGCAAAACAACATTGAAAATGCTACAAAAAAAAGGAAGGAGTTTTAAACAATGTTTAAATTATTTAAAAATTTAGGAAAAAAAGAATGGTGTCTGGTTCTCATCGTCATTGCTTTTATAGTAGGTCAAGTTTGGTTAGATTTAAAAATGCCAGATTATATGTCAGAAATAACAATCCTTGTCCAAACGGAAGGCAGTCAAATGAGTGATATTTTAAAAAATGGTGGCTATATGTTACTATGTGCTTTTGGAAGCTTAGTATCCTCTATAATCGTGGGCTATATTGCTGCAAATATTGCTGCTGTTTTTTCCAAAAATACAAGAAAAAAATTATTTCGTAAAGTAACTGATTTAGCAATTCAAGATGTAAAATTGTTTTCAACTAGCAGCTTAATTACTAGAACAACAAACGATATTACACAAGTAGAAATGCTAATTGCAATGGGCTTACAACTTCTAATTAAAGCCCCGATAACAGCATTCTGGGCTATCACAAAAATATTAAATAAAAGTTGGCAATGGAGTATGCTAACTGCAATTGCTGTTGTTGTTTTATTATCGGTAATAGGTATTCTTATGATTATTGTCTTACCAAGATTTAAAATTGTTCAAAAATTAACAGATAAAATTAATGGAGTAACAAGAGAAAATTTAACAGGTATTCGTGTCGTAAGAGCTTTTAATGCAGAAGCTTATCAAGAAGAAAAATTTGAAGATGTTAATAATGCTTTAACCAATCAACAACTATTTAACCAAAAAAAGTTTGCTATTTTATCTCCCGTAATGTATTTAGTAATGTATGGTTTAACACTAGCCATTTATACAATTGGAGCTTATTTAATTCGAGATGCTGCTTTAAGTAGTAAATTAGCTTTATTCGGGGATATGATTGTATTCTCATCTTATGCAATGCAAGTAATCATGTCATTTCTAATGCTTGCAATGATATTCATGATGGTTCCAAGAGCACAAGTATCTGCAAAACGTATCAATGAAGTGTTAGATACAGAGTTACATATTAAAGATGGTACAATGAG